>JAJDOK010000035.1 GCA_022340185.1 Salaquimonas sp. | reverse complement strand
GGGCGCATGGAAGGTGGCGAAGGCGGGCCGAGCGCCGCCGATGTCGTCAACCGCGCCGAACAGAACGAATTGACCCGCATCATCGGCATACTTGGCGAGGAAAAGCAGGCCGCCCGCGTGGCGCGCGCCATCGTCAGGCGCCGCGCCGAAAAACCTTTCGAGACGACGCTCGATCTCGCCCGTCTGGTCGAGAGCGTGCTCGGCCGCAAACCCACCGAGCGCATCCATCCGGCAACGCGCACCTTCCAGGCGCTCAGGATCTTCGTCAATCGCGAGCTGGACGAACTGGCCGATGCGCTGGTCGCCGCCGAAGCCATTCTGGCCTCGGGCGGACGGCTGGTCGTCGTCACCTTCCATTCTCTGGAAGACCGTATCGTCAAGCGTTTCTTCGCCGACCGTTCCCAGGCGCCGGCGGGTTCGCGTCATCTGCCGCCGGTCGAAGCCGCCGAACCGACCTTCACCCTGCCCAGAAAGGCGATGGTGGCGGTCAGGGAGACCGAGGCGAAAACCAACCCGCGGGCGCGCTCGGCCAAGCTGCGCTTCGGCGTGCGAACCACCGCCAGGCCGCGCGGTGAAAAATCCTTTTACGCCATGCCGGCGCTTGTCGCGCTCGAACGGTTCGGCACCCGCAATCATCCGCCAGGAGGCAGCCATGTTCAGAACCCTTGACGTGGTCATGGTCGCCGCGGTGATCGCGGCGGCCTCCTGGACCTTCAAGGTCAAATACGATTCGGAAGCGGCGAAGGCGCGCGTCGCCAAGCTCGAGAAGCGGCTGGAGATCGAAAAGGAAGCCATCGACATCCTAAACGCCGACTGGAGCCTGCTGACCAGCCCGGACCGGCTGAAGAAGCTGGTCGAGCGCTACCAGGACGATCTGCAACTGCAGCCGACCGAACCGGAGATGGTCGGCACGCTCGATGACGTGCCGATGGCCGACCAGATGCCGGCGGAGGTGCAGGACAGGATGAGGGAAGCCCAGTCGGACGGCGCTGCCGACCGCGGCACGATTACCGGCTCCATCAAATCTGTCGGGGGCAAGCCCGGCGAAGACGATCCGGCAGAGGATGGAGCGGTGGAGGAAATGGATCAGTGAGCGAGGGCATGCTCCAGACGGTCGAAGAGCGAGGCGGCGCCGAAGGGGAAGAGGCGGCGCAGGGCGGCTATCTCGCCCACCATCTGCGTCTCGACGGATCGCGAAAGATGGCGGCCGACCGGCTGCGCTCGCGTATCGTGCTCGCCATGGCGCTCATCGGGCTGGCCTATGGCGTGATCGTCGGGCGACTGGCCTATTACGGCTTTCTGGAGCCGAGCGGTTCGGCGGGCCGGGTACTTGCCGACAGGTCGATCGCCTCGCGGCGGCCGGACCTGACCGACCGCAACGGCGTGACGCTTGCCACCGATATCAACACCGCGTCGCTCTATGCCGAGCCGCGCCGTATCGTCGATCCCGATGATGCGGTGGAAATGCTGTCGAAGGTGTTGCCCGATCTCGACATCGAGGAAACCTACAAGCGGCTGGCGAGCAAGGCCGGATTCGTCTGGCTGAAGCGCGAGCTGACACCGTCTCAGCAGGCCAAGATCTTGTCGCTCGGTATTCCCGGCATCGGCTTTCGCACGGAAACACGGCGCTTCTATCCCAAGGGAGCGCTGGCGGCGCACGTCGTCGGTCTCGTCAATATTGACAATGTCGGCATTGCAGGCATCGAAAAGGCGATCGACGATCGTGGCCTCAAGGATCTGCGCAATTCCGGATTGACCATCGATCAGGCGCTCGAGCCGATGAAGCTGTCGATCGACGCGCGCGTCCAATATTTCGTGCATGACGAACTGGAAAAGGGCATGGAGCGCTATTCGGCGCTCGCCGCCGGCGCTGTCGTGCTCGATGCCAATACCGGCGAGGTCGTGGCGATGGCCTCGGTGCCGGACTACGATCCGAACCATCCCGCCGAGGCATTGCAGAAGGATCGCCTCAACCGCATGTCGGGCGGCGTGTTCGAGATGGGCTCGACCTTCAAGATGTTCACCACCGCGATGGCGCTGGACAGCGGCCTTGTCACGCTCCACGACCAGTTCGACGCATCCAAGCCGATCCATATCGCCGGCTTCACCATCCACGACTTCCATGGCAAGCGGCGCATGCTCTCCGTGCCGGAAGTGTTCATCTATTCGTCGAATATCGGTACGGCGAAGATGGCCGACGTCGTCGGCATAGAGGCGCACAAGGCGTTCCTGCACAAGATGGGCCTGCTGGACAAGATGCATTTCGACCTGCCGGAAGTGGCGACCCCGCTGGAACCGGCGGAGTGGAAGAAGATCAACTCGATCACGATCTCCTATGGCCACGGCGTTTCGACGACTCCATTGCAGACGGCTGTCGCCGCCGCGGCGCTGATGAATGGCGGCAGGCTCATCCCGCCGACGCTGTTTCCGCGTTCGCGCGCGCAGGCCGATGCGATCGCCACCCAGGTGATCAAACCATCGACCAGCGACACCATGCGCTATCTCATGCGGCTCAATGTCGTCAAAGGCAGCGGCAGGCATGCCGCCGTGCCCGGCTACCGGGTCGGCGGCAAGACCGGCACGGCGGAAAAGGTCGTCAACGGACGCTATTCCAGCAAAAAGCGCTTCAACGCCTTTCTAGCGGCGTTTCCGATCGAGAACCCGCGCTATGTCGTGCTGGTCATCATCGACGAACCGAAACGCGAGGAAGGCGCGCCGAGTGCGGTGGCCGGCCTCAATGCCGCCCCGATGGTCGGCAATATCATTCGCCGCTCGGCGCCGGTTCTGGGCGTGCAGCCGGTTTTCGACGATAACGCGGATCCCGTCCTCGTCTCGCGTTAGGCAATCCGCCGATTGCAGTTCAGGACCCGTAACCCGGTCATTGGCGGCTCCTGCCCCTGGCAGGGCACATGCCTCGCGCATTGTGGCGGATACGGTCAGGCGTTACGAAGGGTAAGGCGTCCGGCCGGTGATTCGGAATACCTTTATACCGGGCGGCGTTGGCTGGTTTGTTCGGCGGTGTGCTTGACGATGGAACTTGGGAAACTTGCCGGCAGGGATTTTGCGCTCGATGAGGCGGTGGCCAGGCTCGAGGTAAGCGGCCTGAGCGCGGATTCGCGCGCCGTCCGGTCCGGTTATCTGTTTGCCGCACTTGCCGGCAGCAAGGTGAATGGCGCCCGGTTCATCGACGACGCGATCGCCAATGGCGCGTGCGCCATCCTCACCGCCACGGGTTTCGACGCAAGAAGTGTTTCCGTACCTGTGTTGACCACCGACGAACCGCGCGGAGCACTGGCGCGCATGGCGGCTCGCTTTTTTCCGCGTCAGCCCGAAACGCTGGTCGCGGTGACCGGTACAGCCGGCAAGACCTCGGTCGCCGCCTTTGCCCGCCAGATCTGGGAGCAGGAAGGCAGACAGGCCGCCAGCATCGGCACGACCGGCGTGGTTGCGCCCGGACGAAACGACTATGGCAGCCTGACCACGCCCGACCCGGTCGAACTGCATCGCCTGCTCGACGAACTGTCGGGCGCTGGCGTCGATCACGCGGCGATGGAAGCCTCCTCGCACGGGCTCGACCAGCACCGGCTCGACGGCATCAGATTGAAGGCGGCGGCGTTCACCAATCTCGGCCGCGACCACATGGACTACCATGCCGATATCGAGGACTATTTCGCCGCCAAGATGCGGCTGTTCCGCGAGCTTTTACCGGATGGCGCGCCGGCGGTGATCTTCGCCGACGACGCATGGTCGGCACGCGCCATCGCAGCCGCGCGTGAAGCAGGCTGCGAGGTGTTGACCGTTGGCCGTCACGGCGACTTCATCGGGTTGAAGCGGGTCGAGCACCAGCGCTTCAAGCAGATGGCCGAAATCCAGATCGGCGAGGAAATCTTCGAGATCGAATTCCCGCTGGCCGGCGATTTCCAGATCGCCAACGCGCTTGTCGCTGCCGGGCTGGCGATTGCAACGGGCACGAAAGCCGAATTCGCGCTGCATGCGCTGGAGAACATTGAGGGTGCGCCGGGCCGACTCGATTTGGTCGGCACGACTGCTGAGGGCGCGCCGGTCTATGTCGACTATGCCCACAAGCCCGACGCGATGGACAATGTACTGACCTCGCTCAGACCGTTCACGACGGGCAGGCTGGTGATCGCATTCGGCTGCGGCGGTGACCGCGATGCAGGCAAGCGGCCGATCATGGGCGAGATTGCGTCGAGGCTCGCCGATGTGGTGATCGTGACCGATGACAATCCGCGCTCCGAAGACCCGGCCATGATCCGCGCGGCGATTCTCACGGCAGCACCCGGAGCCATCGAGATCGGCGACCGGCACAGGGCGATCGAACAGGCTATCGCCATGCTGGAAGAGGGCGACTGTCTGGTTGTCGCCGGCAAGGGCCACGAGACAGGGCAGACCATCGGCGAGACGACGCTGCCTTTCTCCGATCACGAGGTGGTGCGTGAGACATTGGCCCGTATGGCGAAACGGGTGCCGGGGAAGGTGTCCGCATGAGCTTTCTGTGGACAGCCAACGAACTGGTTTCGATCATGCGGGCGCGGCCTGTCGGACACCTGCCGGAAGGCATCGGCGGCATTTCCATCGACAGCCGGACGATCGAGGCAGGCGAGGCCTTTTTCGCGATCAAGGGCGATCGCTTCGACGGACATGATTACGTGGTCAAGGCGATGCATGCCGGCGCCGCGCTTGCCGTGGTGGCGGAGGAAAAACTCGTCGCCTTCGGCCATGTGCAATTGCCGCTACTGGTGGTGAGCAACGTGCTGGAGGCGCTGGAAGTGCTGGCGAAGGCAGCAAGGGCGCGCTCGCAGGCCAGGATCATCGCGGTGACCGGCAGTGTCGGCAAGACGACGACCAAGGAAATGCTGCGCACGGTGCTGTCGCCGAGCGGCATGGTGCATGTCTCGCCGGCCTCGTTCAACAACCATTGGGGCGTGCCGCTGACCCTGTCGCGGATGCCGGCGGAAGCCGCCTATGGCGTGTTCGAGATCGGCATGAATCATCCCGGCGAGATCACGCCGCTCGTCAAGCTGGTTCGCCCGCATGTGGCGATCATCACCGCGGTGGCGGCGGCACATCTGGGCGCATTCAGGGACGTCAACCAGATCGCACAGGCCAAGGCCGAGATCTTTGCCGGACTGGAGGCGGGCGGAGTGGCGCTGCTCAACCGCGACGACCGGCGCTACAAGCTGCTTCACGAACTGGCGTGGGAAGCAGGGGTGAAAAAGATCATGAGTTTCGGCACCAGGCGCCGCGCCGATTTCCGCGCCATGGCGGTACGCCCACTCGCCGACTGCACCGTTGTCGACGCACGCATCGGCGAGGAGAGCGTCACCTACAAGATTGGCGCTCCGGGCGTCCATCTGGTCACGAATTCGCTTGCCGTCCTGGGGACGGTTTCGCTTGTCGGCGCCAATCTCGCCAAGGCAGCGCTCGCCATGGCCAGTGTGCAGGCCGAAAAGGGACGCGGCCGCCGCCACCTGCTCAGCGCCAAGAACGGCCGTTTTACGCTGATCGACGAGAGCTACAATGCCAATCCGACCTCGGTCGGCGCGGCGATCGCGCTACTGGCGATTTCGCCGATCTGGGCCAGGGGACGGCGCATTGCGGTGCTGGGCGACATGCTGGAACTCGGCAATGCGTCGGAAAGATTGCACAAGTCACTGAAAAGACCGCTGGAAACCGGCGGTGTCGACCTCGTCTTCCTGGTCGGGCCGCAGATGCGGGCGCTGGCGCGCGAGATTGATCCCAGCCTGCTCGCCGGACATTACGCAAGCGCCGCCGAGGTCGAGGCGCCCCTGATTGGCGCGCTGAGACCGGGTGACGTGGTGATGGTCAAGGCCTCGCTCGGCACGAAATTCACGCCGCTGGTCGAGGCGCTGATGAAGGCATGCCCGCCGGTCAGCGGCAATCCGGTCGGCGACGCCGGGAACGATGATGGCGACGGCGATGTGGGCCGCAGCGGTGATTCAAACAGTCCGACCGGTCTGCCGGGCGGACAATTAACCGGGCAATCTGCCGGTCGGGCAACCGGATAGGGGGACCATGCTCTATTATCTCTCGCAAGAGCTGACGGGCCAGTTCCCGATCTTCAACCTGTTTAGATACATCACGTTTCGGACCGGCGGCGCACTGATCACGACGGCCGTGCTCGTCTTCCTGTTCGGCCCGGCGATCATTGCCTCGCTGCGCCTTCGTCAGGGCAAGGGCCAGCCGATCCGCGCCGACGGGCCTGAAACGCATTTCGCCAAGGCCGGCACACCGACCATGGGCGGGCTGATGATCCTGTCGGGCGTCATAGCCTCATCGCTGATCTGGGCCAATCTGACCAGCACCTACGTTTGGGTCGTGCTGGCGGTCACTGTCAGTTTTGGACTGATCGGATTTTACGACGACTATCTGAAGGTGAGCCGCGCGAGCCACAGGGGCTTTCCCGGGCGCACGCGGCTGGCGCTGGAATTCGTCGTCGCAGGGCTGGCCTGCATCGCCTTCATCTCGGCGGGGGAAGCGCCGTTCTCGACTTCGCTCGCTTTCCCCTTCTTCAAGGATTTGCTGCTCAATCTGGGCTGGTTCTTTTCCGTTTTCGGCGCGCTGGTCATCGTCGGCGCCGGCAATGCGGTGAACCTTACCGACGGGCTCGATGGCCTTGCCATCGTGCCGGTGATGATCGCGGCCGCCACCTTCGGCCTGATCGCCTATCTTTCGGGCAACGCCATCTTCGCCGATTACCTGCAGATCCACTTCGTCGCCGGCACCGGCGAACTCGCGGTCATTTGCGGCGCGGTGATCGGCGCGGGGCTTGGCTTTTTATGGTTCAACGCGCCGCCGGCGGCGATCTTCATGGGCGACACCGGCTCGCTCGCGCTCGGCGGCATGATCGGCGCGACCGCTGTCGCCATCAAGCACGAGATCGTGCTTGCCATCGTCGGCGGGCTGTTCGTCATGGAGGCACTGTCGGTGATCATCCAGGTCGCTTCGTTCAAGCTGACGGGCAAGCGCGTCTTCAAGATGGCGCCAATCCACCACCACTTCGAAAAAATGGGCTGGACGGAAAGCCAGGTGGTGATCCGGTTCTGGATCATCTCGGTAATGCTGGCGCTACTCGGCCTTGCGACCCTGAAACTGAGATAGGAAATTGATCCCGGTTACGACCTACAAGGGCAAGCACGTCGCACTGTTCGGCCTCGGCGGATCGGGGCTGGCGACGGCGCGCGCGCTGATGGCGGGCGGTGCCGATCTCATCGCCTTCGACGACAATCCCGACCAGGTCGCCGCGGCGAAGAGCGAGGGTATCCCCATAGGCGATTTCCGCGAAGGCGGCCTTCATTTCTTCGCCGCCCTCGTGCTCGCGCCAGGCGTGCCGCTGACCCATCCCAAACCGCACTGGAGCGTGGAACTGGCGAAAGCGGCACAGGTGCCGGTGATCGGCGATATCGAGTTGTTCTGCAGCGAACGCCGGGCGCTGGCACCGAAAAGCCGGTTCGTCGCCATAACCGGCACCAATGGCAAGTCGACCACGACGGCGCTGATCTCCCATGTGCTGGCGTCTTGCGGCCACAACGCACAGATGGGCGGCAATATCGGCACGGCGATCCTGTCGCTCGACCCGCCCGACCAGACGACCGTGCATGTCGTCGAATGCTCCTCCTATCAGATCGATCTGACGCCGGGGCTCAATCCGAGCGTCGGCGTGCTGCTCAATCTGACACCCGACCATCTCGACCGACACGGATCGATGGACACCTATGCGGCGATCAAGGAGCGGCTGGTGGCGTCCTCGGACACAGCGGTCATCGGCATGGACGATCATTATTCGGCTGGCATCGCCGCGTTTCTCACCGCCAAGGGCCACAAGGTCGTGCGCATCTCCACGACCGGCAAGCTGGAGGACGGTGTCTATCTCGACGACGGCAGACTGGTGCGCGCGCAAAAAGGCAAGATGGGCAAGTCCGTCGAGACGGTTGCCGATCTTTCGGGCGCCAGGGCGTTGCGAGGCGTGCATAACGCGCAGAATGCGGCCGCAGCCTTCGCTGCCTGCAACGCGCTCGGCCTGACGATGGGCGAAATCCAGGCGGGTTTCGACAGTTTTCCGGGCCTGGCGCATCGCATGGAGCCGGTCGGCCATGCCGGCAGGGTGGCGTTCGTCAACGATTCCAAGGCGACCAATGCGGACGCCGCGGCGATGGCGCTTTCAAGTTTCGAGCGCATCTACTGGATCGCCGGCGGGCTCGCCAAGGAAGGCGGCATTGCGCCGCTCGCCAAATTCTTCCCGAAGATCGCCAAGGCCTATCTGATCGGCGAAGCCGCCCCCCATTTCGCCGCGACGCTGGGCGATCTCGTGCCCTACGAGATTTCTGGAACGATCGCGGCCGCCGTCGAACACGCCGCACGCGATGCGGCCAGGGACGATCACGACGAGGAGGGGGAGGGGCCGGTGGTGCTGTTGTCACCCGCCTGCGCCAGCTTCGACCAGTTTGCCAATTTCGAGAAACGTGGCGATGCCTTCCGTGCCGCGGTCGCTGCGCTCGGCGACGTGCAGCCGGCGATGGAGGCGATGTGATGACTTTCGGATATATCCGCCTCTCACCCTCGCCCTTCGGGGCTACGCTTCGCTCCGCACCTCAGGATGAGGGTGAGAAGAGCGTGCGCCAATCGATAGCCTCGAAGGACGAGGGCGGGTGTGAAGCTTCACTCGCCTCGCCTCAAACGGGAGGCCAATCCGGAAATAGCAGGAGAACCATGCGATGATCAGCAGAGCGGATACTTCCTGGCTGGCGGAATGGTGGCGCTCGATCGACAAGCTGCTGCTCGCCGCGATCCTGTTCCTGATGCTGTGCGGCATGCTGCTTTCCTTCGCCGCGAGCCCATCGGTCGCCGAGCGCATCGGGCTGGACAGCTTTCATTTCGTCAAGCGGCATGCCGCCTTCCTGGTGCCGGCTCTCATCGCCTTTCTCGGCACCTCGCTGTTGACGCCGAAGCAGGTGCGGCGCAGTGCGCTGATTCTTTTCGGCATCTCGATCATGCTGATGATCGCGACCCTGTTCTTCGGCGCCGAGGTGAAGGGATCGCGGCGCTGGATTTCGATCCTCGGCTTCTCGCTGCAGCCGTCGGAATTCATGAAGCCGGCCTTCGTCGTCATCACCGCCTGGCTGTTCGCGGAGAATTCGCGCCGGCCTGACATCCCGGGCAATCTGTTCGCCATCATCCTGTTCGGGATCGTTGCTGCCTTGCTGCTGGCGCAGCCCGATTTCGGCCAGACCATGCTGATCGCCATCGTCTGGGGCGCGCTGTTCTTCCTCGCCGGCATGCCGTGGCTGTGGATTGGCGGGCTCGGCGCGCTCGCGGTTGGCGGGCTGGGTGCTGCCTACATGTTCTTTCCGCATGTGGCGGGGCGCATCGACCGTTTCGTCACCGGCGAGGGCGACAATTTCCAGGTCGAAGCCGGGCGCGAAGCGATCATTTCAGGCGGCTGGCTCGGCCAGGGACCGGGCGAGGGGACGGTCAAGCGCATCATCCCCGACAGCCATGCCGACTTTCCCTTCGCTGTCGCGGCGGAGGAATTCGGCATCATCGCCTGCATGCTGCTGGTGGCGCTATTCGCCTTTATCGTGATCCGGGGTCTGAACCATGCGCTGAAGGAGCGCGACCCCTATATCAGGCTGGCGTCCGCCGGGCTGGTGGCGCTGTTCGCCATCCAGTCGATGATCAATCTGATGGTCAATCTGCAATTGATGCCGGCCAAGGGCATGACACTGCCCTTCATCTCCTATGGCGGCTCGTCGCTCATTTCCATGGGTATCTGCATGGGCTATCTGATGGCGCTGACGCGGCGGCGGCCGGAATCGCTCGGCACGTTGCCCTACGGGTTCTCGATGCGGGCCTATGTGCCCGGCGAATAGGCACCGACTGGCAGGCGGGATTGGCGAAACCATCGGGAAGATACGGCAAGGGCCCGAATTCCAGAGGCACGGTACTGCTGGCGGCCGGCGGGACGGGCGGGCATCTGTTCCCGGCCGAGGCGCTGGCGCATGAACTGGTCGCGCGCGGCTACGTTGTGCATCTGGCGACCGACGAGCGCGCGAAACAGTGGGCCGGCGATTTCCCCGCAGGCGACATCCACATCCTGCCGTCGGCGACGTTTGCGGGGAGGAACCCGTTTGCATTGGTGAATGCCGCGCTGAAGCTTTTCTCGGGCTATCTCGACGCGCGGCGGCTGATTGGCCGTTTGAGGCCGATCGCCGTGGCCGGCTTCGGCGGCTATCCGACCGTGCCGCCGCTGTTCGCCGCCATCCGCATGGGGGTGGCGACGCTAATCCATGATTCCAATGCGGTGATGGGAAGAGCGAATAAATGGCTTGCGCCGCGCGTGAACATGGTGGCGATGGGTTTTGCCGCGGCAGGGCCCGGTGGGGAGCTGGGCAAGGCAATCATCACCGGAAACCCGGTTCGCCCTGCCATTCTGCAAGCGGCAGGCAAGCCCTATCCGATTCGCAAGGCGGACGGACCTTTCGACCTGCTGGTCTTCGGTGGCAGCCAGGGCGCGCAATATTTCGGCGAGGCGGTGCCGGCCGCGGTAAAGCTGCTCGCGCCGGAAATCCGCTCGAAGCTGCGCATTGTCCAGCAGGCGCGGATGGACGACGAGGCAAACGTCAAAACCGCTTATCGCGAGATGGGTGTCAAGGCGGAAGTCGCGCCGTTCTTCACCGACATGGCGGAACGGCTGATAAAGGCGCATCTGGTGATCTGCCGGGCCGGCGCTTCCACCGTGTCGGAACTGGCGGTTGTCGGGCGTCCGGCGATCCTGGTGCCGTATCCCTACGCGCTAGACCACGACCAGGCGATGAACGCGCAGGCCATGGCGCAAGCGGGCGGTGCGCGCATCGAGGCGCAGAAGGATCTCACGCCCGAAAGGCTGACGCAGATCATCGGGGAAGCCGTGCGCGACCCCGCCGGGCTTGCACTTGCCGCGGAAAAGGCGAAAAGAAGCGGCAAACCCGACGCGGCCGCGCGGCTTGCCGATTGCGTCGAACACGCCGCGGGTGGCGGCAAGACAGAAGACTTCAAGGGAATGCCAGCATGAAAATGCCTGAAACGATCGGTCTCGTGCATTTCGTCGGGATCGGCGGCATCGGCATGAGCGGCATCGCCGAGGTGCTGCACAATCTCGGTTACAAGGTGCAGGGCTCCGACCAGAACGAAAGCGCCAATGTCGAACGCCTCAGGGCGAAAGGCATCGAGGTATTCATCGGCCACCGGGCTGAAAACCTGGGCGAGGCGGAAGTGGTGGTCGCCTCTTCCGCAATCAAGGCGGACAATCCCGAGCGCATCGCGGCGCGCGAACGCGGCCTGCCGATGGTGCGCCGCGCCGAGATGCTGGCCGAACTGATGCGCTTCGGCCAGGCTATCGCCATCGGCGGCACGCATGGCAAGACGACGACGACCTCGATGGTCGGCACGCTGCTGGAAGCCGGCGGGCTCGATCCGACGGTGATCAATGGCGGCATCATCAATGCCTATGGCACCAATGCGCGCATGGGCGAGGGCGACTGGATGGTGGTCGAGGCCGACGAATCGGACGGCACCTTCCTGAAACTGCCGGCCGATATCGCGGTGGTGACCAATATCGATCCGGAACATCTCGACCATTACGGCACGTTCGAAAAGGTGCGCGAGGCGTTCATGCAGTTCGTCGAGAACGTGCCGTTCTACGGCTTCGGCGTGATGTGCCTCGACCACCCGGAGGTGCAGTCGCTGGTCAAGCGCATCACCGACCGGCGGGTCATCACCTATGGCGCCAACCGGCAGGCCGATGTGCGCTTCTTCGATGTGACGACGCAGGGTGCCAACAGCCATTTTTCGGTTGAATGGCGTAATCGCGGTATCGGGGGACGCAAGAGCGGCGAGGTGACGCGGATCGACGATCTGGTGCTGCCGATGCCGGGCCTGCACAACGTGTCGAACGCGACAGCGGCGATCGCGGTGGCGCTGGAACTGGGCATTTCGGCCGATGATGTGCGCAAGGGGCTATCTTCCTTCGGTGGGGTGCGACGACGCTTCACCCATACGGGAAGCTGGAACGGCGTCGAGATCTTCGACGATTACGGCCATCACCCGGTGGAAATCCGCGCCGTATTGAAGGCCGCGCGCGAGGCGGCGAAGGGCAAGGTGATCGCGATCATGCAGCCGCATCGCTTCACGCGGCTGCGCGATTTGTTCGACGATTTCTGTTCCTGCTTCAACGATGCCGACACCGTGCTGGTCGCGCCGGTCTATCCGGCCGGCGAACAACCGATCGAAGGCGCCGACGCAGGGCATCTGGTGACCGGCGTCAAATCGGCCGGCCATCGCGATGCGCGGCTGCTCGCCGGACCGGCGAACATCGCGCCCATCGTGAGCAAGGAGGCCAAGCCCGGCGACTACGTCGTCTTCCTTGGCGCCGGCAACATCACGGGGTGGGCCTATGCGCTGCCGAAGGAACTGATGGCCCTGTAATGACCGCCGGAACCGACC
The DNA here is from genome assembly GCA_022340185.1 of Salaquimonas sp. Lineage (GTDB taxonomy): Bacteria > Pseudomonadota > Alphaproteobacteria > Rhizobiales > Rhizobiaceae > BOKV01. The sequence goes on along the minus strand of JAJDOK010000035.1, from coordinate 23,086 downwards.
TCCTAGAACGGCTGAAGCCGGGGCTTGGCGATATTCGCGGGCGGCTGGCGCCGGATGCTTCCATGGCGAAGCTGACCTGGTTCCAGGTCGGCGGGCCGGCGGATCTCCTGTTCCAGCCGGCGGATGTGGACGATCTGGCGACTTTCATGCGCGTACTGCCAAGCGATGTGCCGGTGACGGTGGTCGGCGTCGGCTCCAACCTACTGGTGCGCGACGGCGGCATCGAGGGTGTGGTGATCCGACTTTCGGCCAAGGGGTTCGGGCAAATCGAGCAATTGAGCGAAGTCCGCCTCCGTGCAGGGGCGGCTGCGCTCGACAAGCAGGTGGCTGCATTCGCATTCCATGCCGCGATGGGCGGCTTCGAATTCTATCACGGCATTCCGGGCGGCATTGGCGGGGCGCTCAGGATGAATGCCGGGGCGAACGGCGCGGAGACGACGAACCGCGTCGTCGAGGTCGAAGCCGTGGACCGGGCGGGGAACCGGCACAAATTTTCCCATACGCAGATGGGCTACAGCTATCGCCATAGCGACGCACCGGCCGACCTGATCTTCACATCGGCGGTTTTCGAGGGTGTCGAGCGGGACTGCGACGACATTCAAAAGGCGATGGACGAGGTCCAGCACCATCGCGAGACGGTACAGCCGATCAGGGAAAAGACCGGCGGCTCGACATTCAAGAACCCGGTTACCAAAAGTCCCGACGGCCATTCCGCCTGGCAGCTGATCGACGCAGCGGGCATGCGCGGTTTCACGGTCGGCGGCGCGCAGATGAGCGAGATGCACTGCAATTTCATGATCAATACCGGCAGCGCTGCGGCCTTCGATCTCGAAATGCTGGGCGAGACGGTGCGCGCGAAGGTGCTCGAGCACTCCGGCATCGAACTGGAATGGGAGATCAAGCGGATCGGCCGGTTCGAGGAAGGCCGGGAAGTGTTGCCGTTTCTCGGTGCTAAAATCCGAAAAGCCGCAGTTGAGCGGCAGGCGCAAACGGATTAAAAGTCTCTGCCGCCTTTCCGAGCCATGCACGGCGCCGGCCGGCCTTGCGGTAACACCATCAACACCGCCGTCATTTTCAGGAGTCCGGCATGAACGTGCCCATGGCTCAACGCCTGTCGCTTCGCGCCCATGTCGCAGCAACACTGAAGCTCGGCCTGCCGCTGGTCGGCGCGCAGATAGCGCAGCTCGCCATCCAGACGACCGACACGGTGATGATCGGCTGGCTTGGCACGCGCGAACTCGCCGCCGGCGTACTGGCCGGACAATTGCTGTTCGTTTCGCTGATGCTGGGTTCGGGCTTCGCATTCGCCATCCTGCCGATGGTCGCCCAGGCCAATGGCGCCGGCAATCTGCTCGCCGCACGCCGTTCGGTGCGCATGGGGCTGTGGATCGCGGCGGGCTATACGGCGCTGATGATGCTCGTGCTGTGGCAGTGCGAGTCCATTCTTCTGGCGCTCGGCCAGGACGCCGACATTGCGGCCATGGCGGGCGAATACATGCGCGTCATGCAGTGGTCGCTGTTTCCCGCGCTGTTCACCTTCGTTATCCGTTCCTTCCTGGCGGCACTGGAACATGCGCGCATCGTGCTGGTCGCGACGATCCTGGCAGCAATACTCAACGGCCTGGTCAATTACGCGCTGATCTTCGGCCATTGGGGCGCGCCGGCGCTGGGATTGCAAGGGGCGGGGATCGCTTCCGTGACGTCGGCGTCGCTCGGTTTCCTTATCCTGTGCGCCTATGCGCTCATCGTGCCGGCGATCAGGCGGTTCGAGGTCCATGTGCGGTTGTGGCGCGGCGACATGAAGGCGCTCATCGAGGTGCTGCAGCTTGGCTGGCCGATTTCGCTGACGGTCATCGCCGAGGTGGGGCTGTTCGCCAGCTCTTCCGTCATGATGGGCTGGATCGGCCCGGTGCAACTCGCCGCGCACGGCATTTCGCTGCAGATCATCTCGATCATCTTCATGATCCCGCTCGGCCTGTCGACGGCGGCGACCATCCGGGTCGGCAATGCGCTCGGGCGCCGCGACCACGCCAATCTGGGCGGGATCGCGATTGCGACATACGGGATTGCCGGTGCAATCGGGCTTGCCAGCGCCGTCATGCTGACGATGACGCCGAAGCCGCTGATCCGGCTGTTTCTCGATCCGGCCAATCCGCAAGGCGCACAGGTGGTGGCGATCGGCACGACGCTGCTTGCCGTTGCGGCAACCTTCCAGATCGTCGACGGCATGCAGGCCGTGGCTGTTGGTCTCCTGCGTGGTTTGAAGGATATGCGTGTGTCGATGGCGGTTGCCGTCTTCAGCTATTGGGTGGTCGGCATGCCGCTTGCCTATCTGCTCGCCTTTCGCGCCGGCTTCGGCGGTGTCGGGCTGTGGCTCGGACTGGCGGCGGGATTGTTGCTCGCGGCAATCGCGCTGACGGCACGCTATGTCTGGAAAATCGCGCGATTCCGGTAGCTTGAAGCGATTCGCTAAGATTTTAGGGACTTGGAAAATCCTGCAATTCAGATAGAGTGGCAAATCAGTTGCTTCGCCTGCTTCGTTTGTAGCAGGAAAAGAGGCTTCCGCGGCGCGGGTGACGGCCAAAAGCAAGGGCCCGCGCAGTAATAAAACAACCGGCGGTCAGCCGGGGCGTACTCAGTTGACAGGACAGGCGAGCGTTTTTTGGCGCGGGGTTTTCCCCGCTCGCCGGCGGATTCGGATTCCGGAAAGGGAACGCGCCGGCCAAAGCGGTAGAGAGTGCGTATGGCGGGTAAGCATGTGGCAGTTCTGATGGGTGGCTGGTCTTCCGAAAGGGAAGTCTCGCTGGCATCGGGCAATCCATGCGCCGACGGGCTGGAACGGGCCGGCTACCGCGTGACGCGGGTCGATGTCACGCGCAACATTTCCGCAACCCTTTCCAAGCTGAAGCCAGATGTCGTCTTCAACGCGCTGCATGGCCCCTTCGGCGAGGACGGCACGATCCAGGGCGTGCTGGAATTTCTCGAAATCCCCTACACCCATTCCGGCGTGCTCGCTTCCGCGCTCGCCATGGACAAGGAAAAATCCAAGAAGATCGCCAAGGCTTCGGGCATTCCCGTCGCCCATTCCAGGGTCATGCATCGGCTGGAAGCGGCCGAGGAGCATGCGTTGGAACCGCCTTACGTGATCAAGCCGGTCGCGGAAGGTTCGTCCTTCGGCGTGCTGATCGTGCGCGAGGACATGTCGAAACCGCCCCAGGAACTCTATTCGATGGACTGGCCCTATGGCGATATCGTCATGGTCGAGCATTATGTCGCCGGGCGCGAACTGACCTGTGCGGTGATGGGCGACGTGGCGCTCGGGGTGACCGAGATCGTGCCAACCGGGCCGGGCTTCTACGATTATGACGCGAAATACCGTCCGGGCGGCTCAAAACACGAATGTCCGGCAAAACTTAAACCAAATATTTACCAAGAAATACAGAAACTGACGCTCAAGGCGCATATTGCGATCGGTTGCCGGGGCGTGTCGCGCTCCGACTTCCGGCTGGACGACTTTCCGATGGGGACCGGGGAACTCGCCTGGCTGGAGATCAATACGCAACCGGGCATGACGCCGACTTCGCTGGTTCCCGAAATCGCAGCCCATGCCGGCCATGATTTCGAGGAGTTGCTGACCTGGATGGTGGAGGACGCATCGTGCAACCGGTAACGCCGGATATCGCCGCAAGCGACGCCCAGTCGAATGCCGAGCCGGCCGTCGGCCGGGGCGGAATCGTGCTGCCGCGCTTCCTGCGCCGGCCGTTCCGGGTGAGCATGCGCTTCATCCAGGATGGCCGCTGGCTGTCGCCGCGCATCGCAGCGGCATTCACGATCGCCGTCATCGGCGGCGGCACGGCTGCCGGTGTCATCCATGGCGGGCGCGGCGACGAACTGGTCGCACGCGCCACGGCGATCCTCGGCTTCCGCATCGCCGATATCGATATCAAGGGTACGAAGGAAATCTCGCGCATCGATGTCCTGACCAATATCGATCTGGGCACGGAGCGCTCGCTGTTCTCCTTCGACGCGCACAAGGCGCGCGACGATCTGAGCCGCCTTTCCTGGGTGCGCGATGTCTCCGTCTCGAAGGTCTATCCCGACAAGCTCGTCATCACTATCGCCGAGCGTACGCCTTTCGCCGTGTGGCAGAACGGCCAGGCGCTCTATGTCGTGGCGCGCGGCGGCGCCGAAATCGGGCCCTATGACGACCGTTTCGCCGAACTGCCGCTGGTGGTCGGCAAGGGAGCCGCGACGCGTGCTGCCGAAATGGTCGCCTCGGTCAACCGCTTTCCGGAACTGGCCGGCCGGTTCAAGGCCTTTATCCGCGTCGGCGATCGGCGCTGGAATCTCCAGACCCGCGACGACGTGGTCGTGATGCTGCCCGAACATGACGAGATGTCCGGGCTTGCCGAACTCGCCAGGCTGCAGCGCGAGGACGCCATCCTCTCACGTGCGGTCAAAACGATCGACCTGCGGCTGCCCGACAGGCTGGTCATGCGCTTGTGGTCGGAAGCGGCCAAGGCGCATCGCGAAATGGTCGAGAATTCGATCAAGCGGGCGAAAGCGCGGGAGCGTGACATATGAGTCTGCTTCGCGCCGACGGTTTCCTGCCGCATATGCGGCCGCTTTCGAGCAAGCGGCCGAGCGTCATTTCCGTGCTCGACATCGGTTCGAGCAAGATCTGCTGCCTGATCGCGCGCGCCGCGCCGCGTCTGGAAAGCAAGGTCCTGCCCGGCCGTACGCACAAGATCGAGGTGCTGGGCTTCGGCCATCAGCGTTCGCGGGGCATCAAGTCGGGCGTGGTCGTCGATCTGGAAGAGGCGGAAAAGGCAGTCCGGCTGTCTGTCGACGCGGCCGAGCGCATGGCCGGCGTCACCGTGGATTCGCTGATCGTTTCCGTTTCGTCGGGCCGACTGGTCTCAGAAGCGTTTTCGGCCGACATCGCTCTGGGCGGCCATGCCGTGGAAGACGGCGACATCGCCCGCGTTCTGCGCGCCGGCGCGAGCCACGCCTTGGCGCCCGAGCGCTCCGTCGTCCATTCGATCCCGATCGGATACACGCTCGATGGCGAAAACAGGGTGCGCGATCCACGCGGCATGATCGGCAACAAGCTCGGCGTCGACATGCATGTCGTGACCGCGGAGAACGCGCCGCTTCGAAACATCGAATTGTGCATCAACCGGGCGCATCTGTCGGTGGAAGCCGTTGTCGCCGCGCCCTATGCCTCGGGCCTTGCCGCGCTGGTCGACGACGAAGCCGAGATGGGCTGTGCCTGCATCGACATGGGCGGCGGCACGACGACGCTGTCGGTCTTCATGGACGGCCGCTTCGTCTTTTGCGATGCCGTCGCCATTGGCGGACAGCATGTCACGCTCGATCTGGCGCGCGGCCTGTCGACGCGTCTCGACGACGCCGAAAAACTGAAAATCCTGCATGGCTCGGCGCTTGGCGGCGCGGGAACGGACGAGGATGTCGTCACGGTGCCGTCGATCGGCGAGGACGAGGGCGAGGCGTCCAACCAGGCGACCCGGCTGCAGTTGACCCGGATTATCCGTCCGAGGGTCGAAGAAACGCTGGAACTAATCCGCGACCGGCTCAACCGCTCGGGCTTTGCCGGCGCGGTGGGTAAACGGATCGTGCTGACCGGCGGGGCGAGCCAGCTCACGGGTCTCGGCGAACTGGCAAGGCGTATCCTGGCGAAGAATGTCAGGCTGGGACGGCCGATGGGCATTGCCGGCCTGCCGGGCGCGGCCAAGGGGCCGGCGTTTTCTGCCGGCGTCGGCCTGCTGATCTATCCCCAGATGATCCATCTGGAAAATTTCGCGTCGCACGGGCTGGTCTCGCCGCGGCGCATGACCGGGACCGGGGGCGCTTTCACAAGGCTGGGGCAATGGTTCCAGGAGAATTTCTAATGCGGCGATGATCCGGCCGCGTATCTGGCCGGGTCGAAACGGAAAGGTTCGATGGACAAGCCCGGAAGGCATTTCCACGGACCGGAAAATGGAGACGAGGAAATGACCATCAACCTGCAGAAGCCCGATATTCGGGAACTGAAGCCGAAGATCACTGTATTCGGCGTCGGCGGCGGCGGCGGCAATGCCGTCAACAACATGATTTCCGGCGGCCTTCAGGGCGTCGACTTCGTGGTCGCCAATACGGATGCCCAGGCACTGTCGATGAACAAGGCCGAACGGATCGTCCAGCTCGGACTCGACGTCACCCAGGGGCTCGGCGCGGGTTCGCAGCCCGATGTCGGCAGGGCTTCAGCCGAAGAATGCATCGACGAGATAACCGACCATCTGCAAGGCACGCACATGGCCTTCATCACCGCCGGCATGGGCGGCGGCACGGGCACAGGCGCGGCTCCGGTCGTGGCGCGTGCGGCGCGCGAAATGGGCATCCTGACGGTCGGCGTCGTCACCAAGCCGTTCCACTTCGAGGGTGGAAGGCGCATGCAGACGGCGGAAAACGGCATCACCGAACTGCAGAAGAATGTCGATACGCTGATCGTCATTCCCAACCAGAACCTTTTCCGTATCGCCAACGACAAGACTACCTTCGCCGACGCCTTCGGCATGGCCGACCAGGTGCTCTATTCCGGTGTTGCCTGCATCACCGACCTGATGGTCAAGGAAGGCCTGATCAATCTCGATTTCGCCGACGTGCGCTCGGTTATGCGCGAGATGGGCAAGGCGATGATGGGCACGGGTGAAGCCTCCGGCGACGGCCGGGCGATGCAGGCAGCCGAAGCGGCAATCGCCAACCCGTTGCTTGATGAGACCTCGATGCGCGGCGCCAGGGGCCTGCTGATCTCGATCACCGGCGGGCGCGACCTGACGCTGTTCGAGGTGGACGAGGCAGCAACCCGCATCCGCGAGGAAGTCGATGCGGAGGCCAACATCATTCTCGGCGCGACCTTCGACGAGGCGCTCGAGGGCGTCATCCGCGTCTCGGTCGTGGCGACGGGTATCGACCGCGCCGTGCAGGAGGGCACGGATAGCGAAACGCGCAAGCCGGCGGCGGCAATCGCCGTGCGCGGTCCGTCGCGCCCGGCACTGACGAATGAAACTTCCATGGCGGCCCGGCAGAATGCCGGCCAGGGCGAGACGAACCATCCGGCCGCGTCGCGTAGCGACGTGGCGGTTGCCGAGCAGAAGGTCGCCAAGGCGGCTGAAGCGCTCGCGCATCCGCAGATGGCGGCAAAACCCGCGGCGAAGATCGAAAAGGACGGCGTTTCGATCGAACCGCTGCGCCGGCCGTCGCTGTTCACCAATTCGGCCATGGAAGAGGAGTTCAAGAGCGCGCTCGAAGGTGAGCTTGAAGGCGATCTGATGCCGCAATCGGAGGATTTCATTCCCGATGCCGCCGAGACGCCGGAAACGATGGCGCCGTTGCGCATGCCGGAAATAGAGGACTTTCCGCCGATGGTGCGCGCGGAGATCGAAAACCGCAAAGCCGCTCCGCAGCCGGTCAGCGAACCTCAACGCGGCCCGATGGGATTGTTGAAAAAGCTCACCACCGGTCTTGGCGCGCGCGAGCCTGAAAACCCGGCGGCGCAGCCGCAACAGGCGGTCAATGCCCCACCCCAGCGTTCGCCCCAACCCGCTCCGCAACAGGCAGCGCCGCAGCGGGTTGCCCCGCATCCGCGTCCGGCAGCACCGGCGCAAGGTGCACAACAAGGCGGATATGCGCCCGGCCAGCAGGGTGGCCATCCATCGGGAGCTGCAACCGGTCAATCCGGCCGCGTGGACGACAATCCGTTCGCACCGAAACGCCCGACACTCGACCAGAATGGGCGAATCAGTCCGGCGGCGCGGCAGGTTGATGACGACGACAATCTCGAAATTCCCGCTTTCCTGCGACGCCAGAGCAGCTAGCGCCGCATCAAGGGATGACAGCTTGTGTAACAAAGGCCGGAGCCGCCGAAGGGCGACTCCGGTAATCTATTGAAAGGAAATGGCTTTTTTGTTTCCGCCGTTACCGCGTTCGGTAACATTAAGTAAGAAAGCGTGATTTGGCCTTGGCACGTGTCCTCGTCTATCTTGGCTTCAGGTCGGGCGGAAATACCGCCCAGAACAAAATAAAAAAGATGGTCGAAAGACCATCAACAAAAGTTCACGGAATGCGGGTTCGTACCGGATGGAGAAGCGCCAAAGGCGCCACGGTAGGAAGCCACGAGGATACAAAGGGCCAGGGCGGGCAGTATGGGGATGAATGTGCTGGGCTTCCAGACTACTTTGCTTGATCGCTTGGAGTTTTCGGGCGTTGGCGTCCATTCGGGCCAGCCTGTTTCCATGGCGCTGGTTCCGGCCGAAGCCAATACCGGCATCCTTTTCAGTGTCACCTGCCCGAAGCGCGGCGTGACCCGCGACATTCCCGCTACCGTCAATTCCATCGGCGCAACCGATCTGTGCACCGTACTCGGCGATCCCGCCGGGGTTCATATCGCGACCATCGAACATCTCATGGCCGCGCTCGTCGCACTCAATGTCGACAATGTCATCGTCGAGATCGACTCCACCGAAATGCCGGTGATGGATGGCAGCGCGCATGATTACGTCGAGGCGATCGAGGCGGTGGGTCTTGCGCCGCTCGATGAGCCGCGCTGCTACATCAAGGTGATGAAACCGGTTCGCGTTGACATGGGCTCGTCCTGGGGCGAGCTCATTCCTTTTGAGGGAACGCGTTTCGAGATCGAGATCGATTTCGACAGCAAGGCCATCGGCCGCCAGGTCTTCAAATGCGACCTGACGGCGAAGAACTTCACACGCGACATCGCGCGCGCGCGCACCTTCGGTTTCATGAAGGATGTCGAACGGCTGTGGGCGGCCGGCTTCGCACTCGGATCCTCGCTGGAGAATTCGGTCGTCATCGGCAACGACAATCGGGTGATCAATCCGGAAGGCCTGCGTTACGAGGACGAATTCGTTCGCCATAAGACACTGGATGCGATTGGCGATCTGGCGCTTGCCGGTGCACCGCTGATCGGCTGCTTCCGCTCCTATCGCGGCGGCCACAAGCTGAATTCGCTGGTGCTCAAGGCACTGTTGTCGGATCGCAGTGCATTCGAATTCGTCGGCGCTTCCGCGCTCAGGCCCCGCGTGCGCCATGGCGAACTCGTCGCCGTCAGTGCGCCGGCTTACGCGCCTGTCCTCAGCTAGGACGGCGAAACCGCAACCGGGCGCCGAGCCTGGATGCCCTCGCTCGAATCTCGCCACAGTTTTGTGGGAAGGCGCGCCGCGGCCGAGGTGGCATATGGCTTCCATATGACCTCTGGCGGAACCGGGCGATTTTTATTAAAGATGACGGCCTTATCGGGGAACCCGCGATGCGGGGAAGTTGACTGAGATGACGATTGATGGCCGCAAACCGATGCGCCGCACGGCGATGCCAGCGCATGGCGCATTGCGCGCGTTGTGGCTTGCCGGTTTGCTGGCGCTGGCGGCCTGCAATACGTCGGAAACCAGTTCCAGCGATTTCGTCGACGATATCCAGCCGGCCGACAAGCTCTACAACCAGGCGCTGGCCGACCTCGACGACGGCGATATGAAGAACGCCACCAAGACGCTGAAGACGATCGACCAGCAGCATCCCTATTCAGAATATTCGCGCCGGTCGATGGTGCTGCAGACCTTCATTCACTACCGGCGCAAGGAATATGACGACGCCATCAACATGGGCAAGCGCTATGTCGCGCTCTATCCGAGCGACAAGGACGCGGCCTATGCGCAATATCTCGTCGGCATGTCCTATTTCAGGCAGATACCCGATGTCGGTCACGACCAGTCGATCACGGGACGCGCCTACAACGCCATGAACGAGGTCGTGGAGCGCTATCCCGACAGCGAATATGTCGAGGATGCCAAGGCCAAGATGCGTGTCGCGTTCGACCAGCTCGCCGGCAAGGAGATGCTGACCGGGCGATACTATCTGGAACGGCGCGAATATCTTGCCGCGATCAACCGGTTCCGCAAGGTTGTGGAACAATTCCAAACGACCCGCCATGTCGAGGAGGCGCTGGAGCGCCTGACCGAGGCCTATCTGGCGATGGGAATCGTGTCGGAAGCCCAGACGGCTGCCGCGGTGTTGGGGCACAATTTCCCCGACAGCCAATGGTACAAGGATGCGCTGGCGCTGTTGAAGAAGGAAGGCACGCTGCCGCAGGAAAATACCGGCTCGTGGATTTCGAAGTCCTTCAATTCCGCGCCGGCCAAGAGCGGCTGAGCCCGGCGGCGCTGGCATGCTGGTCCAGCTTTCCATCCGCGATATCGTCCTCATCGAGCGACTCGACATCGATTTTCCATCCGGCCTTTCCGTCCTGACGGGCGAAACGGGGGCGGGCAAATCCATCCTGCTTGACGCGCTGTCGCTGGCGCTTGGCGCGCGTGGCGACGGCGCGCTGGTGCGTTCGGGCGCAGCGCAAGGTCAGGTGACGGCCGTTTTCGAGCCGGAGGCCGACCATCCCGTGCGTGCGATCCTCTCCGAAAACGCCATAGAGACGGAAGGCGGCGTCATCCTGCGCCGCGTGCAGGGTGCGGACGGGCGCAGCCGCGCCTTCATCAACGATGCGCCGGTTTCCGTGGCGCTGATGCACCAGATCGGCCGGGCGCTGGTCGAAATCCACGGTCAGCATGACGACCGGGCGCTGATCGACGCGCATGGCCATCGCGCGCTGCTTGACGCCTATGGCGGGATCGAAGCCGAAGCGGGCGATGTCGCGTCGGCCTGGGAGCGCTGGCAGAAGGCGCGCCGCGATCTCGAGGCATTGCGTGGCGAGCTCGACCACGGCGCGCGCGAAGCCGATTACCTGCGTGCCTCGGTTGAGGAACTGACGAAACTCGCACCGGAACCCGGCGAGGAAGAGGCGCTCGCCGAAAAGCGCAGCCGGATGATGAAGGTCGAGAAGATTGCGACCGATCTCAACGAGGCCGTGGAGACATTGGGCGGCGGCGCCTCGCCGATCCCGACGCTTTCCAATCTGCTGAGACGCCTCGAACGCAAGGGTGCGGAGGTGCCGGGCCTGCTTGACGAGGCGATCGAACATTTCGACAAGGGATTGAGCGGCCTGCTCGACGCACAGGCGGAACTGGAACGGGCGCTGCACGATACCGAGTTCGATCCGGGCGAACTGGAGCGGGCGGAAGAACGACTGTTCGCGCTTCGCGCCGCGTCGCGCAAATTCTCTGTGCCGGTCGCCGATCTGCCCGATCTGGCGGTGCGCATGGCAGACGAACTTTCGCTTTACGATTCGGGCAGCGAGCGATTGGCCGAACTCGAAAGGCGCGTGGCGGCGCTGGAAGCCGAATACGGCCAGCTCGCCGGCGAATTGTCGCGCAAGCGCAGCCTCGCCGGCGAAGCGCTGGAAAAGACAGTCGAAGCCGAACTGCCGGCTTTGAAGCTGGAACGGGCGAAGTTCATCATCAGAATCGACAGTGACAAGGACCAGCCCGGCGCGAATGGCATCGACAGGATCGAGTTCTGGGTGCAGACCAACCCCGGCACGCGGGCGGGACCGTTGATGAAGGTGGCGTCGGGCGGCGAACTCTCGCGCTTTCTGCTGGCGCTGAAGGTGTCGCTGGCTGACAAGGGTTCGGCGCCGACGCTGGTCTTCGACGAGATCGATTCAGGCGTCGGCGGTGCAGTGTCGGACGCGATCGGTCAGCGGCTGAAGCGGCTGTCGGAACGGGTGCAGGTGCTGTCGGTCACCCATGCGCCGCAAGTGGCTGCGCGCGCCGACGAACATTACCTGATCTCCAAGGCACCTGTCGAAGGCGCCGAAGACGGCGAGGACGCCAGGGAAGATCGCGTCGCCACCGTCGTCGAGGCGCTTGCCGGCGAACATCGCCGCGAGGAAATTGCGCGCATGCTGGCCGGCGCCTCCGTCACCCAGGAAGCGCGTGCGGCGGCCGAAAAGCTGATCGTCGGCGCGGCAGGCTGAATTTCCGGTCAACCCGTCTTCCAGTCCTTGGTTTCCGTCAGGGTTACTGACTGTCAACCGATCCTTGCCTTGTGCATTCCATCAGCGTGTACCGATATTGAGCGGGCCACAAGGAAGTCCCGTGCTCCTCCCAAGACACGTTCCTCCCCATCCAGATTGCATGAAGGAGAATTTCGCCATGACCGCATCGCCAAAACCCAGGGTCGGCATCATCATCGGATCGACCCGGCCGGGCCGTTTCGCCGACAAGCCTGCCGAATGGATCGCCGAACGCGCAAGGGCATTCGGCAGATTTGATGTCGAACTGTTAGATTTGCGCGATTACGACCTGCCGCTTTTTGCCGAAAAGATGTCGCCTGCCTGGGCGCCGTCGGAGGGTGAAGTGGCGAAAGCCTGGCAGAAGAAGATCGACAGCCTCGACGGCTTCATCATTCTCGCTGCCGAATACAACCGCGGACCGACCGGCGCGCTGAAGAACGCACTCGACCACGCCTACAATGAATGGAACCGCAAGCCGGTGGCCTTTGTCGGTTATGGTGGTGTCGGCGGTGCGCGCGCTGTCGAACAGCTACGCCTGATCGCGATCGAACTGCAGATGGCGCCGATCCGCAGCGGGGTCCACATTCTGCTGCCGGACTACATGGCGGTGGTGCAGGGCGAAAAGCAGCTTGGCGAGATCGAGCATCTCAACAAGGGGGCCGACGACATGCTGGACCAGTTCGACTGGTGGCTGCAGATTCTGACGGCAGCCCGCAATGACGATGTCGAAGCGCAAGCCGCCTGACGAGGCCGCCCGACACTGAAAATCCCGTACCGCGCCATTTTACGCGCCCAGGAACAGGAGGCGCCGGTCACACTCGCCGGCGCCTCGATTTTTTACGTCAGACGGGATTTTGCATTTCATCATTCACGCCAAACGTGCAAAACTTTGCGGGTCGTCGATCAGTTACGGAAAGGCCATGTTGCGTTTGTTTCGTTTCGTTGCCGTTGTCCTGTTTTCCGCCGTCGTGATGTTTCAGGGACTGCCTGAAGCGCAGGCCAAGATCGTGATCCGGGAGAAAATCACCTATTATCCAGTCAGGGGTCGGACCGGTATCGATCTCGGCCGGGCCATGGTGAAAAGCGGTCCGAAAGCCGTTCACATGCGTCACGCCATCGCGGCGACGGCGACGAAGTTCGATTTCACCGATGCGAAGCTCGCCGTCGAGAACGGGCGCTGCGTCGTCAAGGACGTGACGGTAAAGCTGACACTCACCTATTACTATCCCAAATGGCATGGCCAGTCGGGGACGAGCACCGGCCTGCGCCGCGCCTGGAAGGCCTTCTATGGCGAACTGGTGCGCCATGAAAAAACGCATGGCCGCATCGCCAAGAAATATGCCAGCCGCCTCGAGAAGGAATTGAAGAACATGTCCGGCACGGTGGCCTTCGGCTGCCGCGATTTCGGACGCTGGTCGCTGATGCGCATGAAGGCCATGGCGGCGCAACTCAAGATCGAGCAGGCGGCGTTCGATACCAGGGAAGACAGCAAGTCCAGCAAGATCACCAGGCTGCAGGTCGTATTGCTGAAATCGAAATAGGCGGCATGGCCGTTCCGATATGGCGCGGCCACTGGCGAACCTTGTCAGCAGGCAAGGCAAGCGTGGCCCGTTTTGCACGGGACCGGGGACAAAACCGGTATCCATTCGAAGCGGATTTGCTCTAAGTTCGGCTGAATCATCGAAGCATTCCGGTTGCCGCATGCCCAAGAAACCTGCACCGCAAACCAGTCCGGCATTGAGAACGAAGTCTGTCGACCAATTGTCGAAGCAGGAGGCCGTACAGGAGCTCGCGGGCCTGGCGAGCGAGATCGCGCGTCACGATGCGCTCTATTACGGCAATGACGCGCCGGAGATCTCTGACGCCGACTATGACGCGCTGAGGCGGCGCAACCTTTCGATCGAGCAGCATTTTCCAGATTCCGTGCGCGAGGATTCGCCGTCGAAGCGCGTCGGTTACGTCCCGGCATCGAAATTCGCAAAGGTGCGACACGCGATCCCGATGCTGTCGCTCGACAACGCGTTTTCCGACGAGGACGTGCTCGACTTTGTCGCGCGCGTACGCCGCTTCCTGAAGCTCGATGCCGACACGGAACTGGCGATTACCGCCGAGCCGAAGATAGACGGGCTGTCGCTGTCGCTGCGCTACGAGGACGGGCGGCTGGTGACAGCGGCAACGCGCGGCGATGGCGCGGAGGGCGAGGATGTCACCGCCAATGCGAGGACGATTGCCGACATACCGCGCGTGTTGGCCGGCGATCCACCCGAGGTTCTGGAAGTGCGCGGCGAGGTTTACATGACGGCGGTAGATTTCGAGACGTTGAACCGGCGCCAGGCCGAAGAGGGCAAGCCGCTCTATGTCAATCCGCGCAACACGGCGGCGGGTTCGTTGCGCCAGCTCGATCCTGGCGTCACCGCCTCAAGACCGCTCAAATTCTTCGCTTATGCCTGGGGTGAAGTCAGCGCGATGCCTGCCAACACCCAGATGGAGATGGTGAAGAAATTCGCCGACTACGGCTTCCAGATCAATCCGCTGATGAAGCTCTATACCAGCGCGAAAGGGCTGCTCGAACAATACCATACGATCGAGGAGGTGCGCGCCACGCTCGGCTACGACATCGACGGCGTGGTCTACAAGGTCGACGACCTGGCGCTGCAGGAGCGGCTCGGCTTCGTCTCGCGCAGTCCGCGCTGGGCGATCGCGCACAAATTTCCGGCCGAAAAGGCGATGACCATCCTGGAAGCGATCGATGTGCAGGTCGGGCGTACCGGCGCGCTGACACCGGTGGCACGGCTGGCGCCGGTGACGGTGGGCGGAGTCGTCGTCACCAATGCGACGCTGCACAATGCCGAGGAGATCGAGCGGCTCGGCGTGAAGATCGGCGACACGGTGATCGTGCAGCGCGCCGGCGACGTCATCCCGCAGGTGCTGGGCTATGTCGAGGACCGCAGACCCAAGGATGCCTGGGCATTCGAGTTCCCGACCGTCTGCCCATGCAAATTGAAGACGCCGATCGTGCGCGAGGAGACGGCCGGCGGCGAAGAGGGTGTGGTGCGGCGCTGTACCGGCGAATTCGCCTGTCCCTACCAGCGCAAGGAACACCTTAAACTGTTCGTGTCGCGCCGCGCCTTCGATATCGATGGGCTGGGGGAGAAACAGATCGAAGCCTTTTATGACGACGAGGTCCTGCCGATCCGCGCGCCGGCCGACATCTTCACGCTGAAGAAGCGCGACGACGCGCATGAATTGCAGAAGCTGAAGAACCGCGAAGGCTATGGCGAGGTTTCCGCCGGAAAACTGTTCGCGGCGATCGAGGAACGCCGCGTCATCGCGCTCGAAAGGCTGATCTATGCGCTCGGCATCCGCCATGTCGGCGAAGCGACGGCGAAGACGCTGGCGCGGGCCTATGGCAACTGGCAGGCCTTCGAGGAAGCGGCGCTGAAGATCGCCGATGGCGACGAGACAGCACGCGAGGAGATGGATGCGCTGGAAGACATCGGCGGAGCGGTGATCGATTCGGTCGCGCGCTATTTCGCCGAGCCGCATAACCGCAGAACCGTCGAGGACCTGATCGGCGAACTCAAGACGATCATCGAACCGGAAAAGCCAATCTCCGATTCACCGGTTGCCGGCAAGTCCATCGTCTTCACCGGCTCGCTGGAGCGCATGAGCCGCGATGAGGCAAAAGCCATGGCCGAACGCCTCGGCGCCAAGGCGGCCGGATCGGTCTCGGCCAAGACCGACCTTGTCGTCGCCGGGCCCGGCGCCGGCTCCAAGCTGAAGAAGGCAAGCGAACTCGGCATCGAGGTGATCGACGAGGACGAATGGTTCAGGCGGGTGGGCGAGGGTGGTTGAGGTCAAAACCCGGGCCACCCTCGCTGAACAGCCCATCAATTTTTTCCACTGACAAGCCGGCAGTGCTTGCCTAGAACATCGGTTTAATTCCGGGGACTTTCGATCATGGACTCAGAAATCCGCGACGGCCTGCGCAGCGCGGCGCCGGTAGTCATCTCCGTTTTGCCGTTCGGCCTGCTGTTCGGCGCGCTCGCCGTTGACGCAGGCATGAGCGTGTCTCAGGCGGTCATGATGAGCGCCACGGTGTTTGCCGGCGCCAGCCAAATGGTCGGCATCGAGCTGTTCGGCCAAGCAATAGCGCCATGGCTGATCGTGTTTTCGGTTTTCGCGGTCAATTTCCGCCATGTGCTTTATTCGGCGGCGGCTGGCCGGCGTTTCACGCGCTTCTCCGTGTGGCAGAAAGCGCTTGCCTTCTTCTTCCTGACGGATCCGCAATTCGCCGAAACCGAGGCGAGGGGGGAACGGGACAAACCGGTCACTTTCCGCTGGTATGTCGCCTTGGCGGTGCCGATCTTTGTCTTCTGGATCGCGGAAACCTGGCTTGGTGCATTGTTCGGGCGGATGATCCCCGATCCGCACGCGCTCGGAATCGATTTCCTGCTGCCGATCTATTTCCTCGGCCTGGTCATGAGCTTTCGCAAACGACCGCTCTGGCTGCCCGTCGTGGCGGCGAGCGCCGTGGTGTCGATCATCGCCTGGCGTTTCGTCGGCTCGCCCTGGCATGTCTCGCTCGGCGCGCTTGCCGGCATCGTACTCGCCATGGTCGCGCCGCTGAAAGGTGAAGCGGCCGAAGCGGGGAGGGCCGGCGAATGAGCGATACCACAATGGTGTTGGTCATACTGGGCGCGGCGCTCGCCACCTATGCCACCCGGATCGGCGGCCATGTCGTGCTGTCGCGCTTTCGTACTATCCACCCGCGTGTCGAGGCGGGGCTCAACGCGGTGCCGGCGGCGGTCCTAACCACCCTTGTCGCGCCGGAAGCGTTCAATGGCGGGCCGGTGGAACTGGCTGCGCTTGTCGTCACCGCACTGGTCGCGACGCGCTATGGCATGCTGCCGCTGTTTTTAGCCGGTGCGGCGACGTTGATCAGCCTTCGATTCTTAATCGGGTAAAGCCGCCTTACAGGTCGCGGACAAGGCGCAGGCCGAGATTGGCGGGTGGTATTCCGGCAGAGCAGCCGCCGCCATAGGCGTCCCGCAGGAACACCGGAATTTCGGCCATATGGCCTTCGCCCGCCGCATAATAGGCCGGGCAGTGGGCAAGGTCGGCGGCGACACAGGTCGATGTCCACTCCCACACATTGCCGGCGATGTCGGCGACGCCGGAGCGGGCAAAACCGAAATGGCCGCTTGGCTTGACCCTGCGCGAACGGATTTTCGACGTGCCGTAATCGGCGGCCCAGGCAAGGCGGGGATCATCGAACAGTTTGCGCTTGGCTTGACCCGGCGGCACGCCGGCGATTTCACGCCATTCGTCCAGCGTCGGCAGGCGGTAGCCCAAGCCGGTTGTTGCATTGATCCAGGCGACGAACTGGCCGGCGTCGAGCCAGTTGATGTCGGTGACGGGGAACGTTCCGTCTGCGTCGCGCCGGCCCGGTTTGGGCAGCACGTCGCAGGCGTCCGCTTCATGGCATTGCCGCCAGAGCGCATGAGTGATTTCGTAACGGGCGACCATGATAGTCGTGCCGGTCGACAGGACGACCGGGATCTCTTCGAATGGCGGGTCGGCAATGGACATGTTCCAGTGGAAAAGGCCGGTAAGTGTGAGGGCGAAAACTATCACGGCGATCGCCAATTCACCGGCCAGACCCGCCGATCCATGCGCCGGCACCGGGGAAAGCCTTGCTTGCTTTTCCCGGTGAGGGGCAAGACCGGCGATGGCCTGCCCCCGGTGGGTGAGAGGCGCATTCATCGCCGTGGCCTCAGGCGTTGATCGGGCCGGGCTTGGTGAGCTGGGTCATCAGATCGTCGTTCCACTCGCCGTCGACCATGACATGCGCGGTGGCGCCAAGCATGACCGCCTCGATCAGATTGTGGTTGAGATAGGCATAGAGACCCGGCTGGCGGAATTCATAGGCCATCGCGCCGGCCGAGCCGCCACGGATGTACCAGGTCTCCAGCCCCGTGGCCGGCGTGTCGGCAAACGAGCCGGTTTCCCAGACGAGATCGCCATGTCCGCCGATCAGATGCGGACGAGTGTCGCGATTGGCTTGCGAATGGATGAACAGGACCTTCTCGCCAACCTTGGCCTTCAGGGCGTTGTCGCCGGTCAATGCGCCAACGGCGCCATTGAAGACGACATGGCTCGGGGTCAGCGTACGCATGACGTCGAGCATATCGGACATATCGTCGGCCGCGCCTTCATAGCTCTTGTAATCGCCATTTTCGTCACGCGGGACGTAGAAATCCTGTTCGCCGACATAGTAAGCGCGGTCGTAGCGGTAGGGATTGCCCTGCGCGTCCTTCAGACCGTCGCGCGGCAGCACCATGATGGCGCCGTTCATGCCGTGGACAACGTGATAGGGGATCATGATGTCGCCGGGGGCGCAGTGATAGATGAAGACGCCCGGCTTGACCGCCTTCCAGCGAACCTTGACCTGCTCGCCCGGATTGACCTTGGTCAGCGCTCCGCTGCCCAGCGCGCCCGTCGCGGCGTGGAAATCGATATTGTGCTCGAGCAGATTGGTGTCGGGGTTGCGCAGCGTCAGTTCGACGTAATCGCCCTCATGGACGACGATCATCGGGCCGGGCACCGAACCGTTATAGGCGTAGGCCCAGATCTCGGTGCCGTCGTCGTCGATCTCGATCTTCTTTTCCTCAACCGTCAACTCGACCTCGACGATCTTCGGGCCGGTGGTGGCGACCTGCTCATGCTCGGGCAGGAAGGGCGGGTTGACCAGCTTCTGCTTGACGCGTGGCAGGCTGGAAATATCGGTGGTGGTCGCGGCTGCCTTGACGAGCGGCCTTGCCGGTGCGGCCGCGCCGGTGACGCGTCCTTCGACAGCCGGCATGGCCATCGCACTACCGGCCAATACGGTTCCACCAACGGCGCCGGCGAATCCTGCGGTTTTCAGAAAGGCGCGGCGGGCGGGTTCGAATGCTTTTTCACTTCTGGACATGATTGCCTCCTTCGGTGGCGAATTTCGTAAACATGCATTCAATATCCATGTTTGAAGGCGGCATTGTTGATCCACATCAAAGGGGAATCAATTTTCCAGCAGGTTGAGCAATTCCCTGGGCCGTTTGACGACATCGGCTAGGGTGCGGTGGTCGAGCACGGCATAGAATGCATTGCATGCCTCGGTCAGCATGTGTTTCAGGCTGCAGGCCGGCGTGATGACGCATTGATTGGTGGCGCGGTCGAAGCATTCGACCAGTGGACTGCGGCCTTCGCCAAGGCGCACCAGCCTGCCGAGGCTGATTTCGCCAGCCGGCCTGGCCAGCCGCATGCCACCTCCCCTGCCGCGCACAGTCTCCAGATAGCCGGCGCGGCCCAGTTCATGGGCGATCTTGGTCAGATGGTTGCGCGGAATGCCGTAGGCTTCCGAAACCTGTGTAATCGTCACCAGTTCGGGATCGCGCGCCGCCACGTGAATGAGCAGCCGGAAAGCGTAATCGGTGAACAGGGACAGGCGCATGACCTAACTCCACGTATAAATATGCATTGCCAATGCAGATTTTATAGGTGGGTACGGGCGGTACCGACTTGATTCGGATCAAGGACGCTTCAAGGTTGAAGCGGCGCACAGGCGGTGGCGAGCCAGGCGCGGTCGGCGTCATCCAGATGCGGGGCGAGCTTTTCCACGACGGCGGCGTGGTAGGCGTCGAGCCAGGCGATTTCTTCGTTGGAAAGCAGCGGAACCTCGATCAGGCGGCGGTCGATTGGGGCGAAGGTCAGCGTCTCGAAATCCATGAAACCATTGGCGAGCGCCTCGCAGTCACGCACGAGAATGAGATTCTCGATGCGGATGCCGTACAGACCCTCGCGGTAGAAACCCGGCTCGTTCGACAGGATCATGCCGGACTTCAGCGGCTCCATGCCGCGCTTCGAGATGCTGGCCGGGCCTTCATGCACCGACAGATAGGCGCCGACGCCGTGGCCGGTACCGTGGGCATAATCCTTGCCGCGGTCCCATAGCGCGCGGCGGGCGAAACCGTCGATGTCGACGCCGCGTGTGCCGGAAGGAAAGCGTGCGGTGGCAATCGCGATATGGCCCTTCAGCACGAGGGTGAAATCCTGCGCCGCGCCTTCGGGCGGTGCGCCGATCGTCACCGTGCGGGTGATGTCGGTGGTGCCGTCTTCATATTGTGCACCGGAATCGACCAGATAGAGCGAGTTGTCCTCCAGCTCGCGGTTCGTTTCGTTCGTCACGCGATAATGCACGATGGCGCCGTTCGGCCCGGCGCCTGAAATCGTGTCGAATGAGATCTCCTTCAGTTCGGAGTTCATTTCCCTTGCCGTCTCCGCCCGGAATGTCTCGAGGCGGGAGGCGACAGTTATTTCATCGACGCTGCCGGCGTGCTGGCGGTCGAGCCAGGCGAGGAAACGGGCAACCGCCACACCGTCGCGCAGATGGGCGGCGCGCGAACCGGCGATCTCCGCTTCGTTCTTGATGGCGCGGGGCAGCGCAGCCGGGTCGCGGCCCTCGACGACAATTCCTCCGGCTGCGGTGATGGTCTCGGCAATGGCCGAGGCGACCAGCGCCGGATCGCACAGGAACCGCTTGCCTTCGGCGAGCCGCGCCAGGGTTTCGAGCATGGCTTCGGGCGCTGCGATGTCGGCCAGTTCGCTCAGCGCCGAACGCACTTCGGCGTCAAGTTTTGCTTCGTCGATGAAGAGCGTGGACTTTGCCTCCACAGGCAGCAGGGCGAACGCCATCGTCACCGGGATGTGGGTCACGTCGCTGCCGCGGATGTTGAACGCCCAGGCGAGTGAGTTCGTGTCGGCCATCACGCAAAATTCGGCGCCAGCTTCCTTGGTTGCCTCGGCCAGTTCGGCGAGCTTTTCGCCTGCAGTACGACCGGCATAGAGCGGCGGATAAAGCGTTACTGGTCCGGATGGTGGGGCGGGGCGGGCGGTCCAGATGCGATCGACCAGATTGTCGAGCGCGGCGAGGCTGCCGCCATTCTTCTCAAGCGCGCGCTGGAAGGTCTTCTTCTGGCCGATGGTGATGAGCCAGGGATCGTAGCCCACCTTCATGCCCTGCACGGCGTTTTTCGCCAGCCATTGCGAGGGCGGGTTGTCGACAAGGCTGTCGACGGTGAAAACCGCCGGATCGGTCTGGACGCCGGCCTGCAGGGTGTAGCGTCCGTCGACGAAAAGCATTGCCTTGTCTGCAGTGACGATGCAGAAGCCGGCGGAACCCGTAAAGCCGGTCAGCCAGGCAAGCCGCTCGGCGCTGGCCGGCAAATATTCGCTCTGATGCTCGTCGGCATGGGGAACGAGGAAGGCATCGACGCCCGCGGCCGCCATTTCCGCACGCAGCGAGGCGATCCTGGCTGCGCCCGTCGCCGGCGAGGATTTGACGTCGAAACTCTGGAACATGGCATGATTCCCGATGTGGACTTGCCTGCCTGTCTATTGTGTTTCGACCCAGCCGGCAATTGCTGCGCTGCGCTGATCACATGGCAGGCAAATGACCAAAAGCCGTGCAGAATCAGCATGGCTTTGGCAATAACAGCAGCATGACATGCAAATTATGCAGGGCCATCATGCATTCGCGGCGGTTGTCGCCTTGTGCGGTGCAACATATCTTTTCGTCAGGGAGCGAGGACAGACGATTGCTCACGAAAGGAGCCATGTCATGTCTTTCTTTGGCGGCATCAGCCGGGTAACCCGTACCGGTTTCGACCGGATGATTTCCGCGCGCGAGCGTCAGGCTCGCCGCTATGTCAATTCTGCGTTGCTTCACTTCGACGATGAGACACTTTCTCGCGCGGGTTTTGACCGCAAGGAGCTCGAGAAGCAGGGTTCGACATTCTTCCCGATGTAGGATTCGCCTGAGCGTTGAATGACGGCGCGGGCTGGATCGGTCAATGTAACGGGAACTCGGAAAACGGGGCCGAGAGGCCCCGTTTTCCTTTGTCGGCGGGATGCCAGGCGGAAGTTGGCGGACCTGACCGGCATCCCGTCGGCATCACCGAAGGATGGTGACCTTGCCGGCGGTCTTCTCCCTGCCGGGACGAAAACTCCGTTCCATCAAGCTGTTTTCATTTAAGCCTGACGCGCTATAGGCGTACTAAAAGGCCTTTTCCAATTACAAAAAGATAATCCTGGGCGTCTTCGAGACGCCACATTCCGGCAGGATCGGTGCAGCAATTCGCATGCATCTCAAGGGCGTGAGAGCACCAGCGTCAGCCAGCCATCGCGCAGATGAGCGCGCTCCAGCCTCAATCCCTGCTGGCGATAGGAAGCGACGATGCGCGGCTTCTGGTGCGGCAGCAAGCCGGAGAGGATGACCGTGCCGCGGCGTGCGACATGGCGGGCGAGGTCGTGCGCCATCTTCTGCAGCGGTCCGGCGAGGATGTTGGCGACGACGAGGTCGAACGGACAATTGTCGAAGAAGCTGCGATGATTGAAGCCGTCGGCGCGGATCACTTCGACGCGGTTTGATACGCCATTCAGCCGGCAGTTGTCGCGTGCGGTGGCAACCGAATCGGCGTCGATGTCGCTCGCCAACACATGAATGGGCAGGGATTTGGCGATCGCGATGGCAAGCACGCCGGAACCGGTACCGAGGTCGAGGGCATTGCGATAGCGGCGCGCCTTCAGGCAGTGGTCGAGCATGTCGAGACAGCCTGCAGTCGTGCCGTGATGTCCGGTGCCGAAGGCAATGCCGGCATCGATCTCGATCGCTATTTCATGGACTTGCAGTGTGTCACGGTCATGGCTGCCATGCACGATGAAGCGGCCGGCGCGCACGGGTTTGAGGTCGGCAAGCGTTTGCGAGACCCAGTCGGTATTGTCTAGCTCTTGACGGCCGATTTCGCCCTCGAATGCCGCGCCGGACAGGAGTTGGCCGAGCCGTTTCTCCACTTCATCGACCTGTTCCGCCGGCACGTAAATCGAAACGGACCAGCTTCCGGCAGCGGCGTCGGTCTCGAAACTGGCAACGGGATAGCCTTCCTCCTCGAAAGCCGTTTCGACGAGCGGCGACAGGCTGCGTGCCTGGTATTCCGTGCAGTCGACAAAGAGGCGAATCTGGGACATACGGCAATTCCCGTCATTGCTATCGGGCGCAGCGGTAGCAGGACG
>JAJDOK010000028.1 GCA_022340185.1 Salaquimonas sp. | reverse complement strand
GCCGTTTATCGAGACCTATACGTCCGAGAAGTTGCCATGGGCGACGACACCTGCCGTCCACAGCTTCGAGAAGTTCCCCGCTTTCGAGGAATTTGAATGGATCGGCAAGGCATACGCCGAAACGGCGAATGCCTAGCGCCGTGCGACCAGTTCCTCGCCGGTGATCTTCACCACCGGGCCGACAACGCCCGGCTTGCGCCGGCGCAGGAAGTTCGGCCGGTGCTTCAGCGTGGCGAAGCGCTTGCGCCGCTCGACCGCCGTTTCGATCATGATCGCGCCGAGCTGCTTGCGCACCGGTCGCGCGATCGCGTCGGCGCCGACGATCAGCATCGGCAGGCGCATCATCCGGCTCCAGGCATGCCAGTCGGCGGCGATGTCGTCCATGTCGTCGGAAACGAGCAGCGGCAGGCACAGCGCCCGGTCGTGGTGCATCAGTTCCAGCGACACCGTATAGCTGCCGTCCTCGCACTCGATGGAGCGTGCCGCGATGCCCTTGAAGGCGCGCGCCGGCAGCGCCAACGCCAGCTTCAGCCCGCAGGGCAGGCGGCGTTTCACCGTCGCGCCATTGCGGTCGATATCATAGGAAAAGCCATCCTGATCACCGGCTGAGACCCGCTGCGGCAACCGATAGGGGTCGAGCCGCAGTTTGCCGGCTGGGATGGTGGGGAATTCGTTTTCCCGGCGCTCCGGGCGGGGGGAGATTTCCCCCGCCGGAACCCGGAGTTCCTGTTTGGCCAGTTGGACCATTGTTTTGCCTCTCCGAACCCTTCAGAGCCCCGTTCTTCGACGGGTTCCCTGTCGTCACGTCGTTTCTTTTTTTCTTGCCGTGACACGCAGGACAATAGCAGACGATCCCCCCGATCTCCTTAAGAGGAATGGTGAATCATTCCATACCGCGATCTGTGGTTATTGAATCGTAGCACTGTGTAAGGAAGGCGAAACGAATCTTTTCAAGGGGTTAAATCACACCAAGAGGCGAGGAGGGCCGAAGGCCCGGCCGGGATCAAGGAAACTGGCGGAAAGCACAATGTGGGCTGCACCTTCATATTACTTTCCCGGGGTTCATGATTCCCGTCGGATCGAACGCTGCCTTGATCGCACGCATCATCGCCATTTCGACCGGCGATTTCGTTGCCGCCATCACCTCGCGCTTCAGCCGGCCGATGCCGTGTTCGGCCGAGATCGAGCCGTCGAGCGAGATGACCAGCGCGTTGATCGCGTCGTTGATGTCGGCACGCCGTGCCAGAAAAGCATCCGTGTCGCCATCCTTCGGTTGCGAGATGTTGTAGTGCAGATTGCCGTCGCCCATATGGCCGAAGGCGACGACGCGTGCATCCGGCATTTTGCGAGCGATAATGGCGTTCGCCTTTTCCAGGAACGCCGGGATCAGGTGTACCGGCACGGAGATGTCGTTCTTGATCGAGCCGCCTTCCTTGGTCTGCGCAACCGCCATGTCCTCGCGCAGTTTCCAGAAGGTCGCCTGCTGGGCATGACTTTCGGTGAGCACGGAATCGACCGCTAGTCCCTTGTCATGCGCTTCGATGAATATCGTTTCGGCAAGCATGCGGGCATCTTCCGCCGAACGCCCTGAGGATATCTCCGCCAGCACATACCAGTCATGGCACTCGGCGAACGGGTCGCGTGATCCCGGTGCATGGGTCAGCGCGAATTCGAGCGGTGTGCGGTGGATGAGCTCGAAGGCTGTCAGCCCGTTGCCGGCGGCGCCGAGCGCCAGATTGAGCAGTTCGAGCGCGTGAGCAGGCGAGGCGACGGCGGCAAACGCGACTTCGCGGCCCCTCGGTTTTGGAAAAAGTTTCAGCACCGCCGCCGTGACGATGCCGAGCGTGCCTTCCGCGCCAATGAAGAGGTTCTTCAGTGAATAGCCGGTATTGTCCTTCTTCAGTTTCCGCAGCCCGTTCCAGATATCGCCATTGGGCAGCACGACCTCCAGTCCCAGCACCAGGTCGCGCGTATTGCCATAGGCGATGACGCCGGTACCGCCGGCATTGGTCGAGATATTGCCGCCGATCTGGCACGAGCCCTGGCTGCCGAGCGACAGCGGAAACAGCCGGTCGTGTTCGGCGGCAATCTCCTGCACCTGATGCAGAACCATGCCGGCTTCCACCGTCATCGTGTTGCCGGCGAGGTCGATCTCGCGTAGCGCCTTCATGCGTTCCATCGAAACGACGATCTGCGTCCCGCTGTCGTCCGGTGCGCCGCCCGCGGCATGGCCCGTGTGTCCGCCCTGCGGCACGATGGCCGTGCCGGTATCGAAGGCGAGCCGCATGATTTGAGATACTTCCCCGGTGCTCCCCGGCCGCAGCACCAGCGGCGTGGCGCCATGGAATATGTTGCGATTTTCCTGCGTGTAGTGCGTGAGGTCGGTTCCTTCAGGGCGCAGCGCATTGGCCGGCCCGACGATGGAAGCGAAACGATCCAGCAATGCCCGGTCGGGTTTGTTCATGGTCTCATTCCCGTGGCGCGGCGGCGCGCGTCAGCCGGTCGTTGATCGCCGCGCCGATGCCGGTCGTCGGGATCGGTTCGACGCAAATGAGGTCGAAACCCCTGGCGTCGAGCGCCTTCATGTGGCGGTAGAGATTGGCGGCTGCTTCCTTCAGGTCGCCCGCATCCGACAGGTTGACGACATCTTTCGCTGCCTGCCGTTCACACTCCTTGCCGTCGCCGAAGGCGATCAGCCCTGCGCCTTGCGGGCATTCGGTCACGTTGAGGCGCATCTTTGCGTTCGGGGCGTAATGGCTCGCCAGCATGCCCGGTGCCTCGATGCCGTTCATCGCATCGGGTCGACGCACCGGCAGGTCGGTAACCGCACCCAGTTCCGAATCGGTGATCGCGCCGGGCCTGAGCAGCACGAGGCTGTCGGGCAGCACCTTCACGATGGTCGATTCCAGCCCGATCCTGCATGGCCCGTTGTCGAGGATCATCAGATCGGTATCGGCGAATTCTTCGGCAACATGCCGCGCCGTCGTCGGCGAGACACGGCCCGAGCGGTTGGCGCTCGGCGCGGCGAGCGGCCGGTCGAATTCGGCGATGATCTCGCGCGCCGGCCCGCGTGGCATTCTGAGCGCGATTGTTGCCAGTCCCGCCGTTGCCAGATCGTGGATGGCGCCGTCGGGCTTCTTCGCCACCACCAATGTCAGCGGGCCGGGCCAGAACGCCGTCGCCAGCTTTTCCGCGATCTCGCCGAAAACGCCATGCCTGCGCGCCATCGAAAGGCTGCCGACATGGGCGATCAGAGGATTGAAGCGCGGCCGCCCCTTCATTTCGAAGATCCGCGCGACCGCCAGCCCGTTGGTGGCATCGCCGGCAAGGCCATAGACTGTTTCGGTCGGCATGGCGATGCATTCGCCTTTTGCAAGCACGTCGAGCGCCTGCGCCATATAATCCGGTTCGCGGCTGATATCGACAATTCTGGCCATTGACCGTGCAATCCCGTTTAGGCCGGCTATAAAGCCCCGATACGGATTGCCGCAAGCCGTTATGTGCCGCAAGACAGCCAATTGACGTTTACGTCAAAAAGAAGTTATGGCAGGCGGGAACCCACGATTGCCCGGGATGGCGCGACAGCGCCACCCGTCTCGAGGAGGAACGCATGTATCGGGCACCGGTCTCCGAGATCGCTTTCACACTAAAGTACGTTGCCGGCCTGAAACCCGCGGTCGAAGCAGGCGTGTTCGGCGACCTTTCCGAGGATCTCGTCGATGCGGTACTGGAAGAAGCCGGACGTTTCGCCAGTGAGGAGATCGCGCCGCTGAACCGGATCGGCGACCAGACCGGTTCGACGCTGAAGGATGGCAGGGTTACCACCCCGCCCGGCTGGAAGGAGACTTATCGCCACTGGATCGAGGGCGGCTGGAACGCCATTGCCGGGCCGGTGGATTATGGCGGGCAAGGCTTGCCGACCATGCTCGCCGTTGCCGCCAACGAGATGTGGAACTCCGCCGCCATGGGCTTCGGCCTCGGCCCACTGCTCACCATCGGCGCCATCGAGGCGGTGGGAAAGCACGGCTCCGACGAGCTCAAGGCGGTGTTTCTGGAAAAACTCGTCTCCGGCGAATGGATGGGTACGATGAACCTGACCGAGCCGCAGGCCGGTTCCGATCTCGCTGCACTCAAGTCCCGCGCAGAACGCGCCGATGACGGCACCTACCGCATTTTTGGCCAGAAGATCTTCATCACCTATGGCGAGCACGACCTGACCGACAACATCTGCCACCTGGTGCTTGCCCGTCTGCCGGACGCGCCGGCGGGAACTAGGGGTATTTCGCTCTTCCTGGTGCCAAAATTCCTTGTCAACGCGGACGGTTCGTTGGGCGCACGTAACGATCTGTTCTGCCAGAGTCTGGAAGAAAAGCTTGGAATCCACGCTTCGCCTACCTGCGTGATGATCTACGGAGACGGTTTTGCCGGCGCCGAAACCGGTGGCGGGCCTGGCGCGGTCGGCTATCTGATCGGCGAGGAGAACCGTGGCCTCGCCTGCATGTTCACCATGATGAACAATGCCCGCCTCAATGTTGGCACGCAGGGCGTCGCCATCGCCGAAGCCGCCTATCAGCACGCGCTCGCCTACGCCCATGAACGCCGCCAGGGCAAGGCGCCAAATGCGGTAAGAGATGGCCTCAAACCGGACGCCATGAGCCTGATCATCGAGCATCCCGACATCCAGCGCACGCTGGCGACCATGAAGGCGCATGTCGGCGCGGCCAGGGCCATCTGCTATGCCTGCGCCCACGCCATCGACATGAGCCATGTCTCGGATGGTGATACGGCGAGATACTGGGCCGAGCGGGCCGGCCTGCTAACGCCCATCGCCAAGGCGTTTTCGACCGATATCGGCGTGGAGGTCGCCTCCATGGGTGTGCAGGTTCATGGCGGCATGGGCTTCATCGAAGAGACGGGTGCGGCGCAGTTCCTTCGCGATGCGCGCATCAATCCGATCTACGAGGGGACCAACGGCATCCAGGCGATCGACCTCGTCACCCGCAAGCTGCCATTGTCGGGCGGCGGCGCGGTAAAGGCCTATATCGGGGAATTGCGCGACATCGCCGAGGCGGTGCGCGGCGCCAACCGACCGGGTTTCGGCGAAACAGCAGCGCTGATCGATAAGGCGCTCGACGAGGTGGCCGAAACGGCGAGCTGGCTACTTGCAGCGATGGGCGACGGCCGCATGGAAGAAGCTCTCGCCGGCGCCACGCCCTTTCTGCGCCAGTTCGGCCTGGTGGCAGGTGCGGCCTATCTGGCGAAGGGGGGACTTGCCGGAGAGGGAAGCGGCCGCGCCAGCCTCGCCCGTTTCTTTGCCGAGAATTTCCTCGACGAATGCGCTGCGCTGAAAACCCGTGTCATCAAAGGCGCCGACAGTTTGATGGCCGTTCGCAGCCTGCTTGAGACAGCCTGAACCCGCCCGAATCCGCCAAGGGGAAGAAGAGCAATGGACGAACATATCGAGACAAGTTCCGCCGATGGCATCATGACCATCCGCATGAACCGGCTGGACAAGAAGAACGCCCTGACCTCGGCCATGTATGCCGGGCTCGCCAGCGCGCTCGACAAGGCTTTCGCCCACAAGGATATCCGCGTCGTGGTGATCCTGGGCGTGCCGGGTTCGTTCAGCGCCGGCAACGACATCACAGATTTCCTGCAGGTCGCCATGTCCGGAAAGCGCGAGTCCATGGCCGTCTTCGATTTCCTGGAGCGCATCATCATGGCTCCGAAGCCGGTGGTCGCCGGCGTCGACGGTTTGGCCATTGGCATCGGCACGACCATGCTGCTGCACTGCGACTATGTGGTCGCGTCGGATGACAGCCTGTTCCGCACGCCCTTCGTCGACCTCGGTGTCATCCCGGAAGCCGGCTCCAGCCTGCTTGCGCCGCGACTGATCGGCCATCACCGCGCCTTCGCGCTGCTGGCCATGGGTGAAGCGTTGTCGGCCGAGGATGCCCGCCAGGCAGGTTTCGTCAATCGCATCGTGCCATCAGCCGATATCGAGGAAACCGCACTTGCCGTGGCCGGCGACATTGCCGCCAAGCCGCCCGAAGCCATGACGATCACCCGCGATCTTGTCAGGGGCGACCGGACCGACATCCTGGCGCGCATGCGCGAGGAGGCGGAATTGTTCGGCGAACGGCTGAAATCCGCGGAAGCCCGCTCCGCCTTTCTCGCCTTCATGAACAGGCGCGACACGGCGGCATCCTGACCTGATTTGTCAGGTATCCAGCGGGCTTCCCGGCAAGGGAAGCTTGCTCTTGTTGATGATCACGATCGGGTCCTGCCGGCCGGGAACGCGCACAATCAATACAATCAGATCCCATACGCCTTCCTTCTTTAGCGCATGCGAATAGGCCGTGCCTTCGCCATCGGAACCGTGCAAGGGTATTTCGAACGCGGCACGGCCGTCTCCGCCATTGATCTGCAGTTGACCGGAGACGAAATAACCAGGTTCGATCCGCTCACCGAGAACAGCCTTCACCGCCGCGCTCGATCTCACCCCTTCCATCGACATCCGGTAGGGCTCGCTGCCCTTGATTGCGCCAAGTATGCTCAGCCAGATACCGCCAATCAGGAGCGGCACGGCCAACAGCACGAGTACCCCGGCGATCGCCCATCGGCGCTGGCTTTTGCGAAAATGCTCCTCGTCGCGCCACAGCCGGTTGCGCCATGCCCATTTGCTGCCCTTGAACCCGAGAACGAACATCATGACAATGTTGACGCCGGGGATCAGGCATAAAAGCGCGATCCAGACACTGTTGCCGATGCCCCATATCCAGTTGAGCAGGAACGCGCCCCAGTTCCAGCGATTGAGATGCGGTGGTATTTCCGCGCTGGCCTGCGGGTTGGAACTGTCCTGGATCGGCATGGTATGTCCTCGTCTTACTGGCGGATTGCCGCCGGTTCTCAGTCCGCGCCAA
The DNA here is from genome assembly GCA_022340185.1 of Salaquimonas sp. Taxonomy (GTDB): domain Bacteria; phylum Pseudomonadota; class Alphaproteobacteria; order Rhizobiales; family Rhizobiaceae; genus BOKV01. The sequence continues at coordinate 320 of JAJDOK010000028.1, read as the reverse complement.
TCCTGCACGTAACCTCTCAGCGCTGCAACAGCGCAACCGCCTCGACATGCGGGGTGAAAACGAACTGGTCGAGCGGCGTGACCGACTGGATGCGGTAACCGCCCGCAACCAGCAGCGACAAATCCCGCGCGAATGTCACCGGATTGCAGGAGACAGCGGCGATCCTTTCGACATCCGATGCGGCCAGTTCTCTTGCCTGTGCTTCCGCTCCGGCGCGCGGCGGGTCGAACACCACCCCATCAAATCCGGTATTGGCAAATCCGGCGAGTTCACTCCTTTGCAGCGGTCGGCGGTAGAGGTCGCGCCTTTCCGTCGTTACC
>JAJDOK010000002.1 GCA_022340185.1 Salaquimonas sp. | reverse complement strand
GTATGTGGCAGTCCAAGGACGGTGATGGCTGGGACGCGGAATTTCGCGCGGGCAAGTACGAGTTCCTGAAGAAGCCGACCGAACAGGCACGGCTTGACACGATCGCGGCCATGATCGAGCGCTCGATTGATGAGAACGGCCCTTGCGAGGTGGTCGATATCGGCTGTGGCGAGGGGCTGCTCGTTTCGCGCTTGCCGGAAGGGGTCCTGCGCTATGTCGGCGTCGACATTTCCGCGGTGGCCTTGGGGCGGGTACACCGGGACAATGTGCCGGTCGAACGGGTCCGCACCAGTCTTGCCGAATGGAACGGCGCGCCCGCTCCCATTGCCCGGCGCGTTCTCGTCGCCAGCGAGGTTCTCTATTACTATCGAGCGGCGGTGGACGATCTCAGACGCGTGGTGGATGCCACCGGCACGGTGAGCGAGATCATCGTCTCCTGTGTTGCGGCGCATCGCGACAAGCCGAACTGGGCGACGGCCTCGAAACAATTGTGGGCAGATCTCGCGGCAACCGGATGGCCCGAGATCCAGTATGAGCGGTTTGTGGACCCAGCGACCGGTATCGCCTGGGACATCACGCGCTACCGCATCCCGGCGGCAGGCTGAAAACCTCATATTTTCAGACCGGTATGCGCGATTTTCATCGCAGTCCTGCGCCAATGGCCGTTGACTCTCTAAGCTCTGTTATTATATGCGCAGATATTATAAGCACGCTTATGGAAATCGAACGCCGTGGACCAGCAGGAAATCACCACGCTCGGCTATCTCATTCATGACGTGGCGCGGCTATTGAAGCGCCGTTTTGCCGAGAGTACCCGTCGACATGGCCTGACCATGCCGCAATGGCGTGTGCTGGCGCAACTCAAGCGTACCGGCGAACTCTCTCAGGTCGCGCTGGCCAATCTCGTCGAAAGCGATCCGATGACTGTCAGCCGTATCGTCGAGCGCCTGGAGGCCGCCGGGCTCGTAAGCCGCCTTGCCGATCCGCAGGACAGCCGCGCCAAGCTTGTGCGGCTGACAAATGCTGCGCGCAACCTCTTCGAGGAGATCAGGCCGTCGGGGCTGGCGGTCTACAAGGAAGCGCTGAAGGGAGTCAGCGTCACCGAGCGCAACGCGCTGGTCGCCGTCCTCAACAAGATACATGGGAATTTGAGCGTGGAAACCGCGCCGCAGAATGAAGAAGAATTGTCATGAATGTCCATAACAAGCCGGCCGATCTCGACGAAACGTCGCAGGACGCGGCGAAGCCTGCCCGTCGACGCTTGTTGTCGATGCGCACCTTGCTGATGGTTTCGCTGCCGCTCGTGCTGGCGATTGGCGGCGGCGCCTACTGGCTTGCCAGCGGACGCTACATCGAGACCGAGAACGCCTATGTCGAACAGGCCAAGATACTGATTTCGAGTGATGTCAGCGGCCGCATCGTCGAAGTCGATGTGGGCGAGAACCAGTTCGTGCACAAGGGCGATACGCTGTTCCGCATCGATCCGGAACCTTATCGCATCGCTGTCGCCTCGGCCGAAGCTACGCTTGCACAGGCGCGGCTCAAGGTCGAACAGCTCAAGATCAGCTATCTGACCGCCAAGGCCAAGCTTGCCGCCGCCGAGGAAACGCTCGACATCCGCAAGCGCGGGCTGAAGCGGAATGACGATCTGACCGACCGCGGCTACTCTTCGCAGGCCAATCTCGATCAGTTGCGGCTTTCCTACCAGACGGCGCAGGAAGCCGTCATGCTTGCGCGGCAGGAAATCGACGCCACCAAGGCCGCTCTCAGCGGCCGGCCGGCAATGTCGGTCGACAGCCATCCGGAAGTCCGCTCGGCGCTGGCCAAGCTGGACGACGCTCGTCTCGATCTGCAGCGCACAACGATCAAGGCGCCGGCCGACGGCGTCGTCAGCCAGACGGAGAAACTCAATGTCGGCCAGTATGCCGGGTCCGGCTCGGCCATGCTGACGCTGGTTGAGACAGGTCAGGTATGGGTCGAGGCGAACCTGAAGGAAACCAAGCTTTCCGGGATCAGGCCGGGCCAGCATGCCGAGGTTACCGTCGATGCGTTGCCCGGCGTCAGTTTCAGCGCGCAGGTGGAAAGCATCGGTGCGGGAACCGGTTCGGAGTTCTCGCTGATCCCGGCGCAGAACGCGACGGGCAATTGGGTCAAGGTAGTACAGCGCCTGCCGGTCCGCGTGAAGATCGATGCAACCGACACATCGGCCCTGCGCACCGGCATGAGCGCCTTTGTGTCAATCGATACCGGCAAGGCGCGCTGGCAGGAATACTTTGAATGAAAGCCGCCTCGGCTGTCAGCAAGCCCGCGATAACGGTCCGTTTTCACGGGCCGCTGACCATCGCGATCATGTTGGCCACGATCATGCAGGTGATCGACACGACGATCGCCAATGTGGCGTTGCCGCATATGCAGGCAAGCCTCAACGCCACGCAGGACACGGTTACCTGGGTACTGACGTCGTATATTGTGTCGGCGGCGATCATGACGCCGATGACCGGCTGGATGTCCGACTATTTTGGCCGCAAGCGGCTATTCATGATCATGGTCGCCGGCTTTACCGGAATGTCGGTCCTGTGCGGCCTCGCCACCAGCCTGCCGGAAATGGTGGCGTTCCGCCTGTTGCAGGGTGTTTTCGGCGCCGCGCTGGTGCCATTGTCGCAATCGATCCTGCTTGACATCAACCCGCGCGAACGCCACGGCCAGGCCATGGCGATCTGGGGCGCCGGCATCATGGTCGGCCCGATCATCGGGCCGACGCTGGGCGGCTGGCTGACGGAAGTATTCAATTGGCGCTACGTGTTCTTCGTCAACCTGCCGGTCGGCATATTGGCGTTTTCCGGCATTTTGGCGTTCATGCCGGACGAACCGCGCCATGCAAGGCGCTTCGACCTGTTCGGCTTCGCCATGCTGTCGCTCGCCATCGGCGCGCTGCAAATGGTGCTCGACCGTGGCCAGGGACAGGACTGGTTCAAGTCGCCGGAGATATGGCTGGAACTCGGTGTGGCGATCGCCGGCGCCTGGTTCTTCATCACCCATTCGATCACGCATGGCGAACCCTTCATCGATCTGACGATGTTCAAGGACCGCAATTTTTCGATGGGCCTCGCCTTCATGTTCCTGATCGGCATGATCCTGCTGTCGGGACTGGCGCTGCTGCCGCCGCTGATGCAGGAGCTGATGGGCTATCCGGTGATCACGACCGGTCTCGTCATGGCGCCGCGCGGGGCGGGCACGATGATCTCCATGTTGGTCGTCGGCCGGCTGGTGCAGAAGGTCGACCCCCGGGTACTGGTCATCGCCGGCCTGTCGCTGACGGCATGGTCGCTGCACATGATGACGCAATTCTCCATCGAAATGGGCGAGTGGCCGCTGATCTCTTCGGGCATCGTCCAGGGAATCGGGCTTGGCCTGGTTTTTATTCCGCTGTCGACGCTGACCTATGCGACGCTCGACCCGAAATACCGGACCGATGGCACCAGCCTGTTCAATCTGGTGCGCAATATCGGTTCGTCCGTCGGCATCTCGATCGTCTCAACGGTGCTGGTGCGGCTCACCCAGATCAACCATGCCGAACTGGGAGCGCACCTCACGCCGTTCTCGCCGGCGGTCAATTCGCAATTGCCGGCGCTGCTGACGGGCGACCCCCAGATGCTGACGATCATCAACAACATGATCACCGGCCAGTCGCTGATGATCGCCTATGTCGACGACTTCAAGCTGATGATGTTCATCACGCTGGCGGCGATGCCGATCGTGCTGCTGCTCAGGCCGCCGCAGCGCTTCCCAGCGCAGGCCGCGCGTGGCGGACCTCGCGGCGGGGCGCAGCCGGGCGGGCCAGGGGTGCGCGCAACGGCTGAATAGGTTGGAGCCACGCAGGCCGTCCGCTTCATGGAAGCAAACAAGGGTACCGCCCGCGGCTGGTGGCCTGCCACAGGCGGGAAGGAGAGGGGGCGCAATTGTACTCCAGTCACGCCCCCTCTCCGAAAATTTTCCAGCTGATCCTGTTCCCGCCTCAGTACTTCCTCGGCACGTAGAGTTCCGGCGGCAGCACTGCGCGCTCGTAATTGGGATTGAACACGCGCTCGGGCAGGGCGACATCCTCGTTCGGCACCGGCCCATAGGGAATGAGGCTCAAGAGGTGGTCGATGCAGTTCAGCCTCGCGCGCTTCTTGTCGTTGCCCTCGACGATATACCAAGGGGCTTCGGGGATGTTGGTGCGGGCGAACATCTCTTCCTTGGCCTTGGTGTAACGTTCCCAGCGCACGCGTGATTGCAGATCCATCGGCGACAGTTTCCACTGCTTCATCGGATCGTGGATGCGCATCAGGAAGCGCAATTGCTGCTCCTCGTCGGTGATCGAAAACCAGTATTTGACGAGGCGTACACCGGAACGCAACAGCATGCGTTCGAATTCCGGCACGTCGCGGAAGAACTGCTCGACCTGATCCTCGTCGGCAAAGCCCATGACACGCTCTACCCCGGCGCGGTTGTACCAGGAGCGGTCGAACAGCACGATCTCGCCGCCGGCCGGCAGGTGCGGCACGTAGCGCTGGAAATACCATTGCGTCTTTTCGCGCTCGGAAGGGGCGGGCAGCGCCACGACGCGGCAGATGCGCGGGTTGAGACGCTGGGTGATGCGCTTGATGACGCCGCCCTTGCCGGCCGAATCGCGGCCCTCGAACAGGACGACGATCTTTTCCTTCGAGTGCTCGACCCAGTCCTGCAGCCTGATCAATTCCGACTGAAGGCGGATCAGCTCGTGGAAATAGGTGTGGCGGTCGATGGTGGCGGGATGCGCCTTCTTGTAGATTTCGCGCAGTTCGAGCGACAGCGCCGGCTCGGACAGTTCCAGCTCGAAATCCTCGTCCAGCGTGTCTTCCAGTTCGGCCTGCAGCCAGTCCTGCACGCCGCTCTCATGGCCGCCGCCATTTGTCTTGTCGTCCATCGAATCACTCCCGCTTCCCGGCCAGTCTAACTTGGGCACACGGCTTCGAGGAATAGGAGGAGGAGGTGACGGTTTGGTGATGGGGGTGTGGCGGCACAAGCGCCTTTCAAAAAAAACCTATTCGCCGCCTCCGCCATATTGCGCTTCCAGTTCCTCCTGGATGCGGCGCAATTCAGTGATCGCGGCGCGGATGTCGGAACTGTCGATAACATTCACTTCAACGCGTTCGCCAGTCCGTGAAAGCCTGTGCCGGCGCTGCCGGTGTTCTTCCGACAGGAAATCCTCGACCTCGAAGATCTGGATCGGCCTGGCAAATCCCCTCGGCGTGATCGTCTCGCCGGGCTTGCAGGCGACATGCCCGGAAACGAGGTTGTGCGTCGCGGCGTCGATCAATATGGCGTCCGGCTGGGCTGAAGATTGCAGCCGCGCGGCCAGATTCACCGGGCTGCCCAGCACCGTATAGTCCAGGCGCTGCTCGGAACCGAAATTGCCGACAGTACAATAGCCACTGGCGATGCCCATGCGCACCTGCAGGCCGTCGGAAACACCATTCTTTGCCCAGTATTTCTGCAGTTCCGCGATGCGCAGGCGCATTCTCAACGCCATTTCCACGCATTTCAGCGCATCTTCGGTTTCGCCGTGGGTTTCCGGGTCACCAAAGAACACGAGGATGGCATCGCCGATGAACTTGTCGATGGTACCGCCGCAATCGAGCGCGATCGAGGCCATTTCCGACAGATAGGAATTGATGACCGTCGCCAGGCGTTCCGGTTCGAGGCTGTCGCTGAGATCGGTGAACCGGACGATGTCGGAGAAAAAGACCGTCAGGTTCTTTCGGACATAGGCGCTTTGCTGTTCATCGCCATGCGAGAAAATATTCTGGTAGATCTGTGGAGAAAGGTATTTCGCGAGCCGCGTCGCCAGATTCTGCAATTGCCGGCTCTTTTCCTCGATGATCTCGCGATCCCGTATCTTCTGCTCGAGCAGTTCCTCGCGTTCGTGACGAAGCTGCCACTCGGCGGTGCGATCGACGAACTGGCCCTGCACCGCGTTCAGATACGTGAAATTATCGTCACGAGTGCACGCTGAAAGAAGTGAATAGACGCGATCCTCGCCGTCGATGCGGATGTGCACTTCCGGTATCAGCACGGAGCCTTTTTCGCTGATATTGGTGATGAAATCCTCGATTTGCGGTGCCGGCACGCCGAGTTGTTCGAGAACGTCAGGAAAATAGGCATTCGTGACATTGCCCAGGACGGGAAAGAACTTCTTGAAATTGTCGTTGATCTTGAGGATGCGCAAATCGTTGTCGGCGAAATAGGCAGCCGTTATGGCATTGCGAAAATTGAAGAAACTCAGATCGACGACATTATGCTGATTGAAAAAGTCCTCAAGGACCATTCGCGCGCTCCCCCTCGACCTGCGAGTCGGTGGGTGAGTCTATCACGTCATGGTCTTGATCGCCGTATTATTGCGTAACGACCGATAACGCGTCCTCAAAACCTTCCAGCAACCGTCCAAATGACCGACCGGCCGCGATCTCACCCCGGCAGCGCCTCGAATTTCGGCACTTCGTCGAGATGGTCGTCCCAGTCGGCCTTGAACTGAAGAAAGATGTGGCCCAGCGGTCGGATATCGGCATCGACCGCGCTGTCGAGGCTGCCGGCCGGAATGATGATCAGGGGCTGGCCTTCCGGCGTTCTGGGCAGCGCGCTGCCGCATTCGACGCAAAAGCTTTTCGAGTGCCGCGTGTCCGGCACCAGATAGGTCCTGACCTTGTCCCCGCCCGAAAGCCAGGTGATCGAGGCGGGCGACAGGAAGATGTTGGCCCCGTGCGCCGAACCGGTGTCCTTGCGGCAGCGCTTGCAATGGCACAGGAAGAAGCGCTGGAATTCTCCGGTGGCTTCGTATTTCACCGCGCCGCACTGGCAAGAGCCGGAATAGGTGTTCGTCATGAAGTTTTCTCCCGTTACTTTTGCAGCGTCATCCCGGCCGCGCCCTTCGACAGGTTCAGGAGCGAGCCGGGATCCATTGCCCGTATCCACACAGAATAGTCGCGGTTGAAGGCACGGTTGCGCGCCAAACACCGTTTCCAACGAGATGACAGGATAAATAGATCCCGGTTTGCATGGCAACCGGGATGACGCGGAGTGAGGGGAGGCCGCATGCCCTCACACCCCCTCGACAAAACTCTCCAGCACCCGCTTCTGGCCGGCCTTGTCGAAATCGATGGTCAGCTTGTTGCCGTCGATGGCGACAATGTTGCCATTGCCGAATTTCAGGTGGAACACCCGGTCGCCGACCGAAAAGTTCGATTTCGGCTGGTTGACGGAAGCCGCGACCAGTTCACCTTCGATTACGCGGTTCTTCGTCTGCGGGCCTGAACGGTTGCCCCAGTTTGTGCGCGCCGCGCCGGGATCGCGGCTCTTGGCGCGCTGCCAGCCGGGTGAGGAATAGGTCGAGCCGAACGGGCTCTCCTCGTCGAAGCGCGAGGCACCGTAGGGGTTGCCGCCGCCGCTTCTCGAATAGGAATTGTAGCCGCCATAGGCGCCGCCCGTCTCGCGCACCTCGACGGCGGCTTCCGGCAATTCGTCGATGAAGCGCGAGGGAATGGTCGACTGCCACAGGCCGTGGATGCGGCGGTTGGAGACGAACCAGACATAGCAGCGCTTTCTGGCGCGCGTGATGCCGACATAGGCAAGACGGCGCTCCTCCTCCAGGCCGGCGCGGCCGTTCTCGTCGAGCGATCTTTGATGCGGGAACAGGCCTTCCTCCCAGCCGGGCAGGAAGACGGTGTCGAATTCCAGCCCCTTGGCCGAGTGCAGCGTCATCAGCGAGACCGCGTCGAGCGCCTCGTTGTTGTCGGTGTCCATGACGAGGGCGACATGTTCAAGAAAGCCGCGCATGGTCTCGAACTCCTCCATGGAGCGGACGAGTTCCTTCAGATTGTCGAGTCGTCCCGGGGCTTCCGCCGAGCGGTCGTTCTGCCACATCCCGGTATAACCAGACTCGTCGAGGATCATCTCGGCCAGTTCGGTGTGGCTCTTGGTTTCCAGCAGGTCCGACCAGCGGTCGAAATCGTCGAGCAGGGTCTTCAGCGTGGTGCGCAGCCCCGATCTGAGTTCGTCGGTCGCGCAGAGTTCGCGGACGGCCTCGGTCAGCGGAATGCCCTTGGCGCGGGCGTGGTCATGGATCAGGCGTACGGAAGTGTCGCCGATTCCGCGCTTGGGCGTGTTGACGATGCGCTCGAAGGCGAGATCGTCGGCGGGCTGGCAGACGACGCGGAAATAGGCCATCGCGTCGCGTATCTCCATGCGCTCGTAGAAGCGCGGGCCGCCGATGACGCGGTAATTGAGGCCCAGCGAAACGAAACGGTCCTCGAATTCGCGCATCTGGAAGGAAGCGCGCACCAGGATGGCCATGTCGTTGAGATTGTGACCCTGCCTTTGAAGCTGCTCGATCTCCTCGCCGATGGCGCGGGCTTCCTCTTCGGAATCCCAGGCGGCGCAGACGGTAAGCTTCGGCGTTTCGGGATCGACACCTGCGTCGGTGAACAGCGTCTTGCCGAGCCGGCCTTCATTGTGCGCGATCAGGTGCGAGGCGGCGGCAAGGATGTGCGGCGTGGAGCGGTAGTTGCGCTCCAGGCGGATCACCTTGGCGCCGGGGAAGTCCTTTTCGAAGCGCAATATGTTGTCGACCTCGGCGCCACGCCAGCCATAGATCGACTGGTCATCGTCGCCGACGCAGCAAATATTCGGCGCAGCCGAATATTTGTTTTTCTGAGTTTCCGCAGCGCCCTCCGGCGCTGGGTCCGTTCGCGGGCTGGCGCCGCCGCTGGATGCGGCGGCTTGCCCTGCCACGGAGGGGGGTGTTCCCACGTCATCTCCCGGAAATTGTGACGCGGAACTTCCGTATTCCTCCCCAGCCGCCGAAGAGGCGGCCGCGCCTGATGGCGCGCCCCGATTTTCAGACGAATTGGGGAGCCTATCGGCCAACGGCCGATCTGGCGTGAGCGAAGAATGTGTTTTCATCGCCAGCAATCTGAGCCAGAGATATTGCGCGACGTTCGTATCCTGGTACTCGTCGACCAGCATGTATTTGAATCTGCCGCGATAGTCGGCCAAGACGTCCGGGTTCTCGCGGAACAGGCGGATGGTCTCGGTCAGCAGGTCGCCGAAATCGACGGCGTTCAGGATTTTCAGGCGCTCCTGATATTGCGCGAAGAGCTTGCGGCCGCGCCCGTCGGCGAAGGCGCGCGCGTCGCCCTCGGAAATGGTGTCCGGCGTCAGTCCCTTGTTCTTCCAGCCGTCGATCATCATGGCGAACTGGCGCGCCGGCCAGCGTTTGTCGTCGATACCCTCGGCGCGGATGATCTGCTTGAGGAGACGGATCACGTCGTCGGTGTCGAGGATGGTGAAACCCGACTTCAGCCCGACAAGCTCGGCGTGGCGGCGCAATATCTTCACGCCGATCGAATGGAAGGTGCCGAGCCAGGGCATGCCCTCGACGCGGTCGCCGACGAAGGTGGCGATGCGCTCCTTCATCTCGCGGGCGGCCTTGTTGGTGAAGGTGACGGCGAGAATCTGCGACGGCCATGCCTTGCCGGTCGCCAGAATGTGGGCGATGCGCGCGGTCAGGACGCGCGTCTTGCCGGTGCCGGCGCCGGCGAGCACCAGTAACGGGCCTTCGGTCGTTTCCACCGCCTCGCGCTGTTCGGGGTTCAACCCGGCGAGGTAGGCCGGCTCCGCGCCACCATGCCGGCCGGCCATCGCGCGCGCGGCGATACCGCCTTGAGGCGCGGGTGCGCTGTCCCCGAAGAAGGGGATGTCGTCATCATTGTGTGAGGAACCGCTCATTGAAGGCAATCTAGTGATTCCGCGCGTAAAGGGAAGAAGCGGAACCGGTGTTGACGAAGCTTGCGTTGATCCGGCTTGAAAAAGCCGGTATCAGCCGGCGCTGCAAGGGTGCCGGGAAAATGGCGTATGGACGACAAAATCGAGTTTCTGAACATCGTCTGTTTCAAATGGGGCGATCCGTATCCTTCGGAAGAAGTCAACATCATGCAGGCGATGGTCGACCGGAACCTGTCGGTCCCGCATGCTTTCCATTGTGTCACCGACAATCCCGAAGGCCTTGACGAAAGCATCATCGCCCACCCGCTGCCGAAGACCGGCGCAAGGGGCCTGCATCAGAAGCTGCTTGCCTTCTCCGACGATTTTCTCGGCCTGAACGGGCAGTTCGCGGTGTTCCTCGACATCGACATGGTGATTGTCGGCAGCCTCGATTTTCTCGCCGACGATCCGCAAAAGGATTTGATCATCACCCGCAACTGGGCCGGCGCGAACCGGACGGAGAAGTTCTTCCGGGGAAATTCGACCTTCTACCGGCTGAAGATCGGCAGCCACACCGAGGTGTGGGAAAAGCTGCTCACCGATTCCGACGACTTCATGTGGGGCGATCAGGAGTGGATCAGCGAGGTGATCGACGATCTCGACTATTTCCCGAACGAAAAGGTCGTTTCCTACAAATATCATTGCGGCGCGCGTTCCTTCAAAATGTTCGGCAGCTGGGGTACCAGGCTGGGGCTGACGACCGCCAGTTTCATCCGGGCACATGCCCCGAGAGGTGCGTCCGTGGTCTCCTTTCACGGCCATCCGCTGCCGCGCGAAGTCAGGGACGGGCGCTATCGTCACTGGAAGCAGGCACAGTTCGTGCTCGATCACTGGCACAGATAGACTGCCTGAAGCGGACCGCTTGCGCTCAAGCCGCCTCCCGATCGGCAGGTTCGGCGCAGATCGGTAATTCTTCCGTAACGTAAGGTTGACTGGAATCGCGGATGCATTCCTCTAGTCTCCTGAACGGGTGGGACGAAGTTCAGGAGGAAAAGATGGCCGGGCAGAAGAAGCCAAATGTCACGATCACTCAGGCGATGATCGATGCCTATGACGAATACACCCACATAACACTCGACCGTCGCGGCTTCATGGACAAGCTGACACGGCTTGCCGGTTCCGGTGCGGCCGCGGTGGCGATCGCACCGATGCTGGCGGCCAACCGCGCCCAGGCGGCGATGGTCGCACCAGATGACGCCCGCATCGTGGGCGAGGATGTCACCTATGAAGGCGCGATGGGTGCGATTTCCGGCCACCTGGTCATGCCGGCGAACCAGAGCGGGCCGTTGCCGGCCGTTGTCGTGATCCATGAAAACCGCGGTCTCAACGAACACATCCGCGACGTGGCGCGGCGTGTGGCGCTGGCAGGCTTCGTCGCACTGGCGCCCGATTTCCTGTCGGATGTTGGCGGCACGCCCGAGGACGAGGACAGGGCGCGTGCGATGATCGGCGAACTGGACGCCGGCCAGACCGCCGAAAACGCGGTTGCGGCGGTGAACTGGCTCGCGGGACGCGGCGACACGACCGGCAAGGTCGGCGCTGTCGGCTTTTGCTGGGGCGGCGGCGTCGTCAACCAGCTGGCGGTGCATTCGCCCGACCTGGCCGCCGCCGTGCCCTATTACGGGCGTCAGCCCAAGGCAGACGACGTGCCGAAGATCCATGCCGCGCTGCTGCTGCACTATGCAGGGCTCGACAATTTCATCAATCCCGGCATCGACGCCTACAAGGCCGCGCTGGAGGCTAACAACAAGGACTTCACCCTCTACGTCTACGAGGGCGTCAATCACGCCTTCAACAACGACACTTCGGCGGCGCGCTACAACAAGGCGGCGGCCGATCTCGCCTGGGGCAGAACAATTGCCTTCCTCAAGGAGAAGCTGGGGTAAGGCATCCACAATTGTGCCGCATCGCGGTGAAATAGCTCAGCCATGCGCAGATTTCGTCGCCTGCTCACGGTTATGCTGTTTATTTTCCTTGTTCCGGCACTGGTTTCGACCGGGTTGTGGGCCTTGGCGGATCGTCCGACAAGCTGGCGCAACGCCGATTGGGGACCGTCCGGCGTGTTGACGCCCGCCACGAGCGAACCCGGCGCGGTCATCCACATCATGTCGGCACGCGCAGGCGGGCTGAAAGGTGCGCTGGCGGTCCACTCCTGGATCGTGATGAAGCGAGCTGGCGCAGGACGCTACGAGCGTTACGAAAAGGTTGGCTGGGGCGATCCGGTCCGCCACAACGCCTATCCGCCCGACGGTAATTGGTATTCGAACGAACCTTTCATCGTGCATACTGTTCGGGGGAACGAGGCCGAAAGGCTGATCCCGAAGATCGAGGAGGCGATCGCCGCCTATCCCTATTCCAGACGAGGTGGCTATCGCATCTGGCCAGGCCCGAACTCCAACTCCTTTGTCGCCTATGTGCTGCGCGAAGTGCCCGGGATCGGCGCGGTGCTGCCGCCCATTGCGGTCGGACGCGACTTCCTGGCGGGCGGCCGGCTGTTCGAAATAGACCGGGATGGCCTCGACCTGCATGTATCATTGTTCGGTCTGGCCGGTGTCGCCGCAGGCGTGCGGAGCGGACTGGAATTCAATCTGTTCGGACTGGTGACGGGAATCGACGTCGCTCACCCCGCAATCAAGATCGCGGGTTTCGGGAGGATTGGATTGTAGTTCAGAGTTTTCGCGTGTTGGCGCGGAGCCACCGCTCCAGTTCATCGAACCGGAGCTGTCCGCTCTCGTAGAGTTTGGAGATGAATTCCCAAACTCCGTCCGCGTCAACGACGAATTCGACACCGTTGATCGCCAGAAAGGTGTACATCGCTGCGAACGCAGTGCGCTTGTTGCCGTCGACGAACGGGTGGTTCTGCGACAGGCTTTCCCACAGGGCAGCCGCTTCGGCGATCAGATCGGGATAGTAGCCGGTCTGTGGACGAAACAGCGCCGACTCCAGCTGGCCCATATCACGAATGCCGTCACCGCCGCCATAGCGACCGATCTGGTCTTCGTGCATCGCCAAAATATCGGCAATGGTGAGATAATCCGTCATTCTCACGCCGGATGATTATTGGGCGAGCTTTTCATAGAGCGAGCCATAGCGCGCGTGGCTCGCCTGGTAGGCAGCCATGACATGGGGCCGCGCATTCGAGCGCTTACGGTTTTCAAGCAATTCCGTCAGCGCTTCCTCGATCACTGCCTGCAACTGACGGCCTTCCACCTTGGCAAGGTCGCGTATGTCACTGAGGACGCGTTCCTCGATCTGTGTTGCGAATTTCTGTTTAGCCATGACGTTTTGCTCGTCTAGAAATATCATGAAATATCAAGATAAGGGTTTGGCAATGGATTGGCAACCGTGTGCCTTTCCGCCCGCCTTGACATCGCGAAAACGCAAGTCAGGATGACTTACCTTTTGCGCGCTGGTCGTGGCAATCTTTCCGACAATCCCTCTTCATGGAACGAACATGCAATACCGAAAGCTCGGGCGAACCGATATCGAGGTCAGCCGAATCTGCCTTGGCACCATGACCTGGGGGTCGCAGAACTCGGAATCAGAAGCCCATGCGCAGATGGATTACGCACTCGATCAGGGCGTGAATTTCTGGGACACCGCCGAAATGTATCCGACGACGCCGCGCACTGCCGCAACGATGGGGCGCAGCGAGGAATATATCGGCAACTGGATTGCGAAGACCGGCCGACGTGGCGAAATAGTGCTGGCGACCAAGATCACCGGCGAGGGCAATACGGATGTGCGCGGTGGCGAACCGGTCACCGGGGACGCCATGCGCCGGGCACTCGATGGCAGCCTGAAACGGCTCAAGACCGATCATGTCGATCTCTACCAGCTGCACTGGCCCAATCGCGGCTCCTACCATTTCCGTCAGATCTGGAAATTCGATGCGACAACGCAGGTCAAATCCGGCCCGGTTCAGGACAACATGCTGGATGTGCTGGAAACGGCGGGCGAACTTGTGAGGGAAGGCAAGATACGGGCGCTCGGCATGTCGAACGAGAGCGCCTGGGGCATCATGCAATACCTGAATCTAGCCGGTGCGCACGGCCTGCCTCGCGTTGCGAGCGTGCAAAACGAATACAGCCTGCTGTGCCGGCTGTTCGATGGCGATCTCGCCGAATTGAGCCATCACGAGGATGTCGGGCTGATGGCCTTTTCACCGCTCGCTGCAGGCCTGCTTTCGGGCAAGTACCTTTCGGGCGAAATACCGCCCGGCACAAGGCTGTCCATCAATGCAAGCCTCAACGGGCGCTACAGCGAATATTCAAGGCCGGCGATTGCCATCTATGCGGAAGTCGCGAAAAAGCACGGTCTGAACATGGCGCAAATGGCGCTGGCCTTCTGCCTGACGCGGCCGTTCGTGATGTCGGTCATCATCGGGGCGACGAACATGGATCAGCTCAAAAGCGATATCGGGGCGTTCGATGTGAGTCTGGACGAGGATGTGCTGGCTGATATCGTCGGAGTGAGACGCCTGCACCCGATGCCGATGTAGCGGCAGGACCGCTTTTGACGCCGAAGAGGCTGCAAATCCACTCCCGCTGGCACAGGCGATTGTGCCAAAATGGCAAATTCACCGTGACGGATCGACGCTTTATGCCCGTGCCGGGGCCATTCGCCGCCTGTGCTGCTTGCACTTCGCGCTACCTCTGTTCATAAGACAGGCGCGCGGCTCGAAAACGGCCAATTTCACGCAAACCTGTACGGATTTACCCATGTCGTCGGACAACGCCGCTTCCTCACCCGTCAAATCACCGACGGGGCAGCAGGCGGCGGAAAGCGGCGAAGTGGCAATCCAGACCGAAGAAGAGGTCTCGCCCGGCCGCGAGGTCTCGATGCCGGTTCTGTCGCTGTTGGCCTTCATCGTCGGCATCGTCGCCGCGCTTGGCGCGCTGGCCTTCCGCTACCTGATCAGCCTGATCTACAATATCGCCTTCTACCAGGAATTCAGTTTCGACTACGATCCGAACAGTTTCGGACCTCCAAGCACGCTGGGGCCGGCGATCATCGCGGTTCCGGTCATCGGCGGGCTCATCGTCGTCTGGCTTGTGCGCAAGTTCGCACCCGAGGCCAAGGGCCACGGCGTGCCCGAGGTCATGTACGCGATCTACCACAAGGACGGTAATGTGCGCGGCATCGTCGCGCTGGTCAAATCCTTCGCTTCTGCACTGTCGATCGGCACCGGCGCCTCGGTCGGCCGCGAGGGGCCGATCATCCAGATCGGTTCATCCTTCGGTTCGACCTTCGCGCGGCGGCTGGGGCTGATCCGCGCGCAAAAGATCACGCTGTTGTCGGCCGGGGCGGGCGCGGGCATCGCGGCCACTTTCAACACGCCGCTTGGCGGCGTGTTGTTCGCTTCCGAAGTGCTGCTGCCCGAAATCTCGGCGCGCAGCTTTCTTCCCGTCGTCATCGCCACGGCGACATCGACCTACGGCTTCCGCTGGATGGCGGGGGCTGATTCGGCCTTTGCGGTTCATCAGCTCGCCTTTCCGGTCTTCGAGACGGTCAATTTCATCGAAATTGTGCTTGCGGCGGTGACGGGCCTTGTCATGGGCGTGGCGGCCTACGCTTTCGTGAAGCTGCTCGCTTCTGCCGAGGACTGGTTCGAGGGATTGCCGATGAACGCCTATTGGCAGAATGTCGTCGGCATGACGGCCGTTGGCGCGATGGGCTATCTCTTCTTGCTGGGGGCGGGACAATATCATGTCCTCAGTGTCGGCTATTCCTCGATTCAGAACATCCTGGATGGCGGCAATACGGCAATCGTGCTTCTGCTGGCGCTGTTCGTCGGCAAGCTGCTGGCGACCACGATCAGCCTGGCGTCCGGGGCGTCGGGCGGCATTTTCTCGCCGAGCCTGTTCATGGGCGCGACGCTGGGCGGCGCGATCGGGGCGATCGGCATGGGGATTTTCCCCGATGCCGACATCTCGGTGCCGACCTTCGCGATGATCGGGATGGGCGCCATGGTGGGCGGCGCCACGAGTGCCGCCATGACGGCGATCGTGATGATCTTCGAGATGACGCGCGACTACAACATCATCGTGCCGCTGGTCGTGGCCGTGGCGCTGTCGATCGGCCTGCGACGTGCGCTGGTGACGAGCGACATCTACACGATCAAGCTCAGAAACCGCGGCAGGCTCATTCCGACGGACCGAACGACCAACATGTTCCTGATCCAGCCGGTAACCGAGATCATGAACCGCAACTTCAAGGTGCTGCCGGCGGCGATGAAGGTCGGCGAAGCGCTCGAGGAGATCGAGGTGCACGAGACCAAGGTGATCGTCTCGGACGATCAGCGCATTGCCGGTTTCGTGCGTTTCGGCACGCTGCGCCATGATGCCAGCCGGCTGGCCAAGGAGACATTGGGCAGCCTTTCTTCCAATGCATTCATCATCGCGACCGAGCGTTCGACCCTCAACGATGTGATCACCCGCATGAACCGGCGTGACCGGTCCTATGCGATCGTCATCAAGGGCAATCGCGGCGTGCCGAGGCCCGACGAGATCGTCGGCATCATCGACCGCGAGGAAGTCGCCCAGGCGGTGATCAAGAACCATTACGGCTAGTCCTGCTTCGGTTCCTGGCGATTGACGTTGGAAATCGCGGCCCCGCGCTGTACATCTGGACATAACAGCAATGCGGTTTGCAGGAGGAATGCTGCGTGGCCCTAGCCGACCTGGAAAAGCTTGCCCGCAACGAAGAGGGAATCGCGTCCGCCATCGCCGTCCTGAGGCAGTATTTCGGCGAGAAGCTGAAGACCGGCCAGGCGCTGCGTGAACAGCATGCGCATACGACCACCTATATCCCGAGCCAGCTTCCCGACGCGGTGGTGTTCGCCGAAACGCAGGAAGATGTGCGCGAGACGGTACGCATCTGCGCCGACCATCGCGTACCGATCATCCCGTTCGGCACAGGCACCTCGCTCGAGGGCGGGGTCAATGCGCCGGCAGGCGGCATCTCCATCGATCTCAACGGCATGGACCACATCGTGGCCGTGCATGCCGAGGACCTCGACGTGACCGTACAGCCTGGTGTCACGCGCCAGGCGCTCAACGACCATCTGCGCGATACGGGTCTGTTCTTTCCGATCGATCCGGGCGCCAACGCCTCGCTCGGCGGCATGGCGGCGACGCGTGCCTCGGGTACCAATGCGGTGCGCTACGGCACGATGCGCGACAATGTCGTGTCGCTGACGGCGGTGATGCCGGATGCAAGTGTGGTCAGGACCGGCGGCAGGGCGCGCAAATCCTCGGCCGGCTACGATCTCACCCGGCTGATCGTCGGTTCGGAAGGCACGCTCGGCATCATTACCGAACTGACGCTGAGACTCTACGGCATTCCGGAGGCGATGTCGGCGGCCATCGCATCGTTTCCGGATGTCGAATCTGCCTGCAATGCCACCATCCTCGCCATGCAGAGCGGGATACCGATGGCACGCATTGAATTGATGGACACGGAAGGGGTGGCTGCGGTCAACGCCTATTCGAAACTCGACATGCCGGAGCAGCCATTGCTACTGCTCGAATTCCACGGTTCGCCCGCCAGCGTCGCGGAGCAGGCGGAGAATTTCGGGGCGATCGCGGCCGAATGCGGCGGAACCGGCTTCGAATGGGTGACGAAGACCGAGGACCGGAACCGGCTGTGGAAGGCGCGCCATGACGCCTATTGGGCGATCAAGGCGGCGGCGCCTGGCAAGGACGCCTTTCCGACGGATGTCTGCGTGCCGATATCGCGGCTCGCCGAATGCGTCGCCGAGACCGAACGCGACATCAAGGAAAACAGGCTCTACGGACCGATTATCGGCCATGTCGGCGACGGCAATTTCCACGCCTCGATTTGTCTGGATCCGGCCGATGCCGACGAACTGGCGCGCGCCGAAGCGGTAATGGAGCGCCTGGCCGAACGCGCGCTCGCCATGGAAGGCACCTGCACCGGCGAACATGGCGTCGGACAGGGCAAACGGCGATACATGCGGATCGAACACGGGACCGGCGCCGAAGTGATGGCGGCCATAAAAAGGGCAATCGATCCCGACAACATCATGAATCCCGGCAAGGTGGTAACCTTGTCCTGAGCCGGCAGTGAGTCGGCCAGTTGCCTTGCGGGGAAGTGCATAGAGGAGGCTCGGGCTGTACCGGCTGTTCGTGATTTTCGGCGGATTGATCGTGGTGGCGCTGTTCGCCGCGCTGATCGCGCCGTTCTTCATCGACTGGACCGCCTATCGCACGGCGTTCGAGCGCGAGGCGACGAGGATCGTCGGCCAGCCGGTGCATGTTGCAGGCACGGCGAAGGTGCGTATCCTGCCACTGCCTTCCGTCACCTTCACCGATCTGACCGTCGGCAAAAACCCTGACGGCACGCCGATGATGACGGTTGCCTCCTTTTCCATGCATGCCGAATTGATGCCGTTCCTGTCGGGTCAGGTCAAAATCGTCGACATGCTGCTCGAAAAGCCGGACATATCGGTGACGGTGAGCGAGGGCGGCACGGTCGCCTGGACGGCGCGCAAGGAAATGCTGGTCGATCTCGGCAAGGTACAGGTCGAGAATCTGCGGATCGAGGACGGCTCGTTCAGAATCGAGGGGCTGGCAGGCGGCCGGGTGATCCGCGGCGACGGCTTTTCGGCCACAGTCAGTGCCCAGTCGCTGGTCGGACCCTGGCATATCGATACCACCGGCAAGATCGACGGCACACCCGTCGCCGTCGGCATGTCGACGGGCAGGGTGCAGGACAAGGGCGCCGTCCGCGTCAAGGCTGTGGCGCGGCGATCCGGCGAACCTTACCGGCTGACGCTCGATGGTCCGCTGTCGCTGAAGGAGGGCGTGCTCGCCTGGGACGGCGAATTCGAGGTGCAGCCATCGCAGGAACCGCCGGTGCCGGGCGAGGGAATCCTCAAGGAACCTCTGTCCGTGCGGGTGACCGGAAAGTTCGCCGCCACGCCCGAAGCCGTCGAAGTGCCGGATTACCGCATGGAGGTCGGGTCGCGCGACGATCCCTACACGATCACCGGCACGGCGCATGCCAATATCCGCGAGGAGATTGCATTCCGCGCGACGGCTGATGGACGGCAGATCGACCTCGACCGGCTGCCGTCCAGTCCGCAGGCGGCTCCCAATGGCGACGCAAAGACTGTCGGCCTGGACCAGCGTATCGCGGTTTTGCGCGATCTGGCCGACCGCATCCCGGTTCCCGCCGCCAATGGCGAGATCGACGTCATGCTGCCGGCTGTCGTTGCCGGCGACACGGTGATCCGCGAGGTGCGCGCCACCGTCGAACCGGACAGGAACGGCTGGCAGGTGCGCGCCTTTACCGCGATGCTGCCCGGCAATACGACAGTGGAAGCGCGCGGCCGGCTAGGAACGGGCGGCGATTTCGGCTTTTCCGGCCACATGGTGCTCGCCTCGCGCCAGCCAACTGGCTTCGCGGCGTGGCTGGCCGGCAAGTCGAACGCGGCGCTCAGGCAACTCGAACGCGCCGGTTTTTCGGCCGATGTGACCTTTTCCGACAGCCAGTCGACCTTCGACAATCTGGAACTGGTGCTCAATGACGCAAAGCTGCACGGCAAATTGCAGCGCCTGTCGCCGGTCGAGGGCAAGGAAGGCAGCCGGCCGGCGATCATCGCCGAACTTGCCGGCGACACGATCAATACCGACGATCTGCTGGCGATCTATTCGCTGACCGAAACGCGCGGCGGGCCGGCGCTGACCGACCACGATCTCGACATCACCATCCAGGCAAACCGGCTGGACGGCATGCAGCTCACGGCACTCGGGGTCAACGCGCGGCTGCGTGTCGAGGCCGGTACGGTGGCGGTCGATTTTCTCGATGTCGGCGATTTCTACGGCGCGCGGCTGGCCGGTTCCGGACAGCTCTCCGACCTGACCACGCGCCCGGGCGGGAGGCTGAACCTGACGGTGTCAGCCGGGGACGCTTCCAGGCTTGCCGCGCTGGCGATGGAGCGGCTCGGCGAAAACCGGTTTCTGGCAGCCCTTGCCGACGATCCGTCGCTGAGCCAGGACACCTCCTTCAAGCTGGAAGTGGAGGCGCGGCCGCAGGACGAAATCTCCAAGGGCACGCTGACGCTGACGGGCAAGGCCGGCGGCACCGCGTTTTCCGTGCGTGACCGCTTCGAGGGCAAGTCTTCGCAATGGCGCGAGGCCGTCCACGATCTCTCGGCCAAGTTCGATCAGGCCGACCCGCTGGTGCTGGCGCAACAATTCGCCCTGCCGGTCGCACCGATCGCCGCGCAGGGTCCGGTGACGGCGACGGCGGAAATGTCGGGCAATCCCGCCAAGGGGATGAAGGTCAATCTCGCCGCCAATGCGCCGGATACCGATCTGTCGGCCGAGGGCGAAATGACGTTTGAAAGCGCCGACGCTCCGCCGAATTTCAACCTGGCGGTCACGCTCGGCACGCAGGATATCGATCCCTGGCTGATCATGGCCGGCATCCCGCTGCCAGGAACCGGCGAAGGCCATCCCGCTTCCCTGTCATTCGAGGCGAGCGGCAAAGAAGGCATCTATCATCTGGCCGGTCTCAACGGTACCCATGGCGAAAACGGCTTTTCCGGAGAGCTCGATATCGACACAACGCGCGCGGTACAGCCCAAGGCGACGGGCAAGCTCGATTTCGATCTCGTCTCCGCACCCTTTGTCGGAGAACTCCTGCTCGGTGCCGGTACGGTTGAAGGCGACGGTATAACCGCCGGCATCGCGGATCGTGAATTCGGCGTGGCGCTGATCTCGGGGATCGACGCGGAAATCAAGCTGTCTGCGGACAAGCTCGACCTTGGCGGCGGACCAATTGCGAGCGCGTTTTCGGCCGATGCGGTGCTGCTCGACGGCGCACTTTCGCTGCCGCAGTTCTCCGCGAAATGGGCGGCGGGCACGATGACCGGCAATCTGGCGCTGCGCAATTCGTCGGGCAATGCGGTGCTCAATACGCAGATGACGCTTGCCGGGGTCGACGCGACCACGCTTGCCGCCATGGCGGGCTTCTCGCCGGTTGTCTCGGGCGAGGCCGATATCGGCGTTACGCTGGATTCAAGCGCACGCAGCTTCAAGGGGCTGGTTTCGGCGCTGTCGGGCAGCGGTGTGTTCACACTCAGCGATGTCGGTGTCGAGGGGATATCGACCGACGGGCTCGCCGATATTCTCAAAGAAGCCGATGCCGAAGACTTCGAGGTGACGCCGGAAAACGTGCAGCCATTGGCGCGCGAGAATCTGCTGAAGGGGGAGATCGACACGGCCAACGTGTCAGGTGCCTTCTCGCTCGGGCGCGGCCTCGTCTCGGTCAGGAATGTCGAGATCGCCGACAAGGGCGGTTCGCTCGAGGTCAGCGGCAACTTCAGTCCGGTGAGCGACGAGACGCAAATCAAGGCGACGTTGAAGCTCGATCCCGGTGAAAACACGCTTGTCGGCGCCGACCCGGCCATCGACCTGGCCCTGAGCGGAACGCCGCAGGCGCTGGCGGTCAATCTCGATACCAAGGCGCTGGAAGGCTTTCTGTCGCTGCGCGCCTTCGAGCGCGAGCAGCGCAAGGTGGAACTGCTGCAGGAATCGGTACTCGAAAAGCAGCGGCTGCGCCGCGAGACGATCCTGACGAACATGCGCGTGGCCAGACGGGAGGCGGCGCGCGAACGGGAATTGCAGCGGCTTGAGGAATTGCAGCGGAAGCTGGAGGAACAGCGCAAGCTGGAACCGCCTGATGCCGGCAGCACCGGCGAAACCGGGTCGCAACAGGCGCCCGAACCGGAGACGAAGCCTGAAAAGGGCATCGATACGGGTTCTATCGCGCCGAATGGATCAGCGGGCGAAACGCGAGGTGAAGCGCCGGCTGGTACGCCAGGCAAGGTCGCCGTGCAGGAACCGGCGCCGGTCGAGGACCGGTTACCGGCGGATACGGGCGTTGAAAAGAGTGGATCGATCCCGCCGAATTTCGTGCTGCCGGATCGTCCGGAAGACACGCCAATACCGGAGCCTGCGCCTTCCCGGGAGGCAGGCGTGCAATCGACTCCGTTGCCGGTGATCGAAGTCAAACCCCTGCCGGAGCCGAAAGCGGAAAGTTCCGGCAATCTGTTCGAGGACATCAGGCGCAAACTGTTCGGCGGGGACGCCAGACAATAGGAAGTATATCAAGGCTGCGCGGCGTTCTGGCTGGCCTCCTTCAGCACGAAGATGCGGATCGCCGAGGACAGATTGGTGCCTGGCGGGCGCCTGGCGTCGATGCCGGCGATGATGGCGGCGACGGGCCGACCGCGCTCACGGGAGATTTCGCGCAGTGCATCCTGGAATTCGTCCTCGATGGAATAGCTGGTGGCGTGACCGCGGATCGTGACCGAACGCTTTTTCAGCATGGCGCTCAATCCGGGTCCTTTTCCCGACCGTCCTGTTCACGGAGGTGCGCTTCGTGGCGCTGCCGGTCCTTGTCGTTATTCCTGGCGGCCGCCTTGCGCTTCGCGCCCGGCAGCGAATGGAGCGCCCGGTTTTCCTCCGCCTTGCGCTCCTTGCCGGCGCGGGCGGCGCGCTTTCTTGCCTGACGCAGATTGATGATCTCGGCCATGGCGTGTGGCCTCCGGTAAACGGCTATTTCTTCTTGCGGAAAGTGTCGAGCGAAACGACCTTGGTTGCGTCATCGTCAGCTTCTTCCTTCTTGCCGGCCTTGCCGGATTTTTCGGTCTTTTCCTTCCCGTCTTCCTTCTTGTCAGCCGATTTCGGCTTGATCTTGGGCACCGATCCGCCTGCCTGGCGGCGGGGTTCGTCCGGTTCGGCGGGCTGATTACGTTCGCTGGCGACCTGGACGGACTTGCCTTCAGCCGGCACCACGTCGAACTGCAGGCCGAATTTCACCGAAGGATCGAAGAAGCCGCGCACCGCTGCATAGGGTACGCGCAGCCTTTCGCGGATATCGTCGAAGGACAGATCGATCTCGAAAGCGTTCTCGCCGACCTCGAGATTCCAGTAGGTGTGCTGGATGACGATGGTCATCTCTTCGGGATAGCGCTCTGCCATGCGCTTGGACAGGCGCACGCCCGGATAGTCGGTCTGGAAGGTGATGAAGAAATGATGGTCGCCGGGAAGGCCGACGCGGGCAACCTCGTCGAGCACCTTGCGGATGACGCCGCGCAGCGCTTCCTGGGCGAGAATGTCGTAACGGATCAGGTCTTCGCT
This sequence comes from Salaquimonas sp., assembly GCA_022340185.1. Classification (GTDB taxonomy): domain Bacteria; phylum Pseudomonadota; class Alphaproteobacteria; order Rhizobiales; family Rhizobiaceae; genus BOKV01. Next base: position 10,307 of record JAJDOK010000002.1, on the reverse strand, counting down.
CATTGTTTTTCTTTTTTGGAGTCGTCCTGCGGTCTTCCAGGGCTGAAAAGGTTCCGGCATGCTGGCTGGACCGAACGGCAGGCTCGAATCCGGCGCATCGATATAAGCGCAATTCGAATGGCGGTGAAAGGGCCGACTGCATGTGGCCTGTGGCCGCGCGGGCGAACGGATACCGTTATGCGAGGGAAGAAAGAAAGTGGAGGCTTCTGTTGCCAGGTGCCTCCGAACCCCGCCTGAGAGTGCGAACCCTCAGGAGTTCAAGATGAAGCTATCGCACCGCTTACGCGGCGAGACGTGCTTCCGCATAGTTGTCGTTTGCAACTATAAGGTTCGGCCCGATAACGGTGGATACCATGCCGAGCGAAAACACAGTCTTTACGCCCTCGTCGATCCTGTTTCGCCCCCGCCAGGGTCCTTCTTGAGCCTGATTTCAGTCCCGCCAAGAAGCCTGGTGGAGGCGCCGGGTACCGCCCCCGGGTCCGATAGGTTTATTACACAGGTCGTTTATCGCCATAGCCGGCAAGCCGGCACTTCCAATATAGGTGGGATCGGCCCACAGTCAAATGGATGAAGCGCTGCGCGTGCGGCGCTCTGGCGGTAACATGGGGGCGGGACTTTTTTTAAGGGAGATCATGGACTAAAGTCTGAGGTCATTCTTCAATGAAACCTTCTGTCGGCGGGAAAGGGCCGGCGAGGGGATACCGGCTCTAAAAGGGGCCGAAGCGGATAGTCGGGGGTGCAGCGATGTACTTGAATATGCTGTTACGGATGATGCGGACCTTCGTGAAGAAGGGGACGCTTGTTGTGATCGATGCCGGGGGCACGCGGCATGTCTTTTCCGGAGCGCCAGGACCGAATGTCACGGTTCGCGTCCATGACAAATCGCTCTACCGCAGATTCGTCATGGATCCGGACCTGACCGCTGGCGAAGCCTATATGGACGGCACGGTGACGTTCGAGGACGGCTCCGACCTGCGCGACCTGTTCCGCCTCTATTTCATCAACCAGCGCAATCTGGAAACCCATCCGGTTCGCAAGTTCTTCGATGGCCTGGCCTACAGGATGCGGCGCTGGCACCTGTCCAACAAGCTGGGCGGGCAGGCAACGAAAAACGTCTCGCACCACTACGATATCGGCAACGATCTCTATCGCCTCTTCCTCGACGAGACGATGACCTATTCCTGCGCCTACTTCCGTTCGCCGGACGATACGCTGGAGCAGGCGCAGCGCAACAAGCTGCGGCTGGCGGCGGCCAAGCTTTACCTCAAACCCGGCCAGCGCGTGCTCGACATAGGCTCGGGCTGGGGCGACATGGGCATTTACCTGGCGCAGATGGAAAATGTCAGCGTCACCGGCGTCACGCTGTCGAGAGAGCAGTACGAATTGTCGAACCAGAAGGCGCAGGCGATGGGGCTGGGCGACCGGGTCAAGTTCGAACTGAAGGACTATCGCGACTTGCAGGGCAAGTTCGACCGGATCGTATCGATCGGCATGTTCGAGCATGTCGGCGCCTACCACTATGACGAGTTCTTCGCCAAGGTGAAGGCGTTGATGCCCGATGACGGAGTCATGATGCTGCATTCGATCGGTTCGTCGGCGCCGCCAACGACCTCGAGCCCGTTCTACCGCAAATACATCTTCCCCGGCGGCTATGTGCCGTCGCTGTCGGAGGTGTTCGCCTCGATGGAGCGCAATTACCTGTGGGGCCTCGATGTCGAGGTATTGCGCGTGCATTACGCCGAGACGCTGAAGAACTGGTACGAGCGCTTCCTGGCGAACCGCGACAAGGTGGTTCAGATGTATGACGAGCGCTTCGCACGTATGTGGGAATTTTATCTCAACTCGGCCGAGATCATGTTCCGCTTCGGCGCGCAGCAGGTCTTCCAGATCCAGCTGTCGCCGACGCGCGATGCGGTGCCGCTGCAGCGCGACTACATCATCGACAAGCAGCGCGAATACGAAAAGATGGAGCAGACGCGGCTGAAACGGGCGGCGTAAGTTCCCTCAATTCGCTGACTTACACCGCAACCGATACTCGCTTGATCAGGCCGGTGCGGCCTGCGGTGCCTCGGAGCGGGCCGGGCTGCCGTCGGGCGGCGAAATCCTGAACCAGGTGACATAAAGCGTTGGCAGGAAGACCAGTGTCAGCACGGTGGCAACCGCGAGCCCTCCCATAATGGCGTAGGCCATCGGCCCCCAGAACACGGTCGAGGCGATCGGGATCATGGCGAGGATCGCGGCGGCGGCCGTCAGCAGGATCGGCCGCAAGCGATGCTGGGTCGCATCGACGACCGCTTCCCAGTGCTCTTGGCCCGCATCGATATTGTGGTCGATCTGGGCGATCAGGATGACCGAATTGCGGATCACCATGCCGATCAGCGAAATGACGCCGAGAATGGCGACGAAGCCCATCGGGGAATTGGCGAGCAGCATCGCGCCGGCAACGCCAATCAATGCCAGCGGCGCGGTGAGCAGCACCATGGCGAGACGCTGGAAACTCTGCAGCTGGATCATCAGGATCGTCATCATCAGCAGCAGCATGATGGGGAAGACGACAAAGATGCTGCGCTGCGATTTGGCGCTGTCCTCCGTCGTTCCGCCGATCGCGACCGCATAGCCCGGCGGCAGTTCGGCGCGGAACGCGGCGATGGCGTCCTGCAATTCCCTGACGACGGTAGCGGCTTCGACGCCCGGCGCGGTGTCGGCCTGGACCGTGACGGTCGGCTCGCGCTGGCGGCGCCAGATCTTCGGCGGCTCCAGCCCGTAGGACAGGGTGGCGATCTGGCTGAGCGGTACGCTGCCGCCCGAGGCGGTGGCGATGTTGAGGCTGCGCAGCGTGTCGAGCGTGGCGCGCTCATCGGGCAGGGCACGGCCGACAATGTCGATCAGATAGGTGTGGTCGAGCAATTGCGTGATGGTCGTGCCCGACAGCACCGCATTGATCGAGTTGGAAAGCTGCTGGGAGGAAATGCCGAGTTGCCTTGCCCGGTCCTGGTCGACATCGACGTGAACGACCTTGGAGAATTCGTTCCAGTCGTAATTGATGTTCTGGACGTCAGGGAACTGGCCGATCACCCGGGCGAATTCGTGCGACAGGTCGCGGGTCTTCATCGGATCGGGACCCGAGATGCGGAACTTGAGCGGCCAGCCGACCGGCGGGCCCATCTCAAGCGGGCTTACGCGCGTCATCACATCCTCGAAGCCGTTCTCGAATGCCTTGTTCAGACGTGCCGCGATATCGTCGCGTACCTCCCAGTCCTTGGCGACGACAACGGCCTGGGCGAAATTGTCGTTGGCGAGCTGGGTATCAAGCGGAAGGTAGAAACGCACCACGCCCTGGCCGACATAGAAGCTCCAATGATCGATGTCCGGATCGTCGGCGAACAGTTTCTCGACCCGCTCGACCACTTGCTGGGTGGCGTTGATCGACGCGCCCTGTGGCAGGGTGAGATCGACCAGCAATTCGGGACGGTCGGATTTGGGGAAGAATTGCTGCTGGACATGGGTCATGCCATAGGCCGAGGCGGCAAAGATCAGTGCTGTCAGACCCAGAACCAGCAGGCTGTGGCGCATGGCCGTATCGAGCGAATTGCGGAACAGGCTTGCAAGGCGCGACGGGCCGCCGCTGTGCGCCTTCATCCTTTTCGGCAGCAGGTAGACGCCGGTCAGCGGCGTGAACAGCACGGCGACGATCCATGACACAACGAGCGCGATGGCGATCACGGCAAACAGCGAGAAACAATATTCACCCGCACTGGAGCGTGCGAAGCCCACTGGCACGAAACCTGCGATCGTGACAAGCGTGCCGGTCAGCATCGGAAACGCCGTCAGCGTATAGGTGTAGGTCGCGGCGCGCTCGCGACTGTGGCCTTCCTCCATCTTCGTGATCATCATCTCCACAGCGATCATGGCGTCGTCGACCAGCAGGCCGAGCGCGATGATGAGCGCGCCGAGCGAGATGCGCTGCAGCGAGATGCCGAGATAATCCATCGCGACGAAGGTGATGCCGAGGACCAGCGGGATAGCGATGGCGACGACGACGCCCGGGCGCCAGCCGAGCGCGAAGAAGCTGACCGCCAGGACGATGGCCACCGCCTCCATCAGCGACTTGGTGAATTCGCCGACGGCTTCCTCGACGACATGCGGCTGGTCGGCGACAAGGCTGAGGTCGAGGCCGATCGGCAGGTCGGAGACCAGTTGGTCGACCTTTTCCTTGATGTGCTCACCGAGCGCCAGCACGTCGCCGCCCGATGTCATGGAGATGGCAAGGCCGATCGCCGGCTCGCCATTGTAGCGGAACATCGCGGTGGGCGGATCGACATAGGTTCGGCGCACCCTGGCGATATCGCTCAGGCGGATGAAGCGGTCGCCGGCGCGGAAATTGATCTGCTCGAGGCTTTCTTCCGAGGCGAACTGGCCCGACACGCGGATGGCGATGCGTTCCGGTCCGGCGTCGACCGTTCCGCTCGGCACGATCGCGTTCTGCGCCTGCAGGGAGGAGATCAGCGTTTCGAGATCGAGGCCGAGGGCCGCGACCTGGAGGGTGGAGAATTCCAGATAGACCTTCTCCTCCTGCACGCCGATGAGGTCGACCTTGGCGACGTCGGGGACGCCGAGCAGCCCGGTACGTACCGCCTCGGCATAATCGCGCATCTCGCGATGGGTGAAGCCATCGGAGGTCAGCGCATAGATGAGCGAATAGGTATCGCCGAATTCGTCGTTGAAGAACGGGCCCACGACGCCGGAGGGAAAGGTCTGCTTGATGTCGGATATCTTCTTGCGGACCTGGTACCACAAATCCGGTACTGCGGCGGCGTCTACCGTGTCCTTGAGCGTGACGAAGACGACGGATTCGCCCGGCTTGGTGTAGGAGCGGGTGTAGTCGAGATAGGGCAGTTCCTCGAGTTTCTTCTCGATGCGGTCGGTCACCTGGTCGACGGTCTCGAGCGTGGTGGCGCCCGGCCACAGCGTCTTGACGACCATCACCTTGATCGTGAAGGGCGGGTCTTCCTCGCGCCCGAGATTGCCATAGGCCCAAAATCCCGCGACCGCGGAAATGATCATCAGGTAGATGACGAAGCTGCGGTGATGCAGTGCCCAGTTCGACAGGTTGAAACCCGCCGGTTCCGGTTCGTCGCTGAAGTCCGGTTGCTGGTCGCTCTTGTCTTCCGTGCCGCTCACTTCGCGGCTCCTTCGTCGAGGCGCACATGCTGGCCCTCGCGCAGCCGGTTCACGCCGGCGGTCACGACAATGTCGCCCTTTTCGAGGCCGCTTGAGAGGATGACGCGGTCGGTCTCGTAGCGGTCGACCGTGACCGGCACGAGCGAAACGGTGCCGGAAGCGGCGTCGAAGCGCCAGACGGCCGGCTTGCCTTCCTCGTCAAACAGGGCGGAACCGGGCAGCACGATGACCGGCTCGGAACGGGACCTCAGATGGCCGACAACGCTGGAGCCGAAGCGCATTTGCGGCGGCGGGTCGTTGAGCGTGACCTTGGCCTTGTAGGTGCGGGTTGCCGGGTCCGCGACCGGGGAGACCTCGCGGATTGTGCCGGTCGTCGAAATCTTGGTGTCGCTGAGCAGCGAAATGACGACCTCCGGCAGGTCCTTCGGCAGGTTGACGAAGGCAGCTTCTGGGATCGAGAAGATGGCTTCCTTCACCTCCGGCCGCGCGAGCTTGACCACCATCTGGCCGGCCGAGACGATCTGGCCATTTTCGGCGCCGACACCGGTCACGATGCCGTCGAAATCGGCCTTGAGTTCCGTGTATTCGAGCTGATCGGAAGCGAGCTGATAGTTGGCCTTGGCGGCTTCGAGCTGGGCCTGGGCGGCGTTGAGGTTCTTGAAGGCGGCGTCGTAATTGGCTCGCGTCGTCGTGCCGTTGGTCAGCAATTGCTTCTGGCGTTCCTCGGCATTCTTCGCTTCGGTCAGCACCGCTTCGGCCGAATCGACATCGGCCTTGGCCGATCTCAGCCGGTTGGAGAAGTCCTGCTCCTCGAGCTTGGCGAGAAGGTCGCCCTTCTTGACCGTGTCGCCGACGTCGACCGGGCGCGAGATCAGCTTGCCCGATACGCGGAAGCCCAGATCGCTTTCGTAACGCGGTGCGACCTCGCCGACTGCGCTGTTGTCGTTCTCGATGGGCTTGAGTTCGACGATTGTTGTGCGTACGGGGCGGATTTCAGCCTTTTGCGGAGCCTTTTCCTCGTTGCATCCGGCAAGGATGAGCGCCAGTCCCACCGCAGCCAGCTTCCAAGAAGCCTTCATTCGCGCCTACCCTCCGCAGCCAACAGGTCGGCGGAAGATATCTGCAAGCGATGACGGCCGCAACACAGCTTGCCGTAAAGTCAGCACGGCGTGAAATGACTTCACTCACGGCGAGTTGTGTGGCAGGTGAAGAGCGGCTTTGCCAGTCTGGCCTTCAGTGCGAACAGGGGAGACCTACATGGCTTTGGCACGTCTTGTCCGTATCGCTGCGATCGTACTGGCGCTTGTCTTGGCAAGCGCATCCGCGGTTTTCGCCGGAGAGGCTGAGATCTACACCGGCGAGATTCCGGGCGTGGCGATCAACGGCTATGATCCGGTCGCCTATTTCACCGAGGACAAGCCGGTCGCCGGTTCGGAAGCGATCACCGCATCGTGGAAGGGTGCGACCTGGCGCTTTGCTTCGGAGGCAAACAAGGCGGCATTTGTCGAGAACCCGGAAAAATATGCACCGCAATATGGCGGCTATTGCGCCTATGCGGTGGCGCAGGGTGCGACTGCCTCGACCGTGCCGGAAGCGTTCACGGTCGTTAATGACAAGCTCTACCTCAATTTCTCGTCCGGGGTACGCCAGTTGTGGCGCAAGGATACCGCCGGCAACATATCCAAGGCCGACACCAACTGGCCCAAGGTGCTGGAATAAGAGCTTTCCATTCTTTCGCCGTTCACCCGGGAAAACCGATCCCGACATTCGTCAGTGAACGGGCGTCGCATTCGTCCGCCAAATCGGCTAGAGGGGGTTGCCGTGCAGTAAAAGGCGGCGGCAGGTGAATGACCGTAATTGGCGAGGTTAGCCGATGTTTCCGCTCGACCGGATGCTGAAATCCTTCATCAAACGGGGCGAACTGACCGTGATCGACGCGTCAGGCCAGCGCCACGTCTTTTCCGGATCGGGCATGGATGGACCGGACGGCGAACCGCTGAAGCCGGTGCTCATGCGCGTCCATGACACGCGGCTCTATCACAAGCTGGTTTTCAACCCGGAACTCAATATGGGCGAAGCCTATATGGATGGCGGCGTGACCTTCGAGGAATGTTCGACGATCCGCGATTTCCTGGTGCTGTTTTCGGCCAATCGCTATTCGCTCGCCGATCTGCCGATCCAGAAGGCGCTCTACCGGGTCAAGATGCTTCTCAGAAAAGTGCAGCAGTCGAACCGCAAGGGCGAGGCGCAGAAGAATGTCGCGCACCATTACGACATCGGCAACGAACTCTACAAACTCTTCCTCGACAAGAACCTGCTCTATTCCTGCGCCTATTTCCGATCCGCGAGCGAGTCGCTGGAAGACGCGCAGCGCAACAAGCTGCGCCTGATCGCCTCGAAAATGGATTTGAAGCCCGGCCAGCGCGTGCTCGACATCGGCTGCGGCTGGGGCGACATGGCGCTGTATCTGGCGCAACTCGAAGACGTCGAGGTCACCGGCGTCACGCTGTCGAAGGAACAGCAGGAACTGGCCAGCAGGCGCGCGAAGGAGATGGGCCTCGACAATCGCGTGCGCTTCGAACTGAAGGACTATCGCGACGTGACCGGTCCGTTCGACCGGATCGTCTCGATTGGCATGTTCGAACATGTCGGCGTGCATCACTATGACGAGTTCTTCGACCAGGTGAACGCGTTGATGCCCGATGACGGGGTGATGCTGCTGCATTCCATCGGCCATATGAGCCCGCCGGGAACCGCAAGCCCGTGGTACCGCAAATACATCTTCCCCGGCGCCTATTCGCCGGCGCTGTCGGAGGTGTTCGAGGTGATCGAGCGCAAGCATCTGTGGTGCCTCGATCTGGAATTCCTGCGCCTGCACTACGCCTACACGCTGCGCCACTGGTGCGAGCGCTTCGAGAAGAACCGAGACAAGGTGGTCGAACTCTATGACGAGCGCTTCGCGCGGATGTGGGAGTTCTACCTGATCAGCGCGGAGATGATGTTCCGCACCGGCTCGCAGCATGTCTTCCACATGCAATTGTCACGCAAGCGAGACGCGGTGCCGCTGCAGCGCGACTACATCATCGACAAGCAACGCGAATATCTGGCGCGCGAAAAGGAACTCGATCTTGTGATTTGAAGAAGCTGAGCACTCCGGTCCTTCTCCCCCGCAAGCGGGGCAAGCGGCACGCGCTTGTGGAAAGCAGCATGGGCTATGTCGCGGTGTTTGTAGAACCGCTATCTTCACTGGAGACGAATCGGAAATCTTGCATGCGGCAATATCTCGATCTTCTGCAGAAAGTGATGGACGAAGGCACCGACCGTGGCGATCGCACCGGCACCGGCACGCGCGCCATCTTCGGCCACCAAATGCGTTTCGATCTGGCCGAGGGCTTTCCGGTGCTGACGACCAAGAAGCTGCATCTCAAATCGATCATCGTCGAACTTTTATGGTTCCTGAAGGGCGACACCAATATCGGCTATCTGCACGGGCACGGTGTGACGATCTGGGATGAATGGGCCGACGAGAAGGGCGATCTGGGACCCGTCTATGGCCGGCAATGGCGCTCGTGGCCCAACGGGAATGGCGGCCAGATCGACCAGATCGCGCGCCTTGTCGAAGAACTGAAAACCAATCCGAATTCGCGCCGTCATATCGTGACGGCCTGGAACCCGGCGCAGGTCGACGAGATGGCGCTGCCGCCGTGTCATTGCCTGTTCCAGTTTCATGTCGCCAAGGGCAAATTGTCCTGCCAGCTTTACCAGCGCTCGGCCGACATCTTTCTCGGCGTGCCGTTCAACATCGCCTCCTACGCGCTGCTGACGCAGATGCTGGCGCAGGTGACGGGACTTCAGCCGGGCGAATTCATCCACACGCTGGGCGACGCGCATCTTTACGCCAACCATTTCGAGCAGGCGCGCGAGCAGCTCAAGCGCCGGCCCGGGCCGCTGCCGGTGATGAAGATCAATCCGGCGGTCAAGGACATCTTCGGCTTCACGCCACAGGATTTCGAACTGGTCGGCTATGAAGCCGCGCCGACGATCCGCGCGCCGATCGCGGTTTGATTGCCTTGATCACCTTTGATCCCGATCACTGACGTACACCGCCGAAATCCTCATATTGGTTTATCGATCATGGACCGGGGTGCAGGAGCGTTGCCCGTGCGAAATGGATTTTCAGGTCTGGCGACCACATTGGCTCTTCTGGCCTTGGCCAGGCCGGTGCAGGCCGAGGTGACGACGGGTGACGTCAATCTGCGGGCGGGTCCGGGAACACGCCACCGCATCCTCGCCGTCGTGCCGCGTGGCACGGGTGTGGCGGTGCATGAATGCACGACGCGGCGAAGCTGGTGCCGGATCAGCTGGCGTGCCAGGACCGGCTGGATCAGCGCGCGCTACCTGGACAATAGCCTGCCAGGCGTCGGCAGGTCGGGTTATGCGTCAGGCCTGCCGGGCTACGGTACCACGGTGACGATCCAGCTCGCGGTACGTCCCGACTATCGCCCGCACTGGCTGCCCGAATATGGCAGCCCGATCGACAATACCCGCTCCCGCGACCGGCCGTGGCTTTTCGGCCCCGACCGGCAATGGCGGGCGCTGCAGCAAAAGCGCGCGGTCGTCCAGTACCAGCTTTCAAAGTGAAGCCGTCAGTCCTGATGGGTGCCGGCCCTATTGGGCGGCGGATTTCTTGAAGCTCGAATAGTTCTGTCCGCTGCGCCACACGACGACCGGCGTGCCGTCGGCCAGCGTGCCGGAGAAGTAGTGGATGCCGTCACGGTTCAATGTGGCGAGCACGGTGCGATTGTCTTTCGCCTTCAACTCGAACTTCGCATCGTAGCCGGTGAACGAATAGCCCAGCGCCCAGTTGGCGACGCGCTTGACGGCAGGATTGGCGCAACCGACGGTCTTGATCGAACCACCGTCATTGCCCTTGCCCTGGATTTTCCACAGGCCGCCGATCGCAAGCTGGCAGGCGCAATTCGGACTGCCGTCGGTGATCTGCCAGGTTCCCTTGATGTCGCCCTCGGCGCGGATTTCGGAACTGGCGACGCCGCTGGCCACCGCCGCGCCGATGCCGCCGCCGACCTGTCCGCCGATCATGGTCAGGATGTTGCGGCCGACGGCCT
>JAJDOK010000004.1 GCA_022340185.1 Salaquimonas sp. | reverse complement strand
ACCCGCCTGCGCAACAAGGCCGATCAGGCGCTTGCCGGCGCCGACGATCCTGAATCGAGCCGCGCGGCCATGCAGGAGGTGATCGCCGATACCGACCAGATCATCAAGACGTTCAACGCGCTGTTGATGATCTCGCGCGTCGAATCGGGTTCCGCGACCGCCGAACTCGTTTCCCTCGATCTGTCCACGCTGGTCGGCGACGTTGCCGAACTTTACGAACCGGTCGCCGAGGAGGCGGGTTTTGACTTCAAGCTTGATATCGAGCCTGGCCTGAAGATCAGGGGCAACCGCGAATTGTTGTCCCAGGCGCTCTCCAATCTGTGCGACAACGCGCTCAAATATGGCCATCCGGAAAACTGCAAAGGCAAGGAGGCGCGTCTTGCCATCACCGCCAGGCGCGAAGGCGACAATATCCGCCTCGAGGTCTCCGACAGCGGCCCCGGAATTCCCGCCGGCGAGCGCGAGCGTGTCACCGAGCGGTTCACGCGGCTCGAGGCGAGCCGTACCCAGCCGGGCAACGGACTCGGTCTGTCGCTGGTGCGTGCCGTTGCGCAATTGCATGGCGGCGTGCTTGAGTTCGCCGACGCCAATGTCGACAAGGCAGACGATTCAAAGAAGGATTCCGACGCTGGAATCGGCTTGAAGGCGAGTCTCGTCCTGCCCGTGGAGCGCCCATCATGACGGCGTTCCCGGCGTGGCGCGAAACGGCGGAGAAAAGGATGAACCGTCCGGCGGAAGGTTTGAAGGGCAAGGCCATCGCACTCGATCGCCCGCCGGTGGCGCTCAGACCGTTGCGGAAGTCGGATGCCGGCCAATGGCTGGGCGAACTCGATGAACGCCTCGAAGAGCGTGGCCTGGGCGATTTCGTTTCCGCACTTCACCAGCGTGACGACATGCGCGCTTTTCTGGGTGCGGTATTCTCCTTGTCCTCTTTTCTGCGCGATTGCGCACTGATCGATCCGGCCATGCTGGTCGAAATCCTGTCGCGTCCGTTCGAGGATGGTTTCGCCGCGCTCCTCGACGACACCCGCGAACTCGGCGCGACGACGGAAAGCGAATCCGAATTGATGCGGCAATTGCGGCTTGCGCGCCGTCATGCTGCCCTGACCTGCGGCCTTGCCGATCTGGGTGGCTGGTGGGACGGCGAACAGGTGACCGCCGCCCTGAGCGATTTCGCCGATGCCGCGCTTAGCGCCACGATTGGCTTCCTGCTCGCCAGGCTGCATGAATCCGGCAAGCTCGTCCTGCCTTTCCCCGAAAAGCCACAGCGCGACAGCGGTCTGATCGTGCTTGCCATGGGCAAATACGGTGCGCGCGAACTGAACTATTCCAGCGACATCGACCTGATCGTCTTTTTCGATCCGGAGCACATGACGCTCAACACCGACGATCCGACTTCGATGTTCGCCCGGCTCGCGCGCTCGCTTGTCCGCATCCTGCAGGAGCGCACCGGCGACGGCTATGTCTTCCGCACCGATCTGAGACTGCGCCCCGATCCCGGCTCCACGCCGTTGGCGATCCCGATCGAAACCGCGCTCAACTATTACGAGGCCTATGGCCAGAACTGGGAACGCGCCGCCATGATCAAGGCGCGTCCCGCCGCCGGTGACATTGAGGCCGGCAATGCCTTCCTGAAGGAACTCGAACCCTTCATCTGGCGCAAATATCTCGACTATGCCGCCATTTCCGACATCCATTCGATCAAGCGCCAGATCCACGCCCATCGCGGCCATGGCGAAATCGCTGTCGCCGGCCACAATATCAAGCTTGGCCGTGGTGGCATCCGCGAGATCGAGTTCTTCGCCCAGACCCAGCAATTGATCGCCGGCGGCCGCGTTCCGAAGCTGCGCCGCATCCGCACCGGCGAGGCGCTCGGCGCGCTGAAGGAACTGGGCTGGATCGATGCGCGTATACGCGACGAACTGATCGCCGCCTACTGGTACCTGCGCGGCGTCGAACACCGCATCCAGATGGTCGCCGACGAACAGAGCCACACGCTTCCAGACGACGAAGAAGGGCTGAAGCGCATCGCGCTGATGATGGGCGAGGCAAGCACGGTGGCCTTTTCGAAAAAGCTGACCGGCGTGCTGCGCACCGTCGAAAGATATTATGCCGGCCTGTTCGAGGAGGCCCCGGAACTGACCGGCGATGAGGGTGGCAACCTCGTCTTCACTGGCGACGATGACGATCCGGCGACCGTCGAAACGCTCGCCGCCATGGGCTATCGCCAGCCCTCGGAAGTCATCCGCATGGTGCGCGGCTGGCATTTCGGCCGCTTTCCCGCCGTGCGCAGCGCTCAGGCGCGCGAATTGCTGACCGAACTGACACCGAGCCTGTTGCGTGCGATGGCAGACACCGGTGAGGCCGACGCGACGCTGATCGCCTTCGACAGATTCCTGTCCGGCCTGCCGGCCGGCATCCAGCTTTTCGCGCTGCTGAAATCCAACCCCGCGCTGCAGAGCCTGCTTCTGCTGATCCTCGGCGCTGCGCCAAGACTGGCAGAGATCGTCACCCGCCGCCCGCACGTCTTCGACGGCTTGCTTGACCCGACCCTTTCCGAAACCGTGCCCGACCGCGCCACGCTCGCAGCCCGCCTCGAACAATCGCTGGCACAGGCACCCGACTACGAAGGCCGGCTCAATGCCGCGCGCATTTTCGCCGCCGAACAGAAATTCCTGCTCGGTGCGCGTCTGATCAGGCGCACGATTACCCCGTCGGTGGCCGGACGCGCCTTTTCCGATCTGGCCGAAGTGCTGATCGCCGCCATGCTCGACTGCGTCATGGATGAGTTCGCCGTGAAGCACGGCCGCGTCGCAGGCGCGGAGGTTGCGATTCTCGGAATGGGCCGGCTCGGCAGCGGCGAATTGACTGCCGGCTCCGATCTCGACCTGATCCTGCTTTACGACCATGATGCCGACGCTGAATTCTCCGACGGCGACAAGCCGCTTGCCGCCTCGCAATATTTCATCCGCCTCACCCAGCGTTTGATCGCGGCGATGAGCGCGCCGACCGCCGAGGGCGTCATCTACGAACTCGACTTCCGCCTGCGGCCCTCTGGCAATGCCGGTCCGCTGGCGACCCACGTCGAATCCTTCCTCAAATACCAGCGCACCGAAGCCTGGACATGGGAACATCAGGCGTTGACGCGCGCCCGGCCGATTGCCGGTTCGCCCGATCTTGGCACACGCGTCGAGGCCGCCATCCGTGAAATTCTGCACAAGCCGGCAGATGCGGCGAAATTGAAGAAGGACGTGCGCGGGATGCGCGCCCTGATCGACAGGGAAAAGGCCGGTGACAACCCCTTCGAGGTCAAGACGGCGAAGGGCGGCCTGATCGACATCGAGTTCTCCGCGCAATGGGCGACCTTGCGCGAGGGCGTCAAGCTTAAGGGCGACCGACCTGTCTCGGTTGCCGGCATGCTTGCCGCGGTACCGGACCGTCTCATCGCACCAGACGACCGCGAGAGGCTTGAAGCGGCCCTGGCGCTCTACAATGGCGTGCTGCAGGTGCTGCGGCTGTGTGTCGACGGGGCTTTCGACCCCGGGAACGCGCCCAGGGACCTGGCGCAGATGATCTGCCTGCTCCTCGACCTGCCGGACATCAAGACCGTCGAGGCGCATTTGTCCGAGACCCAGAAATCGGTTCGAACGATCTTCAACCGGCTTCTGAAATGAATGCCACCCGGTACGCGGGAACGTATCGGATGGATGACCCTGAGGGGGTGGCGAACAAAGGAGACTGACATGAAGACATCCACCAAAGTGATCCTTGCCGGTCTGGCCGTCACCGCTGTCGCCGGCAGCGCCTACGCAGCACAGAACTGGCACCGATACGGGCCCGGCGCCTATCAGCGCATGGGCAAGGCGATGTTCGACAAGATCGATACCAACAATGACGGCGCCGTTTCGCAAGACGAGATGACAAAGGCGCTCGGCTTCCGCTTCGACGAGGCGGATACCAACAAGGATGGCTCGGTCACCAAGGCCGAGATTATCGCCGCTGTCGAAAGCAACGCAAAATTCCCGGGAGCCAAACGCTTTTCCGGCCGGATATCCGATCGCATTGTCTATCAGTTCGATCTGGACGAAAATGGCAACGTCTCCCGTTCCGAGATCGAAAACCGGGCAAACAAGGTGTTCGCGCTCGTCGACTGGAACGATGACGGAAAGGTTGAAGTGGCAGAGATCAGGCGTATGGCCGGCATGTTCGGCGGACGCCATCACGGCATGCGCGGTCCTGGCTGGGGTGGTTCCGGTTGGGGCCCTGGCGCCATGCACTATCGCTGGGGCGGCACGGATGGCGACTCCGGCAGCGACGATTGAGCCACGGCTGCCCTGGCAAACGAAAAAAAGGCCCCGGAACCGAACGGTTCCGGGACTGTCAGTTTGACAGGGCAGGTGATACGCAGCACTCAAGAATCCGCTAGAAAAACTCTGTGAAACGCCGAGCGACTCTAGCCGGCCGCACGCATCTTCTCGATGGCCTCCTCGACCGGGTTTTCTTCCATGTCGCTGCGCCGCAGCGGCAGGCGCAGCGAGACAATCGTTCCTTTGCCTTCCTTCGAACGGATGCGCATCGTGCCGCCATGCAGTTCCGCGAGCGAACGCGAGATCGCAAGCCCGAGGCCTGAACCCTTGTGGCTCTTGGTGAACTGGTTCTGCACCTGCTCGAACGGCCGGCCCAGTCGCTTCAGCGCCGGCGGCGAGATGCCGATTCCCTGATCGGCTATGGTGATCAGCACATTGTCGCCCACGGTGCGTGCTCTCAGCGAGACCTTGCCGCCATCGCGCGAGAATTTCACCGCATTGGAAAGCAGGTTGATCAGAATCTGCTTGGCTGCCCGCCGGTCGGCCTCCATCTCGATGCGATCGGCGATTTCGCCGGCGATCTCGATTTTACGGTCTTGCGCCTCATACGCCATGATCCGCAGCGCCTCGTCGAGAATGTCGTTCAGGCAGAACGGCTCGAAATCGAGCAGGAAACGGCCGGCCTCGATCTTCGACATGTCGAGAATGTCGTTGATGACGCCGAGCAGGAAAGCCCCGCTTTCATGGATGTCGCGGCAATATTCCTCGTATTTCTCCGAGCCTAGCGGTCCGAACATGGAGCCGCGCATGATCTCGGAAAAGCCAATGATGGCATTAAGCGGCGTTCTCAATTCATGGCTGATATTGGCGAGGAATTCCGACTTGGTGCGGTTGGCTGCTTCCGCCCGGTTTTTCTCGACCGCGTATTTCTCTGCCATTTCGGCAAGCTGCTGCGCCTGCATTTCGAGCGTCTGACGCGATTTGCGCAGATCGTCGACACTCGCCATCAGCCGGCTTTCCGATTCCATCAGCTTCTTTTCGTGCGACTTGATGGTGGTGATGTCGGTGCCGACCGAGACGAAGCCGCCATCCTTGGTCGGCCGCTCGTTGATCTGCAGCCAGCGCCCGTCTTCGAGCTGCGCCTCCATCGAGCGCGCGCCTTCGTCCGGTGATTCCGTGGAGATGAGCTGGTTTCGCACCGTTGGTGTCCGCGAAGCCGTCATGACGTCGTCATAGCGTGCGCCTGGTCTTGTGGCTTCCGGCGAGACACCGTGCAATTGCTGGTATTTGGAATTGCACATCACCAGCCGCTTTTCCGCGTCCCACAGGACGAAGGCCTCCGACAGGCTTTCGATTGCATCGCGCAGCCGCATGTCGTGCTGCCGGCTCTGCTGCTTCAGCGCCTGTTCCTCGTTGATGTCGACGGCGATGCCGACGAGATGTGGTTCGCCATGCGGATTGGTGACGAGCTGGGCGCGCGCGCGCACCCACACCCAGTGCCCGTCCCGATGGCGCATTCGGAACGCCTGGTCGATATGGGTACGGTTCTCGCTCAGCACGGAATTGGCAAGCTGGTAGAGATCGACGTCCACGGTGTTGACCAGCGAGGCGATCTCGGCAAAGCCCAGCATGTCTTCGCGCGGCGACATGCCCAGCATGCCATACATCGAGCGCGACCAGTAGATGCGGCCGCGCGCCAGATCCCAGTCCCACAGCCCGCAGCGCCCGCGCGACAGGGCGGCGTCGAACCGGTCCTGCACGATTGAACATATCTCGTCGGCTTCCTGGGCACGGGTCGCCTGGGCGAAATAGGCATACAGCACCACCAGCAGGATCGACGAGGTAGCGACGAACAGCGTGACGTTGAGCGAGACAGCCTTGCGCCAGTTGCCGAAAATGCGTTCCTCCGGCTGGATCAGCGTGACGCCGGTCGCCCTGTTGGCCAGCGTGTCGCCATTCCTCGGCGCAAGGATGCGGTGAACGGCATAGGCTTCCTCGCCACCCGCCAGCTTGACCTCACGCGTTGCCGCGCGCTCCCCGAAGGTGGTGAGCAGCAGCGCGTCGTCGATCACCGCTTCGAGCGGCAGGTTGAGCCGGGTCGGGTCGTAGGGTGCGGTCGCGATGATCTTGCCCGCGGCATCGCTGACCAGCACCTGCCTGCCATTGTCGAGATAGCGTGACGGGGCCCAGTCCGACACCGCGTTCTGCAATGCGTTGCCGTTGGCATTGTCCTTCGCAGGTTCGAACCGCGAGATGCGGTCCGACAGCATTTCGGCGATGAAGCCGAGTTGGGCCTGGGCCGATTGGCGTATCTGGTCTGCCTGTGTCGTGAGCGACATCCAGCGCGCCATCGCCACGACGATG
Organism: Salaquimonas sp.; assembly: GCA_022340185.1. Classification (GTDB taxonomy): domain Bacteria; phylum Pseudomonadota; class Alphaproteobacteria; order Rhizobiales; family Rhizobiaceae; genus BOKV01. The sequence continues at coordinate 23,120 of JAJDOK010000004.1, read as the reverse complement.
AGGAAGATGACGATAAGCACAGGAATCAGTCGGCGCAGGAAGGCTTCCGAACCGAGCAGACGCTCATAGGCGGGATGGCTCAAAAGGCGGGCATAACCGGCGACGCGCGATCCGCCCGCCTTGCCCGCTGCCTTTCCCCTGAAGAGGGATGCACGGGATCGCACGTCGCGTGCGTCCGCATGCGCCATAATGGCCTCCTCGTGACGAGCACGACGCCAAAGACGCCTGCGCGCCCGTGATGCCGGCCGTGTCCCCGGTTCAATTTGCTGCTACGCAATCCGGCAAAGCCGCACAGCCGAATCACTGCCATTTGAATCAGGCCGAATCGATTTGTCCAGATCATGATTCGAAAAAATCGCAAGAGGTGGGAGGTGGGTTATGCACAGGAGCGTGAACCCGGAACTTGCGCCGGTACTGCAACGGTCTTTTCGCGGACTTCTGGAACCGGACTGCGGAATGCTCGGCGCCCTGATGGTGCGTCGCCTCATGCGGCCGAAGCGTTGACCTCGTCGGCATCGCTGTCGACGCTGAACAGCACGTCGATCTCTTTGCGCGGCAGCGCCTTCGAGAAGAGGAAGCCCTGCAGATCGTCGCAACCGATCCTGGCGAGGCTCTTGCTCTGGCTCTCGGTCTCGACACCTTCCGCCGTCGTCTTCAGCCCCTTTGCATGCGCCAACTCGATGATCGCCTGGACGATCGCTTCATCGTCGGTCGCGCGACCGAAGCCGTGCACGAAGCTTTTGTCGATCTTGATGCGGTCGACCTTGAGCTGTTGCAGGCGACCGAGCGACGAAAAGCCGGTGCCGAAATCGTCGATTGCCACGCGCACGCCCATATCCCTGATCGCGTTGAGATTTTGCGCTGCGCTTCCCAATCCGTCGGTCGCCGCGGTCTCGGTCACTTCGATTTCAAGACGCTGGGGTTTGAGCCCGGAATTGCGCAAGGCGTCGGCGACCAGCATGTGATAGGTCGGATTGCTCAACTCGATGCCCGAGACATTGACGGCGATATTCACATCGGGCCATTTGGCAGCGGCAATACACGCTTCGCGCAGCACGCGTTCGCCGATCAGTTCGATAAGACCGGCTTCTTCCGCGATCGGGATGAAGACCTCCGGCGAAATCCAGCCGCGCTTGGGATGCTTCCAGCGCAGCAATGCCTCGAAGCCCGTGATCGTGTTGTCGGCGGACGAAAACATCGGCTGGAAATAGGGAGCCAGTTGTTCGCCTTCGCTCCTGAGCGCCAGACGCAGATCCTGCTCGATATCGCGTCTAGTCCTGACTTCGTCATCCATATTCTTGTCGAAGAACGCATAGCGTCCGCGACCGGTGGACTTGGAATGATAGAGCGCGACATCGGACTTTCTCAAAAGCTCGATGCGGTCGGTTCCATCTTGTGGAGCAAGGGTGACACCCACGCTGACACCGATGAAGACGGTATTGCCGTCGATATCGAACGGCTTGCGCACCAGATCGATGATGCGCTCGCAAAGTGACTTGACTTCGGTATTGCCGTCGACATCGGTAAACAGGATGGTGAATTCGTCGCCGCCAATGCGTGCGACCAGATCACCGTGGCGAACCAGACTCTTGAGCCTTGCGCCGAACTCCTTGATCAATTCGTCGCCGGCGGGATGCCCGAGTGAATCATTGACCTGCTTGAAGCGGTCGAGATCGAGATAGAGCAGGGCAAAGCATCGGTCACTGGCGGTTTCGAGCGCCTGGTCGACATATTCGTCGAAAAATGCCCTGTTTGGCAGGCCAGTAAGCGGATCATGCAGTGCCATGTGGCGGATTCTGTCTTCGCTGGCCTGCAGTTTGACCGACCGGCTGCGCACGACCACCATGAAGCCGATGATGGTGCCGAGCGCCAGCACCGCGACGCCGATCAGCACGGGTGTGATCTGCTTGAGCACCGCCGCACCGGGGCGATAGGGCTGCCAGATGAAATAGCCGAAAGTGTCTCCGTCAGCATAGTTGATCGGATGCGTCGCCTCGTTCGAACCGTGCAAGTTATGCCAGGAGAAGCGCGGCCCCTGAAACAGGTAGTCACGATTCAGTTCGTCGAGCAGCGAACCGTCGAGGAAACGTATCGCGATATGGACATATTCCTTGCCGGGCACCTGTTCGATATCGCCCGTATCGGAGATGATGGGCTTCACACTGACCAGTGCCGGGTGCCCCCGTACAACCGCGAAATCGGCGCTGCCCGGCGACAGAATCTGGTCATTCGTTTCGCTGGTGTCGCCAACACTCATCTTTTCACGAAGCGAGTGGATGATGTGTTCGACCTGCGGCTTGATGGCTTCGAATACCTTCGGCTCGGCAATGTCGTTATCGGTAAAGGCGTAGATCGGCGCGTCGTCAGGACCGAGCACATAGTCCTCGTCATGGCCGAAATAGCTGTGCATCCAGCTGCCCAAATTGTCGTCGATCCATGAGGTGTCGTGCGCCTGCGCCTTTTGCAGCGCCTCGTCCCAGACGGTGGAACTTTCCTGGTCATGCGCGGTCTGTGCTCGCAATTGTGACAGAACGAGATTGACGAGCTGTTCCTGGCGTTTGTACGAAATCTGGTCCGTCTGCGTGCCCGACCAGGCCAGCAGCACATAGATCGCCACGCATAATGTGAGCGTGAGCACAACTGCCGGGATTCCACGTGTAACGGCAAAGCCCGTGTTTGTCCGCGCATCAAAAAAACGCTGCATGCGAGTCTCCACACCTTTTTTGGACTGGGACACAAGCACATGCGAGGTTAAGATCGGATGGAAAAAACCTTTGAATTTGAAGTAATTGCCGTCAAGGCACCATTATCCGGACTGTCGTAAACATCTGGACGGGCTACGATTCCGGGCCCGGGAACGGGCCGATATAGCTCGTGCGCTGTTTGACCTGGAAGACATGGTTGTAGAGCTGGGCAACCCATTGCTTGCCCTCGATGGTCTGCTCCAGATAGCGCAGCGCGGTGCCGATATAGGGCTGGACCTGCGACCAGAAGAATTCCGGATATTTCTCGACCAGATCCATCGATGACTTGTAGCCGAATTTTTCCGTCAACCCCAATTCGGCGAACTCGTGGTACAGCCCGTTGATCTTGCGGTGATAGAAGGGATCGCCCATCTGTCCGATAAGATCGGCAGCTCTCACCAGCGCCGGCTCGCTGCCGGTCTCAGCGTAGCGCGGTTCGTCGGGAATGGGGAAGCGCGTGAAATCGATGGCGGCAGCGATGCGCTCTTCGTCGACAAATGCGGATTGTTTGAAGCGTTCACGCGCGTACATCATGCTGCGATCGACGTGATAGGGCGCAAGAAAGGCGTCGGAAGCCCCCCTGGGCGGGCAAATGGTTTTGCCATCCGGCCCGATGACAACACTGTCCTCCGTGTCTCCGCTGCATATGCCGCGCGCAAAACCGATGTCGTGAACCAGCAAGGCCAGTGTGAAGTGAAGCCAGTCTTCGGGCTGGACGGCTTGCGAAACCAGCCGGCCACGCATGATCTGCTGGCCGACAAGCACCACCATCATCGTGTGTTCGGCGTTGTGATAGAGCGCATCGGTATTGCCGAGGCGTTCCAGCACCAGCCTGGCAGCGCCGCCGATATAGGCGGCATATTCCGGCTTTCGACCTGAAAAATACTGCGTGTAGAGCGCTTCAAGGTAATCGCCGAAGGCGGATGCGGCGACGGATGTGGGATTGAACATGGCCTACCCCGGTGTTGTTCCGATCCAGATTAGGCTGCAAACAACACAGTATTGCAAACCCCGCTTGCCACGAGTCAATTGATCTCGCGTCACGAAACGGCTGAGAAGGCGGCTGTTGAGGGCTATTGAGCCAATATCCGCTCGACGATCTCCGAACAGTCGCGCGACGGCGTGCGGCCCGCGCGCAGTTCCTCGAGCGCCTCGACAGCCAGCGCGCGGCGTTTCGGCTCAAGCATCTTCAGCGAGCGGAAGGCGGTGAGCAGCCTTGCGGCGATCTGCGGGTTGAGCGCGTCGAGTTCGCCGACCTTGTCGGCGACGAGACGATAGCCTTCGCCGGAAGCGTCATTGAAACCGGTCGGGTTGGCCATGGCGAAAGCTCCCAGCACCGAGCGTGCCCTGTTCGGATTGGCAAGCGTGAACGCCTTGTGTTTCATCAGCTTCTTCACCGTGGCCACGGCCTGTTTGCCCGGCGTGCCGGCGATCACCGAGAACCATTTGTCGAGTGTCAGCGGATCGCCGCCATAATCTTTTTCGAACGCATCGATCGCCTGTTTCGCTGCCTTGTGGCCATGCAGGTGGACAATGCGCTGGAAGGCGGCGAAGCGGTCGTTCATGTTGTTGGCGTTGTCGAATTCGTCGAGGCAGTCGGCCTTCGCCTGGCGGCTTCCGGCGGCCACGCCCACAAGCAGCAGGGTGTTCTTCAGCGAACGCTTGCCCGCGTCTTCGGCGTCGGGCCGATAGGGGCCGGGCGTGGCGAGTTCCGCGCCCATTGCGAGGCGTGCCGGTTCCAGCACCTTGCCCATCGCCGCCATCAGGCCCATGCGAGCCGCATGGATTGCGTCAGGATCGACATTGCGGCCAAGCGTCTGGGCGATCTCGCCTTCGCCTGGCAGCGTCAGCATCGCCGCCCGGAAAGCCGGCTCCAACGCCTTCTCACTGGTCGCGGCGAGCGCCGCTTCGAGGAATTTCTCATCCCATCTGGTGTCTCCACCGCGTTCGATCGCCCGCGCTCCGGCGGTCAGCATCCGCATGGCAAATTCCTGGAAGGCCTGCCAGCGGTTGAAAGGGTCGGAGTCGGCGTGCGCCAGCAGCGCCAGATCGGCCTTCGATTGCGAGAACTCGATCCTGACCGGCGCGGTGAAGCCGCGATTGAGCGAGACCGCCGGCCGGTTCTCCACACCGTGGAAGACGATCTTGTGGTTGCGATGCTTCAGGTGGAACAAGTCGCCCTCGTGTTCGGCGCCGGTGATCCTGCCCGCCTCGACGGCCTCGCCGTCGCTGCCGACGAGACCGATCCTCAGCGGTATGTGCATCGCCTTCTTGCGCGTCTGGTCCGGCGTCGGCGCCAGCGACTGCTCGATGTCGAGGGTGAGTACCTTCTTTGCCTTGTTGTAGTCGGCCGAGACCGGCAGCGTCGGTGTGCCGGCCTGGCTGTACCACAGCGAAAACTGGGTCAGATCGACCTTGCCGGCATCCTCGAAGCATTTGACGAATTGCTCGATGGTTGCCGCTTCCCCGTCATGGCGCTTGAAGTAGAGGTCCATGCCCTTGCGGAATTTCTTGCGTCCCAGGATCGTGGCGATCATGCGCACGACCTCCGCGCCTTTCTCGTAGACCGTTGCCGTGTAGAAATTGTTGATCTCGCGATAGCTTTCCGGCCGAACCGGATGGGACAGCGGACCTGAATCCTCGGGAAACTGGTTGGCGCGCAGATTGCGCACGTCGCCGATGCGCTCGACCGCGCGCGAGCGCATGTCGGCGGAGAATTCCTGGTCGCGATAGACCGTCAGCCCTTCCTTCAGGCAGAGCTGGAACCAGTCGCGGCAAGTGATTCTGTTTCCAGTCCAATTGTGGAAATATTCATGCGCGATGATCGCCTCGATATTGGCGTAGTCGAGATCGGTGGCGATGCGTTCGTCGGCCAGAACGTATTTGTCGTTGAAGATGTTGAGGCCCTTGTTCTCCATCGCCCCCATGTTGAAGTCGGAGACGGCGACGATGTTGAACACGTCGAGATCGTATTCGCGTCCGAAGGTTTCCTCGTCCCATTTCATCGAGCGGACCAGCGCGTCCATGGCATAGGCGGCACGATCCTTCTTGCCCTTCTCGACATAGATGCCGAGCTTCACCTTGCGCCCACTCATTGTGGTGAAGTTCTTCTTGAGCACATCCAGATCGCCGGCGACCAGCGCGAACAGATAGCCTGGCTTGGGATGGGGATCGTGCCACACCGCATAGTGGCGATTACCGGCCAGTTTTCCTGACTTGACCGGATTGCCGTTCGACAGCAGCACCGGATTGGCCCTGGCGTCGGCCTCGATACGGGTGGTGTAGACGGCCATCACATCCGGCCGGTCGAGGAAATAGGTGATGCGCCTGAAGCCCTCCGCCTCGCATTGCGTGCAGTAATTGCCGTTCGAACGGTAAAGCCCCATCAGACGGGTATTGGCTGTCGGATCGATCCGGGTTTCGACCGTCACCGTGAAGCGCTTCTTCCTTGGCAGCTTCTTCAGTTCGAGTTTCTGCGGCGAGGCCTTGTAATCATCCGGTGGAACCTGCCTGCCGTCGACCGAAACCGAGACGAGCTCCAGTTCGTCGCCGTCGAGGATGAGCGGCGCGTCCTTCGCCGTGTCCTTCGCCCGCTCCACCACCATCGCCGAGCGCACCTTCGTCGCTTCCGGTTCGAGCGAAAAGTCGAGGTCGACTTCGTTGATCGTATAGGCGGGCGGGCGGTAATCCTTCAGGCGGATGACGGGCGCGGTATCGGTTCTCAAGTGCTGGGCTTTCCTGTATTGCTCGGGCGTCGTGCGCCGCTTCTGGACATGAACCTCGCTATGTAGTCCCGTCGAGCCTCTTTGCCAATCAGGCGCAGGCAGGCGCTTCGGATTTTCGGGAAGGCACCATGGCCCGTTACGATCCTGCAAAGGCCCTCAAGGCGCTCGAGCCGTACAGGAAGCGCATTGCCGCAACGAATATGCGCGCCATGTTCGAGGCCGAACCGAAGCGCTTCAGCCGCTATTCGTTGAAGCTCGACGACCTCCTCTTCGATTTTTCCAAGAACCGCATCGACGACAAGGCCTTTGCGGCGCTGGTCGATCTGGCCGGCAAGGCGGGCGTCGAGGCGCGCCGAGACGCGATGTTCGCTGGCGACAGGATCAACGTGACCGAGGGCAGGGCGGTGCTCCACACTGCCTTGCGCAACTGCTCGAAAAACCCCGTTCTGGTCGATGGCCGGGACGTCATGCCCGATGTGCGCAGGGTGCTCGCCGCCATGCGCCGCTTCGCCAACGCCGTCAGGAAAGGCGGCTATCAGGTCACGGGCGGGAGGATCACCGATGTCGTCAATATCGGCATTGGCGGTTCCGATCTCGGCCCTGCAATGGCGGCAAGGGCGCTCTCGCCCTACGCAAGCGGCCCGCGCACCCACTTCGTTTCCAATGTCGACGGCGCCGATATCGGCGACTGCCTGAAGGGGCTCGACCCAAAAACCACGCTGTTCGTCATCGCCTCGAAGACCTTCACCACGGCCGAGACCATGGCAAACGCGAAGACCGCGCGCGCCTGGATCGAGAAAGCGGTCGGTAAAAGGAACGCCGGGACGCATTTTGCGGCGCTGTCGACCAATCTGGGGGCGACGCGCGCCTTCGGTATCGCCGACGATCGCACCTTCGGCTTCTGGGACTGGGTTGGCGGACGCTATTCGATCTGGTCCGCCATCGGCCTGTCGCTGATGATCGCCATCGGTCCAAGGCATTTCGATGCCATGCTCGAGGGCGGCTACATTGCCGACCAGCATTTCCGTACTGCACCGCTCACGAGGAACATCCCGATCGTCATGGGCTTGCTCGGCGTGTGGTACCGCAACGTCTGGGGATTCCCGACCCACGCAGTATTGCCCTACGACAACCGGCTTTCGCGTTTCCCCGCCTATCTCCAGCAGCTCGACATGGAATCGAACGGCAAGCACGTCACGCTTGGCGGCAAGGAGGTCGGCTGGGACACCGGCCCGGTCGTCTGGGGCGAGCCTGGCACCAATGGCCAGCATGCCTTCTATCAACTCATTCACCAGGGCACTGGCATCATCCCCTGCGACTTCCTCATCGCTGCCGAGTCGCACGAAAGGCTGAGCGACCACCATGTTATGCTGACCGCCAATTGCTTTGCCCAGTCCGAGGCGCTGATGAAGGGCAAGACGCTGGAAGAGGCGATGGCCGAACTCGCGGCGAAGGGCATGGACGCGAAGGTTGCCGCCGCGCTCGCCCCGCATAAGGTGTTTACCGGCAACCGCCCGTCCAACACCTTCCTTTACCGCAAGCTCGATCCGAGGACCCTGGGCATGCTGATCGCGCTCTACGAGCACAAGGTCTTTGTCCAGGGCACGATATGGAACATCAATTCCTTCGATCAGTGGGGCGTGGAACTCGGCAAGGTGCTGGCGACCGAGATCCAGCCGTCGCTTGCCGGTACCAAAAACCCGCGCGGCAAGGACGTCTCGACCAAGGGGCTGGTCACCGCATGGAGAAATTTGCGCCAGCGATAGTCAGGCGAATGGCTGGATGCATGAGGCCGCGAAAGCAGCTACAATGATCTGGCCGGAGCCGATGGCACGGAAAGCATGTGGGAGGAATGTCATGAAGACAATTGGAATAGCTGCGGTACTCGCCGCATCTGCAATGGCCAGTCCGGCCTTTGCCATGGACCTGACAAGCACGTCTTTCGGCGCCGATGGCAAGTTCGACAACAAATATGTCGCCGGCGTATTCGGCTGCAGTGGCGGCAATATCTCGCCGCAGCTTGGCTGGTCAGGTGCCCCGGACGGCACCAAGAGCTTCGCTGTCACCATGTACGATCCTGACGCGCCCACCGGCTCTGGCTTCTGGCACTGGGAGGTTTTCAACATTCCGGCCAGTGTTACAGAACTGCCGGAGGGAGCGGGTTCTGAAGGCGGCACCTTGCCGGCGGGCGCCGCGCAGGGACGCAACGATGCAGGCATGAACGCCTATATGGGACCATGTCCGCCCCAAGGCGATCCCGCCCACCACTACGTGATCACCGTCTTTGCGGTCGACACCGAAACGCTGCCGCCAGACCAGATTCCGTCTGCGGCCGTTCTGGGCTTCAACCTGCATTTCCACACGCTGGACAAGGCGAGCGTCACCTACACCTACGGCCGGTGAAATAGGCGGGCAATCAGTTGCAGGCCTTCGACTGGAGCCTGGAGAAGCGATAGCTTGTTTCGCTACGACAGTCCGCGCCCTTCAGGTGTGCGCACCAGCACCTGTTTCTGACGGCTCTCGCGGTGGATCGTGTAGAGCGAGGCCGCGACGATGACGGCCGAGCCGACCCAGGTGTTGACGCCCGGAAGTTGCGAGAAGATCAGATAGCCGAAGATCACCGCGTAGATCAGCCGGAAATAGTCGAGCGCGGCCATGACCGAGGCCTCGCCGTACCGATAACCCACAATGTTGCATAGCTGGCCGACATAGCCGACCACGCCAAGCACGACGATGAGTATCCATTCGAACAGCGTCGGCCATTGCCAGAAAAAGATTCCCGGCACGGCCATGACCACGCCGACACCGATCGCCTGCCAGGCCATGATCGTGATCGTGCGTTCGGTGCGCGTGAGCAGGCGGATCAATACCATGACCATGCCCGCGCCCGCCGCGCCCGCCAGCGCGAAAAGTCCGTAGACTGAAAAGCCCTCGGTGCCCGGCTGAAGCATGATGATGACACCAAAGAAGCCTATGGCCACCGCTGCCCAGCGCCGAACGCCCACCGGCTCGGAGAGGATTGCGATTGCGAAGATTGTCACGAAGAACGCCTTGACGAAGCTGATCGCCGTGGCGTCGGCGAGCGGTATGTGGATTACGGCGGTGAAGCCGCACGTCATGCCGACAAGGGCCGACGCGATACGCAGGATCTGAAGTCCCGGGCGTTCGGTTTTCAGCGCGCCTGGAAAGTTGCGGATGACGACGGGAGCAAAGACCGCTGTCAGGAATACCTGGCGCAGGAACAGGATCTGGAACACATGCAGCCTTTCGCCCAGCATCTTCACGATCGTCGTCATCGCCACGAGGAACATCGTGCCGATCAGGATGATGATCGCGCCTTTGACATTGTCTGGAAGTGTCTGGAAGTTCCGGAGGAGGATCCGGGGCTGCATGGGATTCCTTTCCGCCGGATTCTGGCAGAGTGCGATCGTACTTGCAAAGTTTTTCATGGCGGATTTCGCAGTGTGAGCCGCATGGCAGTCTCGGCGGTTGATGAGGCCCATAGTGCATTCACACCATTGCCGTAAGCGAATGCGCTGCTATATTTTGAGATAGCGGAGGCTGCAGGTTTCGCCTGCGTATCATTTCTCCATCCAAGAAGCGGAAATACGGGAATCATGAACAAACCTGTTCACGCGAAATTCGGTATGGGCGCGCCGCTTCGGCGCATCGAGGACGCGTCCCTGATCACCGGCAAGGGCCATTACACCGACGACTGGTCGGCGCCAGGCATGCTGCATGGCTATGTCCTGCGTTCGCCGCACGCCAATGCCCGCTTCACACTCGGCGATCTGGAGGCGGCACGTTCCCATCCCGGCGTCCACCTCGTTCTTGCCGCGAGCGACATCGGCCACCTGAAGCCGCTGCGCACGGTAATCGCGCACGCCGTGCCCGACGAAGCGAAGAAGGCCGATAGCGCTCTTCCCATCCTTTGCGAGGAGCAGGTCCGTCATGTTGGCGATGCGATTGCCTTCATCGTCGCCGATTCCGTGCAGATCGCGCGTGATGCTTCGGAACTGATCGAGGTTGATTTCGAGCCGTTCGACGCCGTCGTCGACACTTTTGGCGCGCTTTCAGACGATGCGCCGCTCGTCTACCCCGAATCGGGCACCAATGTCGCCTTCAACGGCGGTGGCGGCGATGCCGCGGCGACGCAGGCAGTCTTTGCCGATGCCCCCCGCGTCAGCGAAGTCACGATCGTCAACAACCGTGTGGTCTCGATGTATCTCGAGCCGCGATCCTGTCTCGCCGAATGGGTCGATGCCGAGGACCGCTGGTCGGTCGTGGTGTGCTCGCAGGGCGCGCATGGCATGCGCGGGGCGCTTGCAGGCGTGTTCGGTGTTGCGCCGGACAAGATTCGCGTCAGGACGCCTGATGTTGGCGGCGGTTTCGGCACCAAGGTCTTTCCCTTCCGCGAATACCCGCTTGCCATGGAGGCCGCCAGGCGGCTCGGCCGTCCGGTCAAGTGGACCTCCGACCGCACCGAGCATTTCATGGTCGATTCCCACGGCCGCGATAATGTCTCGACCGCAAGGATGGCAATGGACGATGAAGGCCGCTTCCTGGCGCTCGACGTCCATATCCGCGCGGCAATGGGCGCCTATCTGCACTATTTCGGTCCGATGATCCCCAATCTCGGCGTAATCATGTCGACCGGCGTTTACGATATTCCGGCGATGGTGGTGAAGGTTACGGGCATCTACACCAATACCACCCCGGTTGACGCCTATCGCGGCGCCGGCCGGCCGGAGGCGTCCTATCTGATCGAGCGGCTCGTCGAACAGTGCGCCAGCGACATGGGCCTGCCGCGCGAGGAAATCCGCCGGCGCAATTTCATCAAGCCCGAACAGATGCCCTACAAGACGGCCGGCGGCCGGCTCTACGATACCGGCGAATTCGACGGCCACCTGACCGCCGCGCTCGAGCGTGCCGGCTGGGCGGATTTCGACACGCGCGCGGCCGAAGCGAGATCTCGCGGCAAGGTGCGCGGCATCGGGTTTGCCACCTATGTCGAGGCCTGCGCCTTCGCCGGTTCCGAACCGGCCTTCATCGAATTGCAGGCCGACGGCAGCTTCATCCTGAAGATCGGCACCCAGTCGAACGGGCAGGGCCATGCCACCGCCTATGCCCAGCTTGCCGCCGAGAAGCTCGGCATCGACTACGAGAAGGTCTTCGTTCACCAGGGCGACACCGACGAACTGGAAAAGGGCGGCGGCACCGGCGGCTCGCGCTCGGTACCGCTCGGCGGCGTATCGGCCGTGCGCGCCGGCGAGGCGCTGGCCGACAAGCTGAAGAAGCTGGCAAGCGACAAGCTCGAAGCTTCCGCCGGCGATATCGAATTGGTCGATGGCGAAGCCCGCATCGCCGGCACCGACCGTGCGATCTCCTTCGCCGATCTCGCAGCGTCCGCGCCAAGTCCCGACGACATCAAGGCCGACGGCAATTTCGAACAGGCGGAAGCCACCTATCCCAACGGCACCCATATCTGCGAGGTGGAGATCGACCCCGATACCGGCGTCACCGAGGTCATCGCCTATACGATCGTCGACGATTTCGGCGTCACCGTGAACCCGATCCTGCTAGCCGGCCAGGTCCATGGTGGCGTCGTCCAGGGCATTGGCCAGGCCCTGCACGAGCAGGTCGTCTTTGACGATGACGGGCAATTGCTGACCGCCACGCTGATGGACTACGCCGTGCCGCGTGCCGACACCGTACCGAGCCTCGGTTTCGAGACCCGCAACGTGCCATCGACCACCAATGTACTCGGCATCAAGGGGGCGGGCGAAGCGGGTTCCATCGGCTCCTGCGCGGCGGTGATGAACGCCGTCAATCATGCGCTGAGAACCGAATACGGTGCCGCCGACATCGACATGCCCGCCACGCCGATCCGCGTCTGGCAGGCGATCCAGGCGTCGAAGGGTTAATTTCGGACAGCCCGCCATACCCCGCAAAGCCGGGGAGGCGGTTGAAGCACTCCCCTTGAACCTGCGCTTCAGCGGGGATATGTCTTTGCCTGCTCATAGAGGTGCCCGGCTGCGATGCCGGGCTGAGAGGCCGAACAATGTTGCGGCCAACTCTTGGAACCTGATCCGGGTCATGCCGGCGTAGGGAATGAGGCACGAAGCAAGGGACCTTCCTCCAACTCGTGTGTCGCCCCGCCGGGGTGCCCGAAACCGGAGGAAACACCGTGCAGTCTTTGTCGACCGAAACAAGCTTCGCACTTCTTGAAAAACTGAGAGCCGAGCGCCCGCTCGTCCACAACATCACCAATTTCGTGGCGATGACGGTTTCCGCCAATGTGTTGCTGGCGCTGGGCGCTTCGCCGGCCATGGCGCATGCCGTCGAGGAGCAGCAGGATTTCGCCGCCATCGCTTCCTCGCTGGTCGTCAATATCGGCACATTGTCGGCGCCCTGGATCGAGGCCATGAAAACGGCTGCCGGTCACTACGCTGCCGCGGGCAAGCCCTGGGTGCTCGATCCTGTTGGCGTCGGTGCGACCGGACTGCGCAATACGACCGCCGCCGATCTTCTTTCCATGCGTCCCACCGTGCTGCGCGGCAATGCCGGCGAGGTGATGGCGCTCGCCGGCATGGCGGGTGGCGTCAAGGGCGTCGATTCGACCGCCGGTTCCTCGGCGGCGATCGACGCGGCTGCCGGTTTGGCTGAGAAATTCGGCATCGTCGTCGCGGTAACGGGCGAGACCGACTACGTCACCGACGGCGTCCATACCGTGGAGATCGAGGGCGGGCATGAACTGATGCCGCTGTCGACGGCGCTGGGCTGCGCCCTGTCGGGCGTTGTCGGCGCCTTTGTCGCCGTCGCGCCGCCCTTCGAGGCGACGGTTGCGGCACTTGCCACCTACGCCGCCGCCGGCAAGATCGCCGGCGACCTGCTCGCCGGTCCAGGCCATCTGCCGGCCGAACTGTGCGATGCGCTCTATGCGCTCGACGCCAACAGGCTTGCCGCCAACGCCTCGGTCACGGTGATGGGCGCATGAAGCCCGGCTTCGATCTCTCGGTCTATCTCGTCACCGACCCGGTGCTGAATGGTGGCCGGCCGGTCGACGAAGTGGTCGCGCAGGCCGTGCGCGGCGGGGTCTCCATGGTGCAGTTGCGCGACCCCCATTCGCCGACCCGCGTGCTGGTCGATACCGCCAGGCGTCTGGTGGCGCAACTGCGTCCGCTTGCCATTCCCTTCATCGTCAACGACCGCATCGACGTGGCGATGGCCGCTGGCGCCGATGGCGTCCACATCGGCCAGAAGGACATGGATGCGCGAGACGCGCGCTGCATGATGGGCGAGGACTGCATCGTCGGCCTGTCGGTCGCCAATGAAACTGAACTGGAGGCCTCGCGCGATGCCCTGGGGGCGGTCGATTATCTGGGTGTCGGCCCGGTGTTTGCGACGGCAACGAAACCCGATGCGGGCGAGGCGATCGGCCTCGACGGCATCGCCTGGATGCGCGCGGCGACAAGCCTGCCGCTCGTCGCCATCGGTGGCATCGACGCGGCGCGAACCGCAGACATCATGCGCGCCGGCGCGAACGGTGTGGCTATCGTCTCGGCAATCATGAATGCGGCCGATCCGCAAAAGGCGGCAGCCGAATTCACCCGTGCGGTTACGGATGGAATCAAGGCTGAAGAACGAGGAAAATGAATCCGAAATCAAGGCGTTGGGACCAATGCCTGAATCTGAATCAGAGCTTTAGGAAGGCGGCACTCCGCTTGAATCGGATTCTCAACTCGGGGCCAAAGTTGAATCGGTTTCTCAACAAGCCGGGACAACCGGGCAGAAGTATCGCAAACGCCGATTGACGAATTCGTAACGCAGCAAGGTGACAGGCATATGCCAGGCAGACCCATTCCCATCGCGGTGACCATCGCCGGTTCGGATTCGGGCGGCGGTGCAGGCATCCAGGCCGACATCAAGTCGATGTCGGCGAACGGCGTTTACGCCGCCAGTATCATCACCGCGCTCACCGCGCAGAACACGCTGGGGGTCACCGCCATCCACGACGTGCCGGCCGATTTCATCACCGCCCAGATCGATGCGGTGTTCTCCGACCTCGACGTTGCAGCGGTCAAGATCGGCATGCTGTCGCGTGCCGAAACGATTGCCGCTGTCGCCGACGGCCTGCGCCGGCACAGGGCGCAAAACATCGTCCTCGATCCGGTCATGGTCGCTGCCAGCGGCGACCCGTTGCTGCATGACGAGGCGGTTGCAGCCCTCGTTTCCGAACTCTTCCCGCTGGCGACACTGATCACGCCCAATCTGCACGAGGCGGCACGGCTTACCGGCATGAAGGTCGCCGAAAGCCGCAAGGAGATGGCCGCCCAGGCCGATGAACTTGCATTGATGACCATTGGCGCAATTCTCTTGAAGGGCGGCCATGGCGCTTCGGGTGAAGCCGAGGACGTGCTGGTTTCTGAAATTGGCCACAAATGGTTCTCCGCGCCGCGCATCGATACCGCCAACACCCACGGCACCGGCTGTTCGCTTTCATCGGCGATCGCCGCCCATCTGGCGCTTGGCAAGCCGCTCGCCGACGCTGTCGGTGCGGCCAAGAAATGGCTGACCGGCGCGATTGCCGCATCCGATGCGTTGCAGGTGGGCAGGGGGCACGGACCGATCCATCATTTCCATGAATTGTGGCGCGGCGACTGACAATCTCGGCAACCAGATGCCGATTCTGAAATTATTTCTATCAAGATCAACAGGTTATCATCATTCCATGAATCGGTTTCCGACCCGGTTGAATCGGAGTGTCAGGCTGAATCAATTTGTGAGGTTTGGCGGATAGTCGTCTTAAGTGCCTGCGACTGTCGCCTCGTCTTCCGGTTGCTGCGTTTGTTCTCCGGTTTCCTCCGCCGCGGCCTCTGCGGCTTCTTCCGCTGCTTCCGCCGCAGGCGCCAGAGTGTAGCTCTGCGGTGTCTGCGCGGTGGCGGGCGCGAAGGTCTGGAACTCCATCGCCTCTTCTTCGGGCGGCGCGGGACGTCTGGTCAGGCGCCAGGCGGCATAGGCGGCGATTGCCAGGTTCATCGCCGCGATGGTGATGAACATGCCGCCCGGTCCGAACCATTGGATCACGCGAGCGGAAATGATCGGCCCGGCCATCGTCCCGGTGCCATAGACGATCAGAAGGCCCGAGGAAACATGGATGTACTCCTCCGGCGCGGCGTGGTCATTGGCGTGCGCCACCAGGATCGCATAGATCGGGTAGATGAATGCGCCGGTCATCGCCATCAGCAGATAGAAGACGATGCCCGGTGCCTTGGAATCGACGGGCATGAAACCGGTCCCCGTGACGATGATGCCGCCGACCGCCCCGATGCCGATCATGACCAGGCGCCGGTCGATCCTGTCCGACAGCCAGCCGAACGGATATTGAAACGCCGCCGAACCCAGGATCGCCAGGCTCAGCATCGTCGCGATCGCCGTGTTCGACATGCCCGACATCGTGCCGAACACCGGAGCGAAGTTCTGCCATGACCCGGCGATGCCGCCCGCAAGGAACACGCCGATCAGCGCGGCCGGCGAATTGATGTACAACCCCTTCAAATCGAGTTTGACCTGTTCCAGCGGTTCCGGCGAAGGCGATTTCGACAAGGCCGTCGGCAGGATGGCGAGCGCGAACAGGATCGCCGCGATCATGAACGGCTTCTCGGTTCCCGGCGCGGCAATGACGATGACATATTGTCCTGCGATCATCGCAAGCTGGGTGATGATCAGATAGACCGAGAAGATCGCCCCGCGCGTCTCGTTGGTCACCCGCTCGTTGATCCAGCTTTCGATGATCATGTAGGAGCCGGAAAAGCATAGGCCCGCCACGATGCGCAGCACGAACCATGCGGAGGGCTGTACGATCATGGCGCTCACGAGGATCGCAATGGCGAGCATGGCCGACAGCGAGCCGAAGGAGCGAATGTGCCCGACCCGGCGCACCATGCGCGGCACGATGATGCAGCCAGAGGTGAAACCGATTGCCCAGCCGGCGCCGATCAGGCCGATGGCGTCGGTGGAAAAACCTTCCATCTGGCTTCGGATCGGCAGCAGGATCCATTGCACGCCGCCCCCGGCGAGCAGGAAGGCCGTGCTCATGAACAGGGCGAGGATCGGAATGAATTGCCGGGCCATGATTCCTCGCTCTCGGCTGACTGAGGTAGCTACAACTGGGACTCTAACCGCCACAGGTGACGCGGAAAGCGGTCAAACGCGAAAATCGTGGCTTGATTGCGACTTGGCGACCGCCACTCACCTGTGCCCGAGCGCTCGCACGACATAGGGTGTGAGGTGGCTGACCACGACGGCATAGCCGGCGGCGTTGAGATGCGGCACGAAATCGCCCAGCGAATATTGCGGCTTCTTCTTGCCGTTGACCGCCACGCCGGCGAAGAAGTCGCCGGCATAGATCGCGCCATGCTTGGCGGCGATGTCGGCGAAGCTGAACGGATAAAAGCCGCATAGGATGACGGCGACTCCTCGCGCGCGCAGTTTCGAAACGATGGCGTCGAGATTGGCGCGCATCCGGGCCTTTGACACGCCGAAGCGCACGTCGTTGCGGCCGAAGAAGACGATGGCGACCTTGGTACCCTTCGGCACAGCCGAATTGAGTCTTCTCAGTCCTCCGCCCGACGTGTCGCCGTTGATGCCGCTGTTCTTGACGACGGCGTCATAGCCGCGCGCGCGAAGTGCCTGCTGCAGCCTGGAGGGATATTTCTGTGCTGCCGGAACGCCGAAGCCGGCCGTATTGCTGTCGCCGATGGCGACGACAAGCGTGCTCGCCATTGCAGCTGGGGCGAGTAAAAGGACGAGGGCGAATACCAGAAAGCCAAAATGCGGTATCAATAGGCGAAGCCGATCCATCTGAAATTCCTTGATGTGAACAATGCCCCTGCTCGATTTTGCTCTGAACCGGGCAGCCGGGCAACTGTGAAACGCGAGGTTGGATAGGAGCGTTGACCACTTCTCCCGTCGTCATCCTCGGCCTTGTGCCGAGGATCCAATGAACCACGGAATCTGCATGTTTATCGCAGGGATTCGTTGGATGCTCGGGTCAGGCCCGAGCATGACGACTGAGAGGGAGTTCAATCCGTCTGCTTCTCCATCTTTGCCTTCAGCTTCAGCATGTCCTGCCAGGCAAGCCGCTTCTGCGCCGGCTGGCGCAGCAGATAGGCCGGGTGCAGCATGGCGATGGCGTCGATGGCCTTGCCGCCATGCGAATAACTTGTCCAGCGCCCGCGCAGGCGCAATATGCCTTCCGACGTGTTGAGCAGCAGCTTCGCCGAAGCACCGCCCAGAAAGGCGATGATCTGCGGGTCGACCAGTTCGATATGACGTTCGATGAAGGGCCGGCAGATTTCAGCTTCCGCCGGCGTCGGCGTGCGGTTGCCCGGCGGGCGCCAGGCCAGCACGTTGGTTATGTAGACCTTGGTACGGTCGAGGCCGATCGCCGCCAGCATGCGGTCGAGCAATTGCCCGGAGCGCCCGACGAAGGGCAGGCCCTGGATGTCCTCGTCACGGCCCGGCGCCTCGCCGATCAGCATGATCTTCGCTTCAGGATTGCCGTCGGCGAAGACCGTATGCTTGGCGGTCAGGCGCAGATTGCAGCCCTCGAAATGCTCCATGACGTCGCGCAGTTCGTCGAGGTTCGCAGCGCCCGCCGCCAGCTCGCGCGCATTCGCTACCGCCTTGTCGTCGGGGATCGCGGCATTGGCGAGCCCGCCTCCCTTTGGCACCATGCCTTGGGGGGGCGACCCACGCGGCGGTGCCATGCGCGGCGGAACCTGCCGTGCCGCTGATGGACCGCCCGTAGCCGGGGAGGGCGCCTGCCGTTGTCCGCCCGCACGATTGGGTGAGGCGCCCTTTCTTGCGGCCGCTTGCGCCTTGCTTTCGGCGAAACGGTCGATCGGTGCGTCCTCGAGCGCCAGATCGACTCCGATATCGCTGTACCAGCGTAGCAGCTCCGCTGTTCCCTCTGGAGATATCCCGCTATCTGTCGGTCCGCCTGCCGGCATTGACTGGCCTTTGTCCTTTGCGTTCATCCACGAACTTATCCCGATATGTTCGCCGCTGGCAAAGGCGCATGGATCGGAGTGCACAGCCAAGTATATTGACTTTAACGTAAACGTAAGTATTTAGATATTTGAAGTCGCAAACCGTTCTGGCAAAGCGGTGCAAACTGCTCCGGCGGAGCGATGCAAATTAATTGTGCGCAAATCCGTTTGCGGATGCCGGCATTTCATGGCAACCCAATACCTGAAATGGGCCTGAAATGGGCTGGAACACGGTCGGATGCGGCTAAAAGCGGCTGGTGCACCGCGTCGGGCTGGAATTGTCAGGAGAACTGAATGTCGGAGGAAATGGAGCTTCCCGAACGCGAGTCGATGGAATTCGACGTGGTCATCGTCGGCGCTGGCCCGGCCGGACTTTCCGCCGCAATCCGGCTGAAGCAGCTCAATGCCGATCTGTCCGTCGTCGTGCTCGAGAAGGGACCGGAAGTGGGCGCCCATATTCTGTCTGGCGCCGTTGTCGACCCGATCGCCATCGATCGGCTCATCCCCGACTGGAGGGACGATCCCGACCACCCCTTCAAGACGCCGGTCAAAAAGGACCAGTTCTTCTTGTTGACAGCCTCGAGCGCGATCCCGTTGCCGAATTTCGCCATGCCGCCGCTGATGAACAACCACGGCAATTACATCGTTTCGCTCGGCAATGTCTGCCGCTGGCTTGGCGCCAAGGCCGAGGCGCTGGGCGTCGAGATTTATCCGGGCTTCGCCGGAGCCGAGGTGCTTTACGATGGCAGCGGTGCGGTGATCGGTGTCGCCACCGGCGACATGGGGCTTGAAAAGGACGGCACGCCCGGCCCGAATTACGAGCGTGGCATGGCGCTGCTCGGCAAATATGTGTTGATCGGCGAGGGCGTGCGCGGCTCGCTTGCCAAGCAGCTCATCGCAAAATTCGACCTCCAGGAAGGCCGCGAGCCGCAGAAATTCGGTCTCGGCATCAAGGAATTGTGGGAAGTCGATCCATCGAAGCACCAGCCAGGCCTCGTCCAGCATTCCTTCGGCTGGCCGCTCGACAAGGATACCGGCGGCGGTTCCTTCCTCTACCATCTGGAGGACAACCAGGTCGCCGTCGGGTTCATCGTGCACCTCAACTACAGGAATCCCTGGATTTCTCCCTTCCAGGAATTCCAGCGCTTCAAGACGCACCCCAGGGTGCGTGGCACTTTCGAGGGTGGCAAGCGCATCGCCTATGGTGCGCGTGCCGTGACCGAGGGCGGCTGGCAATCCGTGCCCAGGCTCACCTTCCCAGGCGGCGCGCTGATCGGCTGTTCGGCCGGCTTCCTGAATGTGCCGCGCATCAAGGGTTCGCACAATGCCATGCTGTCGGGCATGCTGGCCGCCGAAAAGCTCGCCGAGGCGCTCGCCGCCGGTCGCGCCCAGGACGAATTGTCCGGCTATGACGATGAATGGCGCGCCGGCGACATCGGCAAGGATCTGAAAAAGGTCCGCAACGCCAAACCGCTATGGTCGCGCTTCGGCACGCCATTCGGCATCGGGCTTGGCGGTTTCGACATGTGGTGCGCCACCCTGTTCGGCGGCTGGTCGCCCTTCGGCACGCTGAAGCATGGCAAGCCGGACTATGCGGCGCTGGAGCCGGCGGCCAATTTCTCGCCGATCGACTATCCAAAGCCCGACGGCAAGCTCACCTTTGACCGCGCTTCCTCGGTCTTTTTGTCGAACACCAATCACGACGAGAACGAGCCGCCGCATCTCCATGTCGCTGACCTGGAACTGCAAAAGACCTCCGAACTCGGTGTTTATGGCGGTCCCTCGGCCCGCTTCTGTCCGGTCGGAGTCTACGAATGGGTGGATTCGGCGGGCAACGCGGTGCAGGGAACCGATACCAGCGACGCGAAATTCGTCGTCAACTTCCAGAACTGCGTCCACTGCAAGACTTGCGACATCAAGGACCCGAACCAGAACATCAACTGGGTGCCGCCCTATGGCGGCGAAGGCCCGGTCTATCCGAATATGTGAATTGTCGGGTGTGAGGAGCCATGCCGGACACTATCGCTGTCGCCCGTGCCTGTTATCTCGCCTATGTTGAGCGGGATCGTGACGCAATAGAGCGGCTGATTGCCGACGATTTCCATTTCACCAGTCCGCTCGACAATCGGCTGGATCGCGAAAGCTATTTTGAGCGCTGCTGGCCGAATAGCGAAGTGATCGAGAATTTCGATTTCATCCATCTGGTGGGTGAGGGTGAAAGGGTTTTTGTCACCTATGAGGGAGAGAGCGTCGGTGGGCAGCGTTTCCGCAACACTGAAATCCTCACCATGCGGAATGGGCAGATCGTCGAGGCGGAGGTTTATTTCGGCTGGAACTTGCCACACAAGGCGCCACTCGGGGGCTTTGTGACCGAACCCTGATGCCGATCGTGTGCATCAAGAACCTTGCAATCCCGGCCTGCCTACTGTAAATGGCCGCGATCGAGTTTTCGGCCGAACGGCTTGGCCTCTACGCCCGGTGCAGCCGGTGTGTGACGCACGACCTACTACTCTGAGACGCGATGACCCGGTGCATGCGGCAACGCCTGCGTCAAAAACACACAAACTGCATACTGAAAGGACAAGCCAATGGCTTCCGGAACCGTGAAATGGTTCAATTCCCAGAAGGGTTATGGTTTCATCCAGCCCGATGATGGCGGCAAGGACGTATTCGTCCACATTTCCGCAGTAGAGCGCGCCGGTCTTTCCGGCCTGGCCGATGGCCAGAAGGTCGAGTTCGAAATCACCACCGACCGCCGTACTGGCAAGTCGGCGGCGGACAACCTGACCGCCCTCTAAGGAATTCCCGTTCCGGCTTTGGCCGGGAACGGAAACAGGTGAAACCCCCGGTGCCGGCAGGCGCCGGGGGTTTTCTTTTTCAGTGCGTTAACAAAAGCCTAAACGTGTTCGTGCGCGCAAAGGTCATGATCGGTCAGTGCGCGGATGACATAGCAGTCGCCGATATGATCGGCCTCGCAGCCCGTGGCGATACGTTCCAGTTCGCTTTCGAGTCGCTTGAGTTTCTCGATGCGCCGGCGCACCGCCTGCAATTGATCCTTGACGATCCGGTCGGCGTCGTCGCAGGGCCGGTCGGGATGGGCGCTCAGCCGTATCAATTCCCGGATCGCCTCGATCGGGAGCCCCAGTTCGCGCGCATGCTTGATGAAGGCGAGCCGCTCCAGCCCCTTTTCGTCATAGCGCCGCTGGTTGCCGCCGGAGCGTTCCGGCGCCTCCAGCAGGCCCATCTGCTCGTAATAGCGGATGGTCGGGACCTTGACTTCGGTCTGCCGCGACAGTTCTCCGATCGAATACATGATGATTTGCCCTTGAACCTATAGTGACTAGAGATATTAGATTGATGGCGGATGACTTCAAGAGGAGCCGATCATGGGCTGCCATCACGATCACGACAACGGCGAATTCACCGGTGTTTCGGCCGATTACCGGCGCAGGCTTTGGGCGGTCATCGCCATCAATGCAGCGATGTTCTTCGTCGAAATGACCGCCGGCCAGCTTGGCCACTCGCAGGCCTTGCAGGCCGATGCGCTCGATTTCCTTGGCGATTCGCTCACCTACGGTATCTCGCTTGCCGTCATCGGCGCCTCGCTGCGCACCCGCGCCGCCGCTGCACTCTTCAAGGGTCTCAGCCTGTCGGCAATGGGCCTTTGGGTCTTCGGTTCGACGATCTATCGCGTGTTCGTCCTTGGCCTGCCCGCCGCCGAGATCATGGGTCTCGTCGGCTTCCTTGCGCTTGTCGCCAATGTGGTCAGCGTGCTGCTGCTGATCCGCTACAAGGATGGCGACGCCAATGTGCGCTCCGTCTGGCTGTGTTCGCGTAACGATGCGATCGGCAATGTCGCGGTGCTGGCCGCCGCCGCGGGCGTCTGGTTTACCTCGACCGGATGGCCCGACGTGATCGTCGCCACCGTCATGGCCGGCCTGTTCCTGTCTTCCTCGTTCCAGATCATCCGCCAGGCGCTGGCCGAAAGAAATACGGCGGGTCAGACGGCGTGATTGCCCTCCTGGCCATGGGCTTGATCGCGGCGGCATGCCTGTTGGCCATCCTGATCTGGTCGCTTGTCTTTCCGAGGCGGCGGATATGGCCTCCCGGTCGGATAACGTTCCTCGGTGAAACCGTCGTCTGGGGGCTGACGCTCGTGGCATTCGCCAGTGCGCTGTTTCTCGGGCTTGCCGACTGGAACGGCCTTGGATGGCCGGCGCTGCCGCGCTGGGGCGTTGGCCTGCCGCTGGTCGTCGTCGCCAATCTCGTGGTCTGGTCGGGCGTGTTCAAGATTGGCGTTGCTGCGACGAGCGGTGCGAAGAACACCCTGGAGACGGATGGTCTCTATGCCTGGTCGCGCAATCCGCAATATGTGGCCGACATGGTCCTGTTTGCCGGCTGGGTCTTGTGGAGCGCTTCCCTCTGGGTCATGCCGGTGGCCGCCGCCGGCATTGTCGTTCTCGTCACTGCCTGCTTCGCCGAAGAGCCCTGGCTGGAGGAAAGCTATGGCGAAGCATACCGCGCCTATCGCAGTCGGGTTCGCCGTTTTTTGTAGGTTGCCGCCAAATTCACTTGCGCACCACAAACTCTATCAGCAG
>JAJDOK010000125.1 GCA_022340185.1 Salaquimonas sp. | reverse complement strand
AATTTGGTCGGAAACGGACTTGTTTCAGACTGTTGCCGAACGCCCGTTTGCAGTCGGAATCAATCTGCGGACGGAAAAATCCGAGTGCCCTTATTATACGCACCTCATTCATTCTAAACGATTTTATTGTTATCGCCCCGGTCGCGGGCGTTGCATTTGTGTAACCGATGGCGGATAGGGTCCGTGCTTGACCGAGGAGAATTGGGATGAGTGCAGGAAATCTCATGCAGCAAAAGGATTTGTCGCAGCGGGTTCCGCACCGCGTGCTCGACCGCGTCCTGACCATGGAACTTGCGCGCGTCACCGAGCGCGCCGCCGTTGCCGCCGCGCGCCTGCGCGGTCACGGTGATGAGAAGGCCGCCGACCAGGCCGCCGTCGACGCCATGCGTTCCGAACTCAACATGCTGCCCATCGACGGGCGCGTGGTGATCGGCGAAGGCGAGCGCGATGAAGCCCCGATGCTCTATATCGGCGAGGAGGTCGGCACGAAGAACGGGCCTGCCGTCGACATCGCGCTCGATCCGCTCGAGGGCACCACGATCTGCGCCAAGAACCTGCCGAACTCGCTCGCCGTCATTGCCATGGCCGAGCGCGGCAACATGCTCTATGCCCCCGATGTCTACATGGACAAGATCGCCATCGGGCCGGGTTATCCCGATGGCACCATCGATCTCACTGATCCGCCGGCCGAAAACCTGGCGCGTGTCGCAGATGCCAAGGGTGTGAAAGTTTCCGAACTGACCGCCTGTATCATGGACCGGCCACGCCACGCCAAACTGATCGAGGAGGTGCGCGCCACGGGTGCCGCGATCCGCCTGATCGGCGATGGCGACGTGGCCGGCGTCATCCATACCACCGATCCGCTGCAGACCGGCATCGACATCTATCTCGGCATTGGCGGCGCGCCCGAAGGTGTGCTGGCAGCCGCCGCGTTGCGCTGCACCGGCGGTCAGATGCAGGGCAGGCTGATCCTCAACACGCTGGAAAAGGTTGCCCGCGCCAGGCGCATGGGCGTGGATGACGAAAACCGCATCTACGACATGGCGGACATGGCTTCCGGCGACGTGCTGTTCGCCGCGACCGGCGTGACCGACGGCAACATGTTGTCGGGCGTGCGCTTCATGCGTGAGGCCATCGTCACCCACACGGTCGTCATGCGTTCATCATCGCGCACCATCCGCGAGATCAAGGCTACCCACAAGGACATGGAGAAGTTTGGCTGACAACGCTGGACATTTCAGCCTGCCCTAGGCGAAATTCCCGCCTCGAAGTATAATGAGCGTCTTGCATCTTGGCTTCTGCCGGGAGGGTGGAATGCACGACATGTATCATGAGGGGAATCGCGAACTTCAAAACCGGTTCGGATCGACCGCGCTGGCCGACCGGCTGATCGAGATCACCCATCGCACGGTATTCAACGACAGTGACCGCGCTTTCATCGAGAGCGCTACCTTCTTCTTTATGGCGACGTCGGACGCGCAGGGCCGCCCGGACTGTTCGTTCAAGGGCGGTCCGGCGGGCTTCGTCAGGGTCGTTGGCGATAGTGAACTTGCCATCCCCGACTACGACGGAAACGGCATGTTCAAGAGCCTCGGCAACATCCAGGCCAATCCGAATGTCGGACTGTTGTTCATCGCACTGTCGGATACGCCGAAACGGCTACGCGTCAACGGTGTGGCGACACTTGATTTTGATCCGAAAGCACGCGCCGGAATTACCGGTGCGCAGGTGATGGTGCGGGTGAAGGCAAGGCATATTTTCCCGAACTGTCCGCGCTATATCCCGGATCTTGGAAATGGCACACAGTCGAAATATCTGCCGGAAAAGGGCAAGGCGCCGGTTGAGCCGGCGTGGAAGTCCTTCGATCATTTCAGGGACGTTGTGCCTGATCGCAAGGCCTGATTTTACCGGACCGCGTGAAGTGGCCAGACTTGGCAAAGTGGTTTAAACCGGCGCCATGCTGACCGGGGAGACCGAAAGAGCCTTTCTCGACGTCGAACGTTCCGCGCTGGGCAAGGTCTGGCGTGAGCGCCTCGACCAGCACGGCCGCAATACGGCGCTGGCGATCGCCCAAACGACCGACATTCCCGAACTTGTCGCCCGTGTGCTGGCGGGAAGGGGAGTGGGCGCAGATGAGGCGCAAGCCTTCATGTCGCCGGCGATCCGCGACCTGATGCCTGACCCGTCGGTGCTGACCGACATGGATGCGGCCGCCGCGCGCATTGCCGACGCCATTCGCAAGGGCGAACGGATCGCCGTCTTCGGCGATTACGACGTCGACGGCGCGGTTTCAGGCGCGCTGTTCGCCCGATATCTTGCCCATCACGGCATCGACCACGAAATCTACATTCCCGACCGCATATTCGAGGGTTACGGCCCCAGCCCG
This sequence comes from Salaquimonas sp., assembly GCA_022340185.1. Taxonomy (GTDB): domain Bacteria; phylum Pseudomonadota; class Alphaproteobacteria; order Rhizobiales; family Rhizobiaceae; genus BOKV01. Next base: position 1,588 of record JAJDOK010000125.1, on the reverse strand, counting down.
GCGGCGATCGACGAACTTGCCGGGCGCGGCGCCGACCTGATCGTCACCGTCGATTGCGGCGCCACCAGTTTCGAGGCGCTCGAACACGCCAGGTCGAAAGGCATTGATGTCATCGTCCTCGACCATCACCTGATGGACGATGCCGGTCCGCCGGCTATCGCACTGGTCAATCCCAACCGCCATGACGATCTGTCGGGGCTGGGCTATCTGTGCGCCGCCGGGGTGGTTTTCATGACGCTGGTGGCCGTGACACGCGAACTGCGCAAGGCGGGCTGGTACACGAAAGAGCGGACGCCGCCCGACTTGCTTACTTGGCTCGACCTCGTGGCGCTCGCCACAATCTGCGATGTCGTGCCGCTCAAGGGCTTGAACCGCGCCTTCGTCGTCAAGGGCCTTGTCGCCATGCATGGCCGGGGCAACCACGGGCTCGCCGCACTGTCGGAAACCGCACGCATGGACGGTCCGCTGCGGCCCTATCATCTGGGGTTCCTGCTCGGGCCACGGATCAACGCCGGCGGGCGTATCGGCAATGCCGGCCTCGGTGCGAGACTGCTCGCGACCGAGGACGATCACGAGGCTGCCGAGATTGCCGCACAACTGGAGCAGTTGAACCGTGCCCGCCAAGCCGAGGAAGCGCGCATGCTCGAAGAAGCGATCGCCGAGGCCGATGCAGAGATCGGTGCGGGTGAGGGGCCTTCGGTGCTTGTCGCCAACAACGTTTCCGGTGACCGCGCCTGGCATCCGGGCATTGTCGGCCTCATTGCCTCGCGGCTGAAGGACCGTTTCCGCCGCCCGGCTTTCGCCATCGCCTTCGATCCTTTGGGCAGGGGCACCGGATCGGGCCGTTCGATCCCCGGCGCCGATATCGGTTCTGCCGTGCGCCAGGCCGTGGCCGAAGGTCTTCTGATCAAGGGTGGAGGCCACGCCATGGCGGCGGGGATCACCGTCGACCGGGCAAGGCTCGCCGATCTGCGCGCCTTCTTCGAGGAGACACTGGGTGAGGCCGTCGCTACCGGCCGCCAGGACAATGTGCTGAAACTGGATGGTGCGCTGACGGCCAGAAGCGCCACCCTGCCGCTTTATGAAATGCTGGAACGCGCCGGCCCCTATGGCCAGGGCCATTCCGCTCCGGTTTTCGCCTTTCCCGCCCATTCCTTGCGCAATACGCGCATCGTCGGCGATCATCACGTCTCGACGCAGATCCGCTCCGGCGACGGCGCCAGCCTCAAGGCCATCGCATTCCGTTGCGCCGACACCGAACTGGGCCATCTGCTGCTCGACCCGCCGCCGACGCTACATCTGGCCGGCACCATCGATGCTGATTCCTGGCAGGGCGCCCGGCGCGTGCAATTGCGCATCCTCGATGCCGCAAAACCGGCACGCGTGGGGTAATAACAAGAGGCGAGGAGGGCCGCAGGCCCGACCGGGACTTGGAACAAGAGGCGACGAGGGCCGCAGGCCCGACCGGGACTTGGAACAAGAGGCGGGGAGGGCCATAGGCCCGGCGGAGGCTCTTCAACCGCCCTTCTGTTTTGCCGGCAGTCCGGGAATCTCGCCAATCCAGCCAACAGCCTCCTCGCACCAGATC
>JAJDOK010000107.1 GCA_022340185.1 Salaquimonas sp. | reverse complement strand
ACAAAACAAGCGAATCGACGCCAGCATACCCGATTTACGGCATCAAGATACGAAAACGGGGCCCGAAGGCCCCGTCTTTCCTCGTTCCTGGTCTGTGGCCGATCAGACCTCGGGCACGGTTCTGGGACCCATCGGCTCGTCGCCATTGCTGTCGCCGTTCGAGTTGCGGCGGCGGCGGGCGTTCATGAAGGCGTCGAACTCCTCCTGGTCCTTGGCGCGGCGCAGTTCGCGGAGATATTCGTCGAACTCCTTGCGTGCCTCGTCCAGACGGCGGCGCTCTTCCTCGAGCCGGGTAAGTTCGGCCTCGCGCCAGTCGTCGAATGCCACATTGCCCGTGCGGGCATGGTGGTGGTGACGGTGACGTCCATGGCCGTTGCGGCCAAAGGCACAGCCCATGCGATCGGTGGCGCGGTTAACCTCCGACTTGAACTCGTCAAGCCGGTCGCCCCACAGAATGTAGGCGAGCATGGCCAGTCCCAGCGGCCAAAAGATCATGAAGCCGATAATCATCAGGGCGATGGTCGCCGGCGTCCATGCGGGACGGATCATTGCGGTACGTGTCATCAGCAGTTCACCCCTTCCTGGAAAAAGGAAACATCGTCGCTTCCCCATTCGAGGTGGGGACTAAATCATGGCGAATCAAGCAAGATGCGAAGATTTCGCAGCGCAAACGCGCAGTTTACTGATATTACTGGCTTTTCCCGCTTCTATTCGGCGGCCTTGGCCCTGCGGGAGGGCCGGGAATCGCGGTCATGCGTCGCCATGAAGTCGAGAATGCGCGGCGCAATCTCGGAGCGGAAGCGCGAACCGTTGAACACGCCGTAATGGCCGACCTTGGGCTGCATGTAATGGACGCGCTTGTCATCGCCGAGGCTGGAACACAGCACATGCGAAGCCTTGGTCTGGCCGAGGCCGGATATGTCATCGTTTTCGCCCTCGACGGTCATCAGGGCCGTATTCCTGATCTTTGAGCAATCGACGGGCTTGCCGCGATGGGTCATCTCGCCCTTGGGCAGGGCGTGCCTGATGAACACGGTCTCGACCGTCTGCAGGTAGAAGGCGGCGTCGAGATCCATCACCGCAAGGTATTCGTCGTAGAAATCGCGGTGCTTTTCAGCCGAATCGCCATCATCCTTGACCAGATGCCGGAAGAATTCCTGGTGCGCCACGATATGACGGTCGAGATTCATCGACATGAAGCCGGAGAGCTGCAGGAATCCCGGATAGACGTCACGCATGAAACCCGGCTGCGGAAACGGCACCTGCATGATGACATTGTCGCGGAACCAGTCGATGTCGCGGGTCTCGGCGAGGCGATTGACGGCAGTCGGGTTCTCGCGTGTGTCGATCGGGCCGCCCATCAGGGTCATCGAGGCCGGCGAATGCTGGTCGCCCGAGGCTTCCATCAATGCGACGGCGGCAAGCACCGGTACCGAAGGTTGGCAGACTGCCATGACGTGGGTGTTGGTACCGAGGAAGTGCAGCATCGAGACGACGTAATCGATGTAGTCGTCGAGATCGAAGGTGCCTTCCGTCATCGGTACCATGCGGGCATCGGCCCAGTCGGTGATGTAGACATCGGCGTACTGGATCATGGTTTCGACCGTGCCGCGCAGCAGCGTCGCATAATGGCCGGACATCGGCGCGACGATCAGCACCGTCGGCCCCTGCTTGTGCTTTTCGGGCAGCATCCGCTCGAAATGAAGCAGCTTGCAGAACGGTCTTTCCCAGACCACGCGTTCGCGCACCGGCACCGACATGCCACCGACCAGCGTGCGCTCGATGCCGAATGCGGGCTTGCCGTAGCGCCGGGTCAGGCGTTCGAAGAGTTCGGCGGAAGCCGCGATCTGCCTGCCTATACTGGTATGGGAGACGGGGTTGATCGGGTTGGAAAAGTAGAGCCGGTTCATGTCGGCGATGGCGCGCCAAGGCGCCAGCGCCGCGTGCGACAGCTCATAAAACTGATAATACATTCATTCCCGTCCTGTTATCATTGCGGCTTAGCCGATTTGCGCCTCGCAATTCCGGACGGAAAACCGATATCCGTTCGGCATGGCCTCATTTCCGGAATCGCTCGGTGCCGACAGTCCCTAAGCTATTATTTTGCAGCGCAGCATCAATGGCAAGCCCAAAAGACCCTGACGTTACAGGAGTGTGACAATTGAACATCAGGGTGCCCAACGCACTGGCTGGCGCCAGGCAGTCAAATAATAATCATTATTTTCAATTGCTTAGACAGCATGCATGTCGTCGACAATGGCGCGCGCCGAGGCGGCTGGGTCCTCGGCGGCGGTGATCGGACGGCCGACCACGATGTGCGATGCACCCCCTGAAATGGCCTCTTTCGGGGTCATGACCCTCTTCTGGTCGCCCTTGCTCGCACCTGCGGGACGGATGCCAGGCGTGACGATCGCCATGTCCGGACCAACGATTTTTCTGACGATTGCAGCCTCGAGCGGCGAGCAGACAATGCCACCCATGCGGAGATCGCGTGCCTGTGCGGCGCGGCGTTCGACCAGTTCGCGCGCGGAAACCGAATAGCCGGCGGCGCGCAGATCATCGTCGTCCATCGAGGTCAGCACGGTGACACCGAGCAGGCAGAGTTCGCTGCCAGTTGCGGCTTCCACGGCAGCCTTCATGGCGCCCGGGTAGGCATGGATGGTCAGCATGTGAACGCCGAGCTTCACGGCGCTTTCGACACCCCTGGCGACCGTGTTGTCGATGTCGAGCATCTTCATGTCGAGGAAGACCTTGCGACCAGACCGGACAAGGTCGCGCGCCAGTTCGAGTCCCCCGGCGAGCGCCAACTGGAAGCCGATCTTGTAGAAGACGACTTCCTCACCCAGCGTTTCGACCAGGACTCGGGCTTCTTGCGCCGTCGGAAGATCGAGGGCGACGATCAGGCTTTCTCGTACATCCTTGGGTGGGATTGCCAGCATTCTCAACCCTCCATTCGCGCCGACAGCAGGGCAGCCCTTTCGACCAGCGAGGCGCACATGGCGTCCATGCGGTCGGCGGTCTGTGCGTCCTTCAGCGCTTCGCTTTCATCGAAGGCATTGGCGGCATGCGACACCGCCACCTGTTCGGGAATCACCAGCGCGCCGAGCGAGGACAGGACAGCGCGCAGATGATTCAGGCCGCGAACCCCTCCATACACGTCGGTCGAAGCCGAGGAAACCGCGAAAACCTTGCCATGAAAGGGTTGGAGTTCGCCGGCGTGATCGGATTTGACGCAGCTTGTCCAGTCGATGGTGTTCTTGGCGAGCGGCGGCAGGGACGTATTGTATTCCGGCGTGACGAGCATCACGGCATCGTTCTCGTGAAACAGCCTTGCCAGTTTTTGCGCGTTTTCCGGCAAGCCCCGCCGACCTTCCAGATCGCCATCGTACAGAGGCAGTTCGTAATCGCGCAGCGTGATGCGCGTGATCTCGCAATCGAGGCGCGTCAGCACCTTGACGATCGCACCGGCAAGGCGGGCATTGTGCGAACCGGACCGGTTGGAACACGGAATGACGAGAATTCGCGGATAGCGCATGGTTTGCGCTTAGAATAAATTTGACTTCCGATAAACAAAAACCCGGGCGGGCGGCACGTTTTTCACCACCCAGTCGCTCGATTCGACGATCAACCCTCCCTGACCGGCGGGCACGGGCGCGCGCGGGCCATAGCAGAGCTGGGCGAAGGGAGCTCCCGGCTCGCACAGCGCCAGGGCGTCGACAATGAGCTTCAACCGCGCCGGCTTTGGAAAATTGAGCAGCGGCAGGGCGCTGATCACGGCCGAAAACCGGCGCCATGGCGTGCCGGCCAGCGTTGCCGCCAGGTTGAAGGCATCACCATGAACGAAATGGACGTCGGGGAAACGTTCGGTCAGATAGGTATGGAATTTCTTCGAATATTCGACGCCGACGAGACGGTCTGCGGCAACGCCATGGGCGAGGATCGCCGCGGTCACCGCACCGGTGCCGGGGCCAAGTTCAAGCACAGGAAGCGGATTGTCGAGCGGGGCGTGCGAAGCCATGGCCCTCGCCGTCGCCTTGCCGGTCGGCGCGACGGAACCCACCGCGCCAGGTTCGCGGATCCACTCCCTGATAAACCGGTATTCAGCCTCCAGGCGCTCGTGAAACCGCAACGAAGCGGGAAGCATCGCCAGCTTTTCGGCAAAGCTGGTGCCGCTACGTGTCTTGTCGGGCGTGTTCGCGTTCAATCGGCCAGACCGTCGAGAAAGTGTTTCATGCGGGAAAAGAAACCCGTCGATTCGGGATTGTTGTGTTCGGAAGAAATCTTGTCGAATTCCTCGAGCAGTTCGCGCTGGCGCCTTGTAAGGTTCTGCGGCGTCTCGACGGCGACCTGGATGTAGAGATCGCCGAGATTGGAGGTCCGCATGACCGGCATGCCCTTGGATTTCAGGCGGAACTGCTTGCCGGTCTGCGTGCCGGCGGGAACCTTGACGCGGGTCTTGGTGCCGTCGAGCGCGGAAACCTCGAACTGGCCACCCAGCGTGGCGGTGGTCATGGAAATCGGCACGCGACAGAACAGGTCGGCCCCGTCGCGCTGAAAGAATTCATGCGGCTTGATCGACAGGAAGATGTAGAGATCGCCGGCAGGTCCGCCGCGCAGACCCGCTTCGCCTTCGCCGGCCAGGCGGATGCGCACGCCGTCCTCGATGCCGGCTGGAATGTTGACCGACAGCGAACGCTCGCGGGTGATCCGTCCCTGGCCATGGCAGGTTTCGCAGGGGTCGGAAATCACCTCGCCGCGGCCCTGGCAGGTCGGGCATGTGCGCTCGATGGAAAAGAAGCCCTGGCTGGCGCGAATGCGGCCCGAACCCGAACAGGTGGCGCAGGTCTTGGGCGATGAGCCCGGCTTGGAGCCGGTGCCGGAACAGGTTTCACACTGGATGGCGGTCGGCACCGAGATCTCGGCGGTCTTGCCCGACCATGCCTCCTCCAGTGTGACTTCCATGTTGTAGCGCAGATCGGCGCCGCGCTCGCGACCGCCCGAGCGACGCGTCCGCCCGCCCATCATCTCACCGAAAATGTCTTCGAAGATATCGGAAAAGGCGCCGGCTCCGGCGCCGCCGCTGAAGCCGGAGAATCCGCCACCGCCATTTTCGAAGGCGGCATGGCCGAAACGGTCATAGGCGGCGCGCTTCTGCGGGTCCTTGAGGACCTCATAGGCCTCGTTGATTTCCTTGAACTTGTGCTCGGCGGCATTGTCTTCAGGATTGCGGTCGGGATGGAACTGCATCGCCTTCTTGCGGAAGGCGGTCTTCAGCTCCTTCTCCTCGACCGTGCGCGTCACGCCGAGAACTTCGTAATAGTCAGCCTTGGCCATTTCAGCGCAACGCCCCTGCTGCAGTCGCGAAGTCGGGATGTCCGGCGTTTTCCGCACCGATACCATCTTCGCAAACGAAGAGGGCGGCCACTCTCGTGGCCGCCACAATTGCTATCCGTCCAACGGACGTCATCGGCTTTATGCCGACTTCTTCTCGTCCTTGTCGTCGTCGATTTCCTCGAAATCGGCATCGACGACATCCTCGTCCTTGGAAGCGTTCTCCACCTCGCCTGATTCGGCGGCGGCGGCTTCGGCCTGAGCGGCTTCGTAGATCGCCTGGCCGAGCTTCATCGAAGCATTGGCCAGCGCCTCGGACTTCGCCTTCATGTCCTCGGCGTCACCGGCCTCGACGGAGGCTTTCAGATCGGCGATGGCCTGCTCGATGGCCGACTTGTCCTCTTCGGAAACCTTGTCGCCATGTTCTGAGAGCGATTTCTCGGCG
>JAJDOK010000084.1 GCA_022340185.1 Salaquimonas sp. | reverse complement strand
GGCCCTATCTCAATGCCTCGCCCCAGGCTGTGGCCGCAGCCAAGGCGCTGGCGCGATCGCTCGGCCCGAAGATCAACGACACGATCATGGAGGACACCGTCTGCCGTCTCGCCGATTGCTGGGAGACCGCCGACATGGCGGAGGGCATTGCCGCCTTCTTCGGAAAGCGCAAGCCGGCCTGGCAGAATTAGGTTTCCGCCAGCGGCTCACCTGTTTCATCACTTCAGCGACGCTTTCAGCTCGCGCCGGCGGCGATGCAGGATCGGCTCGGTGTAGCCGTTGGGCTGGTTGATGCCCTCGAAGACCAGTTCGCAGGCGGCCTGAAAGGCAATGGAGGAGTCGAAGTCCGGCGCCATGTTGCGATAGGCCGGGTCGTCTTCGTTCTGGCGGTCGACGACAGCCGCCATGCGCTGCATGGTTTCCATCACCTGCTCTTTCGAGCAGACGCCATGGTGCAGCCAATTGGCGATATGCTGGCTCGAAATGCGTAGCGTGGCGCGGTCCTCCATAAGGGCGACATCGTTGATGTCGGGAACCTTGGAGCAGCCGACGCCCTGGTCGATCCAGCGCACGACATAGCCCAGAATGCCCTGTGCATTGTTGTCGAGTTCCTTCTGGACATCGTCCGGCGTCCAGTTCGGGCGCGGGGCGACCGGCACCGACAGGATGTCGTCGAGTTTGGCGTGCGGACGGCTCTTCAGTTTGTCCTGCACGGCTATGACATCGACCTGGTGGTAGTGCGTTGCATGCAGCGTGGCGGCGGTCGGCGACGGCACCCATGCGGTGTTGGCGCCGGCGTTCGGGTGGCCGATCTTGGCTTCAAGCATGGCGTGCATCAGATCGGGCATCGCCCACATGCCCTTGCCGATCTGGGCATGGCCCTCGAGGCCGCATTCGAGGCCCGTATCGACGTTCCAGTCCTCATAGGCGCCGATCCATGCGGCCTGCTTCATGTCGCCCTTGCGGATCATCGGACCGAGCTCCATCGAGGTGTGGATCTCGTCGCCGGTGCGGTCGAGGAAGCCGGTATTGATGAAGACGACGCGGTGCGCGGCGGCGCGGATGCATTCCTTCAGGTTGACCGTGGTGCGGCGCTCTTCGTCCATGATGCCCATCTTCAGCGTGTTGGGCGCCATGCCCAGCGCCTTTTCGACACGGCCGAACAGTTCGTTGGCGAAGGCGACTTCCTCGGGACCATGCATCTTCGGCTTGACGATGTAGACCGAACCAGCGGCGGAATTGGCGCGGCGGCCGCCGGATTTGCCCCCCTGGCCGACATCGTGCATGGCGATCATCGAGGTGATCATCGCGTCCATGATGCCCTCGGGCACCTCATTGCCTTCGGCGTCGAGGATCGCCGGGTTGGTCATCAGGTGGCCAACGTTTCTCACCAGCATCAGCGAGCGGCCCTTGAGGGTCACCGGCGAGCCGTCGGGACTGTTGAAGGTCCAGTCGGGGTTGAGCTTGCGGGTGAAGGTCTTACCGTCCTTGGTTACTTCTTCCTCGAGGTCGCCCTTCATCAGGCCGAGCCAGTTGCGGTAGACGACGACCTTGTCTTCGGCATCGACGGCGGCGACCGAATCCTCGCAATCCTGAATGGTGGTGACGGCCGATTCGAGCTGCACTTCCGCCATTGCGGCCTTGTCGGTCTTGCCGATCGGATGTTCGCGATTGATCGCGATGCCGACATGCAGCCCGTTGCGCTTCACGATTACGACTGCGGGGTTTGCGGCATCTCCCTGATAGCCCGCGAACTGCGCCGGGCCCTTCAGCCCGGTCACGCCCTTGTCCGTTTTGACCACAAGCCGGCTGTCTTCGACCGCGAAAGCGGTGGCATCGCTCCACGATGCGCCATCAAGCGGCGCGCTGTTGTCGAGAAACGCCTTCGCCCAGGCGATGACGCGGGCGCCGCGCTCGGGATCGTAGCCCTTGCCCTGCGGCAGATCACCCAGCGCATCGGTGCCGTAGAGCGCGTCGTAGAGCGAGCCCCAGCGGGCGTTTGCCGCGTTCAGCGCAAAGCGGGCATTCATCACCGGCACGACGAGCTGCGGACCGGCAATCGTCGCGATTTCCGGGTCGACATTGGCGGTCTCGACCGCAAAGTCCGGGCCTTCCGGCACCAGATAGCCGATCTCCTCAAGAAAAGCTCCGTATTCGGCCATGGAATAGCCGGCATTGGCATGCTGGCGATACCACTCGTCGATCTTCGCCTGGATGTCGTCGCGCCTGGCCAGCAATGTCCGGTTCACCGGCCCCAAATCGGCGACGATCGCGCCGAAGCCGTTCCAGAAATCTTCCGGAGCAATCCCTGTTCCAGGCAAGGCCTCCTCAACGACGAACCGGTGAAGGACGGGATTGATCTTCAGCCCGGCGACTTCAATACGCTCTGCCATCTGGCCACCTTTCTGCGTGAATTTTCTTCGTCATGATTTGTTGGCCGCACTGGTAGCGAAAACAGCCACCGTGTCAATTCGGCAGGACAGGTCTTGTCGGACCGCAGTCATCCCGGTCAGTTGATCCAGATCATGTGCGGCCTGCAAATGTCTGCTAGATAACAAAATATTGTCGAAGATGGCGGCTTTGCAGAATGAATTAACTGGTCCTGGTCTTCGAAGCGTGAGAAAAGGGCGAGCGACGATTACAATTGGGGTAGAACGCAGCCATCGTGGCGGGATACGGGCGGCGGGAAATGTCGGTTGTATTTCAATTAGCAGCTGCTAATGTAATGCCGATGGATTTTTTTGAGCTTGAACAAAACGCCGAGCGTGCGTCCGACCTGCTGGCGGCCATGGCCAATCCGCGCCGGCTGATGCTTCTGTGCAAGCTCGTGGAAGGCGAAAGAAGCGTCAACGATCTGGCGCAGAGCATCGGGCTCAGCCAGTCCGCCTTGTCCCAACATCTGGCGAAACTGCGTGAAAAGGGCCTGGTCGCCACACGGCGCGACGCGCAGACGATCTATTACCGCCTGGCGAGCGAAGAGGTGCACGGCATCCTGTCGACGCTCTACGGTTTCTACTGCCAGCGTTGATTTCGCTCACGGCTATTCCTCGCTACGCTCGGGCCTGCGCGAACGCGGCCTGCCAATGTACATGGGTCGGCCGGCGACCTCTTCGGCCGCTGGGAGCCATGTCGGGCCGGGTATGCGCCGCGGTTGAATGGTGCCCCGCCCCAACCCATATTGATATTCAACGGAGTGCCGAAAGCGGGCTCCGCAAACGAGTTGCTGAAGGGCGGTCGCGCCGGATTTTCCGATGGATTGTCCATGGACTTGGGAAAGGCATTGCCATGACGCGAATGGCAGGATTTTCAAGCCCCCTGCTTCTGGGCTTCGACGAGTTGGAGCGCATGCTCGACCGGGTGTCGAAGACCGCAGGCGACGGCTATCCGCCCTACAATATCGAGCGCATCAAGGCGAACGGTCGACCCGAAACCCTGCGCATCACGCTTGCGGTTGCCGGATTCGGGCAGGACGATCTCGACATCACGCTGGAAAAGAACCAGCTGACGATCCGCGGCAAGCAGACGGAAGAAACGGAACGCGAATTCCTGCATCGCGGCATTGCCGCGCGGCAGTTCCAGCGTTCCTTTGTCCTGGCCGAAGGAATCGAGATCGCCGGCGCAACGCTCGAAAACGGGCTGTTGTCGATCAATCTGACCCGCAACGAGCCCGAACAGGTCATTCGCAAGATCAACATTTCGCAAGGCAAACAAAAACCGCCCGCGAAAATGGCAATGGAGTAACCCACATGCGTCACGAAACCAATTTTCCCACTGTCAGCCCCGATGAACTGGCCAAATTGGGTCAGGGACGGGTTGCCTATATGCGCCAGATCAGCGGCCGCGAAATCGCGGAAGCCTTTCCAGGCACGGTGGAACTCGATCCGAATGCGACCGTATGGGCGCTATTCGGCGCCGATGGTACACCGCTCGCCATCGCCGACGATGCCGGCGGTGCGCTGTCGACGGCTTTCCAGAACGATCTGACGCCTGTCACCGTTCACTAACGGGCTGCAGAAAACAAAAGACGCCGGCGCGCGAGGAACGTGCCGGCGGCAATAATCCTCAAATACCGTAAACACGCTATTCAGGCAGCATTCGAAGCCGGACTCTCGGTCAACAGCGAATAGATCGCGTTGGCGTTGGAGGTCTCGCGCAACTTCTTGACCTTTTCAGGCTCGCGCATGACGCGTGCGATGCGGGCAAGCGCCTTCAGGTGGTCGGCGCCCGCGCCTTCCGGCGCCAGCAGCAGGAAAACCAGATCGACCGGCTGGTCGTCCAGCGCTTCGAAGTCGATCGGCTTGTCCAGCCGGGCGAACAGGCCGGTAATGTGCTTCAGGCCGGGCAGCTTGCCATGGGGAATGGCGATGCCGTTGCCGACGCCGGTGGAACCAAGCCGCTCACGCTGCAAGAGCGTGTCGAATATCTGACGGGCGGGCATGCCGGTTTTCAGTTCCGCCTTTTCGGCAAGATCCTGAAGCAATTGGCGCTTTGAACTCGTCTTCATCGAAGGAAGAATGTCTTCGGGACCGAGCAGGTCGCTGAGATCCATTTTGACTGTCCTTTCGCGCCGGAAACCGGGGCCACCGGCGCCGAATTGTCCCTGCGCCTTATCAACTGACGCTTGAAGGGTCTATCCAGCCGATATTCCCGTCGGGCCTGCGATAGACGACATTGGTCCTGCCGTTTGCGGCATTGGTGAAAACGATCACCGGCTTGTCGGTCAAATCGAGCTGCATGACCGCCTGGGCGACGGTCTGCAAGGCGATCTGCGTGGAGCTTTCGGCGATGATGACCGGATTGTAGTCCTCCGGCACCTCCTCTTCTTGCGACAGAGGCGCAACGATGGTGTAGCTCGCTTCACCGCCCTTGGGAGACGCCGTGGCGCGGTGGTCCTTCAGCTTGCGCTTGTAGCGGCGCAGCCGCTTCTCGATCTTGTCGGCAGCGTCCTCGAAGCAGGTGGTCGGCTCATGTCCTTTGGCTGTCGCCTGAAGGACGACGCCCGTATCGAGATGAATGGTGCATTCGCAATCGAATCCACTGCCCGATTTTTCGATGATGACATGGCCTGTGTGGCCGCCATCGAAATATTTTCCAATCGCTTCTTCAATCCGGTCCTCGATGCGCTGGTTGAGCGCTTCCCCGATATTCATCTGTTTGCCGGAAATGCGCAGGTTCATGGGATGATAGTGCTCCTCTTTCGGCGGCCAGGCCCAAAGGTATTCGTTCCGGAATATAGCTGATCTTCCAGTGCGAGGCTAACCCGCAGGATTTTCATGCACGCTCTGCCTGTTGGTCAGGTCCGTCTGCCGGCTCCGATGGCTGTTGTGGAAACAGTCCCGGCTACCGATCCCGTCGTGCGACGGCGCGCTTCTAGGAGTTGCGGCCTGCCATGTCAAGGGCGGTTCGGGGCTTCCGGGAATAGCTGGGGATGGCCTGTTGAAGGTCCTACGACGCCTGGCGGGCCGGAAAGGCCCGTTTTTCGCGCCGTCGCTGGACCGAAGAGGGTATATGCATGGATTCGCGGTATTTTGCGACGGTTCGCCGCGCGATATCGACGCCGGAACCGCGCAGTATGTCGACAATGGCGTCGTCCGAAAGCACGGCCTCGGCGCGCTCGGCCTCGATCAGCTGGCGGATGCGATGACGCACCGATTCGGCGGAATGGGCATCTTCGCCGCCGGTCGATGCGATCGCGGCGGTGAAAAAGTACTTCATCTCGAACAGGCCGCGGCCGGTCAGCATGTATTTGTTGGAGGTGACCCGGCTCACCGTCGATTCGTGCATGCTGATGGCGTCGGCGACGGTGCGCAAATTGAGGGGTTTGAGGTGCTCGACGCCGAAGGCAAGGAACATGTCCTGCTGCTTGACGATCTCGGTGGCGACCTTGAGGATGGTCTGGGCGCGCTGGTCGAGGCTCTTGACCAGCCAGTTGGCGTTCTGCAGGCAGTCGGTGATGAAGGCCTTGTCCTCGTCCTTGCGGCAGACCTTGGAGACTTCCGCGTAATAGCTGCGGTTGACGAGTACGCGCGGCAAGGTCTCGGGGTTGAGTTCGACGGACCAGCCACCATCGGCGCGCGGCGAGACGATGACATCGGGCACGACGATATGCACCGGCTCGGAAGCAAAGCGGCTGCCCGGGCGGGGATCAAGTTCGCGGATCTCGGAGACCATGTCGGCCAGATCATCGCGATCGACGCCGCACAGACGCATCAGCGCGGGAAAATCGCGCCTGGCCAGCAGATCAAGGTTTTCCACAAGCGCCTGCATGGCCGGATCGTAGCGGTCGCGCTCGATCAATTGCAGCTTCATGCATTCGGCGAGGTCGCGGGCGACGATGCCCGGCGGATCGAAGGCTTGGATGCGGGCGAGCACCGCATCGACAATTGTTTCGTCGGTTCCCAGTTGCGCGGCGATTTCGTCAAGCGGGCGGCGCAAATAGCCGTCCTCGTCGAGCGAGCCGATGATCTCCTCGGCGATCGCCCGGTCGCGAGGAACTTCAAACCCGGTTGCTAGCTGGGAACGCAAATGGTCCGTCAGACCCGGTTCGGCGGCGGCGAATGAATCCAGTCCATCGCCATCCTCATTCAGGCTTCCGGCAAATCGCGTGGATTTCCACGGATCGCCTGCCGAAGGAGCGCCAGTCTGCGCCTCGCGGGGCGTTGGCGGCGCCTCCGGCTCGAACACGTTTTCGAGCGAAGTGCCGAGCCGGTTTTCCATCGCCTCGGTCGAGGTCTCGAACCGCGCGTCGAGCCATTCGGTCACTTCCGCTTCGCCCGAAGCGACAGGTTCGGCGGGTTCGGGCGCTTCCTGGGGCAGATCGGGTCCCCCTTCGGGGTTTGCCAGTTCGAGCAGCGGATTGCGCTCGATCTCGCGATCGACGAAGGCGGACAGTTCGAGATGATTGAGTTGCAACAGCCGGATCGACTGCATCAGTTGCGGCGTCATGACGAGCGCCTGCGACTGACGTAACTGCAATTTGGCCGAGAGCACTGTTACACCGCCCCAAATCCTGCCACTGCCGAACCTGGCTGGCGCAACATCTTGCGCTATCTGGCCCGTTTCTTGCTTCTTTGGGGCAGCATAGAAGCACTAAGTTCTCAAAGTGTAAACTGCTCACCCAGATATGTGCGCCTGACATCAGGGTTCAGCACCACCTCGTCGGGCGAACCGTGGGTCAGGACGCGGCCCGATGCGATGATATAGGCGCGGTCGATCAGACCCAGTGTCTCTCTGACGTTGTGGTCGGTGATCAGCACGCCGATACCGCGTTTGGTGAGGTGGCGGACAAGCTGCTGGATATCGCCAACGGCGATGGGGTCGATGCCGGCGAAGGGCTCGTCGAGTAGCATGAAGGACGGCCGTGTCGCCAGTGCGCGGGCGATTTCACAGCGCCTTCTTTCGCCGCCCGACAGTGCGATCGAGGGCAGCTTGCGCAAATGGGTGATCGAGAACTCGTCGAGCAGCGCATCGAGCTGGCGTTCGCGCTGGCGATGGCTCGGCTCGACGATTTCGAGCACGGCGCGGATATTGTTTTCAACCGACAGGCCGCGGAAAATCGAGGCTTCCTGCGGCAGATAGCCGATGCCGAGCCGCGCGCGGCGATACATCGGCGTATCGGTGATATCGTGGCCGTCGAGTTCGATGCGGCCGGAATCGGGCTTGATCAGACCGGTGATCATGTAGAAGCAGGTGGTCTTGCCGGCACCGTTCGGCCCAAGCAGGCCAACGGCTTCGCCACGGCGCACGCCAAGCGTCACGCCCTGGACGACCTGGCGCGCCTTGAAACTCTTCTGAAGGCCAACCGCCGCCATGACACCCTGGCGGCCGGCCGTTTTCAGCTCGCCATTGCCAGCGCCATTGGGACGGATATGCGCCGGCGCGGCGACATTCGCACGGGCAAGGACACGGCGCAGATCCATCATCCTCGGCAATTCGGACACGCGCGGCAGTTTTCCCAGGTTTATCGGTTTGCCAAGACGAGGCATGCGCGGTGCGCGCGCGGGCAGATTGCGACGCAAAAAGGCTGCGCCATCACGGGGCAGAGCGGCCATGTCGTCGAGAATCTGGCGGAGAAAATCCCCCGTTTCGCGCACGAGCGAGGCCTTCGGACGCTTGGCGCCGGTCGGCTTGACCGGGATCTCCTCGCCAGCCGCCATTATTGCCCACCGCCGGATTTGGGCGTGAAAAGCATCTTCACCCGGCCGCTGTTACTGGAACAGGGCTGAAGCGTGGCGGCATTGGTCGCCAGATTGATGGTCAGAACGCATCCGGTCACGATGTTCTTGCCTTGGCTGATCGAAACATTGCCGGAAAGCGTAGCCATTTGTTTTTCCATGTCGACGATCGCCTTGTCGGCGCTGGCGGTCTGGTCTTTCGAGCGTACCGCAACCCGGCCACTGGCCTCGATGGTTCGGATGTTGCCGCCGGGACCCGCTGCCCCCTTGCCGCTGACATAGCGCACCGTAAGGCGTTTTGTCTTCAGCAGTGTCGAACCCTGGACAACGCTGACATTGCCCTCGAAGACGGCGAGACCCTGCTTGTCGACAACCTCGAGGCGATCGGCTTCGATCTCGACCGGTGCGTCCGTGTCGCGCATGCCCTCGAAAGCGCCGCCGAAATTCTGCGCCGGCGCCGGTGCGGCGAACATCATCAAGACAAGCGCCACCATGACGGCGCGCGGGAAAAAGGCGTCGCAAACAACGCGTACCGGACCTGCGCTAGCCATTACTCGGCGGCCTTCCCCGGTGAACTTGCATGATCTTGTGAACTGATCTCGCCCACGATCGGCATGGTGGGAATGGCGATCGCACCGCTACCTTCGCTCTCACCGGCCGGGCGAATGGTCATGTGCACACGGTCCTGAAAGATGATCCTGTCACCCTTGTCCTCCACCGTAAGCGTGTCGGCGGACAAAAATACCCGTCCAGTGTCGACATTCACCGGGTTCTGAGTGCTCAGCGTGCCCGAAGCAATGTCGATGGCCGCGTCCTGCAGGCGGACACTCATGCCGTCCTGCGTATCGACCGCAACCTTGTCACCCAGACGCAATGTCTTGCCGTCGGCGTCGTAGATGCCGGTTCCGGCGGTGACCGTGGCAAAGCTCGTTTCGCTCAACGGCAGGCGCGCATCGATCTTTTCCAGCGTGATGCGGCTCGGATTGGCGGCGTCCTGGATCGCCTTGCGAGCTGTCAGAGTGTAGGGCCGCTGATTGGAATCGGTACCGTTGAGTTTCGGATTGTCCATCACGAGTTTGCCGTTCTCGATCTTGATACCGCCGATACCTACCGATGGCAGGTTTCCGCCAGAAAAGACGAGTGCGGCCACGATTGCAATCATGGTCAGAACGGCCGAGGCAGGCAGGCCGATCTTCAGGAACGCCACGATGCGGCTGTGACGCCGGGCGCGCTCGAAATCGGCTTTCGTGCGGTTTCCGGAAAAGCCTTCCCGACCGTCATCGGTATCACGGCTCGCGGTCGGGCGATCCCCCGCGGGCTGACTTTCGGACCGTGGGCGTCTCGAATAGTCCTCTTCCTCGGCCCAGGCCGGACCGCCACGCAGTTCCACACGCGGCGCGTGATGCAAAGCCGCGCGCATCCCCTGCGGTAGTGTGGAATCGGAAATCGTCAACTTGTCGTCCAGTTCCGCCCGGTTGGCCGCGCCATCGCCATTCTGCCACACGGCGCTTGCGCTGCAACAATATGAGCTTCTTGGTTATTTTACGGCAATTTCGTTAACCAATCCAATCGGCGAATGCCGACGGCGGCAGACCCATGGCCCCGACAAAAGTCAGCTATGGGCGAAAATGTCATCGCCCGGCCAGCCGGCAAGATCCAGGCGGGTGCGCCACGGCAGAAATTCAAAGGCCGCTTCGGCGAATTGGCGACGGTCCTCGCGCGCCAACATCCGGTCCAGCCGTTCACGCAACTGGTGCAGGTGAAGAACGTCGGAAGCGGCATATTCGAGCTGGGCCTGCGTCAATTCGTCTGCCGCCCAGTCGGAGCTCTGCTGCTGCTTGGAGATGTCCACGCCGAGCAATTCGCGCGCAAGATCCTTCAGGCCGTGGCGGTCGGTATAGGTGCGGACCAGTTTCGAGGCGATCTTGGTGCAATAGACCGGCGACGCCATGACGCCGAAGGCATGAAACAGCACGGCGAGATCGAAGCGGGCGAAGTGGAAGATCTTGGTGACGGTCTCGTCGGCGAGCAGCTTTTCGAGATTGGGCGCGCTGTTTTGTCCTTGCGCGATCTGCACCACATCGGCGGTGCCGTCGCCATTGGAAAGTTGCACGACGCAAAGCCGGTCGCGTGCGGGAACAAGACCCAGGGTTTCGGTGTCGATCGCCGCGCTGTCGCGATAGCGGTCTAGGTCGGGCAGATCACCCTTGTGCAACCTGATGGTCATGTCAGCTCCATGGCGGCGGAATCACCCGTCGTCTTTGAAACAGAACCGGGCCGGATGCAACCATTGCCGCAGACCGGCAATCTGTCTGCAACCGGACAGGGAGGGTGCTATAGCTGAAGAATCGCCGGCCACCAGAGAACAGCGACACATGCCGCTCTACCATCAAAGCGCCTATGAATTCTCCCGTCCGGTGCCGAGCTACTGGGAAGACACCGCTGCGCCACTCAGCTTTGCGCCGCCCCGCTGCAGCGGCGCGCATATGGCCGATGTCGCCATTGTCGGCGGCGGCTATGCCGGTCTGACGGCAGCGTTGTGGCTCAGCCGCGTTCACGGCATGAAGGTGATCATCCTTGATGCCGGGCGGCCCGGCTGGGGCGCTTCCGGACGCAATGGGGGTTTCTGCTCGGCCGGCGCGGCAAAGCTTTCCTACGAGGTCATGATCCGCCGCCACGGCATCGACGAAACGCGCACCTTTCACCGGGCGTTGCGCGATTCGGTGGCGCATGTGCGTGATTTCCTGTCATCAGAAGGTGTGGACGCCGATGCGACACAGGGCGGCGATCTGCGCCTCGCCCACAAGCGATCGCGAATTGGACCATTGCGGGAGGAGACGGCGTTCATGAACGCGACCTTCGGCCTCGACCAGCGTTTCCTCACGGCCGGGGAACTTGCCGAACGCGGCTATTGCGGCCCGCATTTCCATGCCGGCCTGCTCGATCCCGAAGCCTTCGGCCTGCATCCCTTGAAATATCTGCGCGGGCTCGCCGCAGCCACCCACAGGGCCGGCGCGATCATCTTCGCCGATTCACAGGTGACCCAGTGGCGCATGACGAGCGGACGGCATGTCCTGCGGACTGCGGACGCGGAAATCACGGCTGACAAGGTACTGCTGGCAACCAATGGCTATACGCCGGAAGATGTTGCGCCATGGGTCGGCGGGCGGCTGCTGCCGGCGCTGTCGCGCATCATGGTGACGCGGAAGATCAGCGAGGGGGAGCGTTCGGCGCAGGGCTGGAACAGTGTGGCGCCGGCGCATGATACGCGAGATCTGCTGCATTATTTCCGGCTCTTGCCGGACGGACGCTTCCTGTTCGGCGGACGCGGCGGGATCGATGCCTCGCCCGACGGCATGAAACGCAGCCAGAATGCTCTGCGCGCCAGCTTCGAGCGGCTGTTCCCGAGCTGGGCGCATATCGAGAGCGACTACGCCTGGTCGGGCTTTGTCTGCCTGACCCGTCCGCTGACGCCCTATGCCGGGCCGCTGGGCGATGTTGAAAACGCCTTTGGCGCCTTCGCCTGGCACGGCAATGGCGTTGCCATGAGCGGTTATACGGGCAGGCTGATGGCCAATTTCATAGCGGGGACGAAAGACGCGGGCGAAGCAATCCCGGCGATCATGCGCCGACCCCTGCCGCGCTTTGCGCTGGCGCCGCTGCGTCGCCTCATGCTGGGCGCGATCTATGCCGCCGCGGATCTGCGGGACAATTGGGGCTGAGCCGCACCTGAAATATTTTTCCTGCCAATATGTTGTTTTAATTAGCTTTCTTATCGCCTGTGCCAGATGGCACAGGTACTCCGAACCTGAGGTCCCATCTCGGGGTCATGGCAGGGTGTGTTGCCCTGACTACAACTCCAGAGGAGACCTTGACATGACCAAGATCCGCAAGACTCTTTCGACGGCCATCGCCATTGCCGTCCTCTCGACAAGCGGCGCCGCCGCCGTTTCCACTTCCGCTTCGGCCGCCGGCATGACCCGTCTGGCACCGATCGAATCGACTGCCAACCAGGCCACGCAGGTCCACTATTATGGCGGCGGTTATGGCTACGGCTATTTCCCGCATTGCTGGTGGGTGAAGCGCAGGCTGTGGGGTTACTATGGCTGGCGCTGGCATCGCGTCCGCATCTGCCGCTAACCGATTCCCAAGCAATCTCCTCCGAAGGGCTCCGGCATTGCCGGGGCCTTTTGGCTTTTTGCGCACCGGGATCATGAGGCTGCGATTCGACCGAACCGGACCTGGCTTGCTATAGGCTGCATAACGCAATCTTCCAGCCGGAGTCATTCATGGCAAAGCGCATTCTGTTCACGGGCGGATCGGGCAAGGCCGGCCGCCATGTCGTTCCCTATCTCCTCGACAGGGGTCACCGCGTGGTCAATGTGGACCTGACGCCGCTCGACCATCCCGGCGTCGACAATCTGAGCGCCGACATCACCGATTCCGGCCAGATGTTTAACGTCATGACGTCCTATGCCAATTTCGACGAACTGGAACCCGGCACCGGGGTTCCCGCTTTCGATGCGGTAGTTCATTTCGCCGCCATACCGCGCATCCTGATCAAGCCGGACAACGAGACTTTCCGGGTCAACGCGATCGGCACCTATAACGTGATCGAGGCCGCCGTAAAACTTGGAATCCGGAAAATCGTGATCGCCTCGTCGGAAACCACCTATGGCGTTTGCTTCTCCGACGGCAAGACCGATCCGCACTCCTTGCCGGTCGAAGAAGATTACGACGTCGATCCCATGGACAGCTACGGGCTTTCCAAGGTCGTCAACGAGAAGACCGCACGCGCGTTCCAGCGCCGCTCGGGCTTCGATATCTATGCGCTGAGGATCGGCAATGTGATCGAGCCGCACGAATACGATCTCTTCCCCGGCTTCTTCGCCGATCCGGCGCAAAGGCGGCGCAACATCTTCTGCTATATCGACGCGCGCGATCTCGGCCAGATCGTCGATCTGTGCCTGCAGAAGGACGGGCTTGGCTATCAGGTGTTCAATGCCGGCAATGACACCAATGGCATGGATATCCCGAACGCCGAAATCCTGAAACGCTTCTTCCCCAATGTGCCGCTCAGCCGTGAGCTGGGCGAATACGAGGCGCTGTTTTCAAACCGCAAGATTCGCGAAATGCTGGGCTTTGCCGAAGAGCACGACTGGCGGCGCTATGTGAAACCTGCTCACTAGGTCCGGCTACGGCGGCCGTTGCCGCGGTGTTCGCTCCGACTGCATCCATGACCTTGCACGTAAATTACATTCAAATATTGCAATGTTTCTATAATCAGTGAAAATAGGCTGCATATGCGCTTGCGAATGCATGGGAGGAGGCAAACATGATCGAGGTCTGGCGCGAGGCCGTTATCGAATCGGCTGCGTTTTATATCGGCTGGGGCGGACTCATCATCGGTCTCGTCTTCGGCTTCATCGTGCAGAGAACCAATTTCTGCACGATGGGCTCGATCTCCGACATCGTCACCTTCGGCAGCTACAACCGTTTCCGTGCCTGGCTGCTCGCCGGCGCCACGGCCATATTGGGCGTCGCGGCCATCGAGGGCGCAGGCGTCGCCAACATGGCCGATTCCATGTATCTGGCGCCCAATCTCAACTGGCTCGCCAATATTGCCGGCGGGCTGATGTTCGGTTTCGGCATGGTGTTTGCGGGCGGCTGCATCAGCCGCAATCTGGTGCGTGCCGGCGGCGGCGACCTTGGTTCGGTTGTCGTCCTCATCATTACCGGCATCTTCGCCTTCATCACCATCGGAGGGCTGATCGGTCCACTGCGCGTCGCGATTTTCGACCCGACCGCCATAGACCTCGCCGGCTCGGGCATGGAAACGCAGCGGCTGGGTGAAATCATCTCCTGGGCGAGCGGACTTTCCGCGCAGACGGCCATCTTCATCAGTGTGCTCGTCATTGCGGCGGTGCTGCTGATCTACTGCTTCAAGGACGCCTCGTTCCGTTCCTCCCCGCGCGACATCGTGGCCGGGTTCGGCATCGGGCTGTGCGTCACCGCCGGATGGTTCCTGACGGGACTGGCTGCCGACGAGTTCGCCGACGTGCCGGTGCAGCTGATCTCGCTGACCTATGTCCGGCCCGCCGGCGACACAATCGACTATCTGATGCGCTATACCGCACTCGGCCCGCCGGGATTCGCGGTCACCACCACGTTCGGCGCGATCGCGGGCGGCTTCATCGGCGCGGTGAGTTCCGGCCGGCTGTCGCTATCCTCCTTCGCCGATTCCGGGGACGCTGCACGCAACATGGTCGGCGCGGTGTTGATGGGTATCGGCGGCGTGCTGGCGCTCGGCTGCACGGTCGGTCAGGCGATCACGGGATTTTCGACGCTCGCCGTCGGCTCGATCATCACCTTCGCGGCGATCGTCACCGGCGGTGTCGCCGGTATCAAGACGATGGAACGGATCGCCTGATCGCCAAGGGTGGGCGCAATTGAGCAGCCTTACCTGAGTGGTCCAGTTTGATTGTTAGTGCATGACCGGCCTCTGCGCCACCGTGATGATGGTTTCGGGCGCTGGCGGCCTGT
The DNA here is from genome assembly GCA_022340185.1 of Salaquimonas sp. Taxonomy (GTDB): domain Bacteria; phylum Pseudomonadota; class Alphaproteobacteria; order Rhizobiales; family Rhizobiaceae; genus BOKV01. Next base: position 38,403 of record JAJDOK010000084.1, on the reverse strand, counting down.
ATCCCAAGGCGCTGTGCGGTCGTTTCGTGTTGTAATGCTGGCGCCAGCTTTCGATTATGATCTTGGCCTCCCGCAGTGAGTAAAAGATCTCCCCGTCGACCAGCTCGTCGCGGAACCGCGCATTGAAGCTCTCGCAACATCCGTTCTCCCATGCATTGCCCGGCAGGCAAGCGAAGCGCCGCCGAGAGGGGTGAGCCTGGCTCGATGTGGGCCGTCTTGGCGCCGACGGCCTTGATCCAGTCCCGCACGGCATGGGCAACGAACTCCGGGCCATTGTCAGACCGTATGAACGCGGGCACGCCACGCAGGATGAACAGATCGCTCAAGGCATCGATCTCATCGGTCGAGTTCAGCTTTCGCTTCACCTTGTTCGCCAGGCATTCGCGGCCAACTCGTCTTGGACAATATCCTGCCCATAGTGCACGCCGCCCAGCTAACCCGCCGCATTCTGTGAAAGCCCCTGGAAAACGAGATCCTGCAGCCGCTGCGCCAGAGGACTCCTCATCTGATGCTTCAGGCAGATGAGGTGGTACGGGTTGACTGTGATCGGCTGATCGAGATCAAGCGCGACCAGCTGGCTGTCCCCCTCGCCCGGTGCAACCAGTCCAGCCAGTTCCCGCGATGCAGGCGCGATGGCGTCCGTCGAAGCCAGATAGGCGATCATCACCAATAGCGACGTCGTGTTGATGATTTCCGTCGGCAGGGGAATGCCCTGCGCAATGAACGCCTCCTCGACGGCCAGGCGCATCGGTGTGTGGGGCGCCTGGACGACCCATTCGTAACCGACGAGCTCGTGCAGATGCAGCGGCCGGCCCTTGATCAGCCGGTGGCCGCGCCGAACCAGAAAACGCACCACTTCGACGCGGCCACGCGACAGCGAGAACTGCCGTGTGTCGATTCCGGGCGTGATGCGCGCAAGCACGAAATCAAAATCGCCGCGCAGCAGTCCTGCGATCAGCACGTCGCTCGATGCCACATCGACATGTATGTCCGCACTGGCCGCCGATTCCTTGAGCTTGCGGATGGCGGGAACCACGAGCCCGACGGCTCCGCCGGTGACCGCGCCTACTCGAACCGTACCGGTGCGTCCGGCAATCGCCGCATCCGTTTCCTGGATGGTCCGCTCGAAGCTGCGCAGAAGGCCGTTGGCGTTGTGCACCAGCGTTACGCCGATCGGGGATGGCGTCATGCCCTTGGGATGGCGGATGAAGATCGGCGTGCCGATCTGCCGTTCTATGCTGGCGAGCAGGCGCGAGGCGGCCGGCTGGGTCATCGAGAGCCGCTCGGCAGCAAGCGCCAATTGACCGGTCTCCACAATGGCCTGGATCAGCCGGAAATCCCTCAGTTGCAGCCGGTGCGTTTGACTGGGCATAACCTTCATATCAATAATGGTATGCAGACTGTCAATCTAATTAATTGAAATGCATTCGGGGAACTCCCTACCGTTCGCGCGGGTCCAGCACGGGCCTGTGTCGTTTGCCATCGCCTCGGAGGGGAGGATGTTGGCAGAAGGATTTTCCGGGAGGATCAAATGAGGAAATTATTCGGCCTGATATCCGCGCTCGCCATCGGCGCGGCGGTTTTCACCGCTCCGGCGGTTGCACAGGACAAGGGTACCATCGGCATCGCAATGCCCACCAAATCGTCGTCACGATGGATTTCAGACGGCAATTCGATGGTGAAGCAGTTCGAAAAGGCAGGTTATGCCACCGACCTGCAATATGCCGAGGATGACATCCCCAACCAGCTGGCGCAGATCGAGAACATGATCACCAAGGGTGTGAACGTCCTCGTCATTGCCGCCATCGACGGCACGACATTGTCCAACGCACTGGAAAACGCCGCGGCCTCCGGCATCAAGATCATCGCCTATGACCGCCTGATCCGCGACAGCGCCAATGTCGACTATTACGCGACCTTCGACAACTTCAAGGTCGGCGTGCAGCAGGCCAATTCGCTGGTGCAGGGCCTGAAGGAACGCTTCCCCGACGCCAAGCCATGGAACGTCGAACTGTTCGGCGGCTCGCCGGACGACAACAACGCCTTCTTCTTCTACAACGGCGCCATGTCGGTTCTGCAACCGATGATCGATTCCGGCGAAATCGTCATTCCTTCGGGACAGATGGGCATGGATACGGTCGGTACGCTGCGCTGGGATGGCGCTGTGGCCCAGTCGCGCATGGAAAATCTGCTTTCGGCCAATTATGGCGACAAGCAACTCCATGGCGCGCTTTCGCCCTATGACGGCCTGTCCATCGGCATTCTTTCGGCACTGAAGGGCGTCGGCTACGGTTCGGGCGATCTGAAAATGCCGATCGTCACCGGCCAGGATGCGGAAATTCCTTCGGTCAAGTCGATCCTGGCAGGCGAGCAGTACTCAACCATCTTCAAGGACACGCGCGAACTTGCGGGCGTCACGGTAGGCATGGTCGATGCGCTGCTTCAGGGCGGCGAGCCGAAAATCAACGACACCAAGACCTATGACAACGGCGTCAAGGTCGTGCCGTCCTATCTGCTGGAGCCGGTTTCCGTCGACAAGGACAACTGGGAAGAGGTGCTGATCGGTTCCGGTTATTACACCAAGGACCAGATCCAGTAAGTAGGCTTCATTTGGCCGGGCACTTCCCGCCGGGTTTGCAGCGGGGAGTGCCCTCGCCTTAAAAGAGGCGGAGCCGCCGCCATGAGTACGCTTCTCGAAATGCGAGATATCACCAAGGAGTTTCCCGGTGTTCGGGCGCTCGACCGGGTGAGCGTAAGCGTGCGCCAGGGCGAGATACACGCGATCTGCGGCGAGAACGGCGCGGGCAAATCCACGCTGATGAAAGTCCTGTCCGGCATCTATCCCGCCGGCAGCTATGACGGCGAGATCATCTTCGAGGACGAGCCCGTCGCCTTCCGCGACATCCGCGACAGCGAGGATCGCGGCATCATCATCATCCATCAGGAACTGGCGCTGATCCCGCAGCTTTCGATCGCCGAAAACATCTTTCTCGGCAACGAGCGCGCCAACCGCGGCGTCATCGACTGGCACGAGACCAACAAGCGTACCGAGGCGCTGCTGGCAAAGGTCGGCCTGAAGGAACCGCCGACAACCAAGGTGGACAGCATCGGCGTGGGCAAACAGCAACTGGTCGAAATCGCCAAGGCGCTGTCAAAGGACGTCAAACTGCTGATCCTCGACGAACCGACGGCGGCACTTCAGGAAAGCGACAGCAGGAAGCTGCTCGACCTGATGCTGGAATTGCAGTCGCACGGGGTGACCTGCATCATCATTTCCCACAAGCTCGGCGAGGTGCGCTACGTCGCCGACACAGTCACCGTGATCCGCGACGGTACGACGATTTCCACGCTCGACGCTTCGGAAGGCTTAAGCGAGAACCGGATTGTCCGCGACATGGTCGGGCGCGACATGACGCATCGTTTCCCCGAGCGCACCCACCAGCCGGGCGAAGTGCTGATGGAAGTGGAAGGGTGGAATGTCTGGCACCCCGAGCATACCGAGCGCCAGGTGATCAAGAATGCCAGCTTCAAGGTGCGCAAGGGCGAGGTCGTCGGCATCGCGGGTCTCATGGGATCAGGCCGCACCGAACTGGCGATGTCGATCTTCGGCCACAGCTATGGCAGGAACATCTCCGGCGCGGTGAGCATCGGCGGCAAACCGATCGATGTTTCAAGCGCCGATCGTGCCATCGATGCGGGGATCTCCTATGTGACCGAGGACCGCAAGTCGCTCGGCCTGGTTCTCGATGAAACCATTCGCTTCAATACGACGCTTGCCAATCTCGAAGGCGTGGCATCGGCGGGTGTTCTCGACCGCAACGAAGAGACGCGGGTCGCCGAGAAGTTCCGCGACGCGCTCAACATCCGCACCCCGACGGTCTTCCAGAAGGTGGTCAATCTGTCGGGCGGCAACCAGCAGAAGGTCGTGCTGGCCAAATGGCTCAACACCACGCCCCAGGTGCTGATCCTCGACGAACCGACGCGTGGTATCGACGTCGGGGCGAAATACGAAATCTACACCATCATCAATGATCTGGCGGCTCAGGGAAAGGGTGTCGTCATGATCTCGTCGGAGATGCCCGAACTCATCGGCATGTGCGACCGCATTTATGTGATGAACGAGGGCAAGCTCGTCGCCGACCTATCCGCGGCCGAGGCGAGCCAGGAGCGCATCATGTCGCTCATCGTCAACGAATAGGGAGGGAGAGCGTGGCTCTGGTTCAAGGCGAGGACACCGCCGAAAGGACATCCGGCTCCGGCAAGCGCGTTGGCGAATATCTTGCCTCGCATCTGCGCGAATACGGCCTGCTGTTTGCCCTCATCGCGATCATGCTGTTCTTCCAGATCGTAACGGACGGCACATTGCTGAGCGCGGTCAACATCACCAATCTGCTGCTGCAGAACTCCTACATCGTCATCATGGCGCTTGGCATGCTCGTCGTCATCGTGTCCGGCAATATCGACCTGTCGGTCGGTTCGGTCATGGGTTTCATCGGCGCGCTTGCGGCCGTGATGATGGTCCATCTTCACCAGCCGATGATCGTGGCCGTAGCCGTTTGCCTGATTGTCGGGGGTTTGATCGGTGCCGCGCAGGGCTACTGGATCGCCTACTGGCGCATCCCCTCCTTCATTGTCACGCTGGCGGGCATGCTGGTGTTTCGCGGGCTGTCACTATGGCTTCTGGAAGGCCAGTCCGTCGGCCCGTTCCCGCGTGAATTCCAGGTGATCGCCAACGGATTCGTACCAGACGTGTTTCCTGCCGGTTTCGGCAAGAGCCTGGCCGGGCTCTTCGATGTCCGCAATGTCAACGTCCTGGCGCTGCTGGTCGGCGCGGTAGCAGCCGCCGCGCTGATCTGGATCGGCATGCGCCAACGCGCGCGCAACCGTGCCTATGGCGTGCTCGACGAGCCCCGCGGCCTGTTCGTTGCCCGCAACGCCATCGTCACGGCAGCGCTGATCTTCATCACCTACAAGCTTTCGACCTTCCGTGGCTTGCCCAATGTGCTGATCACCATGGCGGTGCTGACCATGGTCTACGCCTTCCTGACGCAGAACACGGTAATCGGGCGGCGAGTCTACGCGCTGGGCGGCAACTCCAAGGCCGCCAAGCTGTCCGGCATCAAGACCGAACGGCTTACATTCCTGGCCTTCGTCAACATGGGCGTGCTGGCCGCCGCCGCCGGCATGGTGTTCGCCGCACGACTGAACACCGCCACGCCGAAAGCCGGTTTCGCGCTGGAACTCGACGTGATCGCGGCTGTATTCATCGGCGGCGCCTCGATGTCCGGTGGCGTAGGCACCATTGTCGGGGCGGTGGTGGGCGCCTTCCTCATGGGCGTGCTCAACAACGGCATGTCGATCATGGGCATCGGCATCGATTACCAGCAGATGATCAAGGGCCTCGTATTGCTCGCGGCGGTGGTATTCGACGTCTACAACAAGCAGAAACAGAGTTGATCCATGTTGTGCGAGCTACGTGTCTCCAGGCTAAACACATGAGCTTCAAGCCCGCCATATGGCCGCGCCGATTGCGGTCGCAGGAGTGGTTCGGCGGTACGGGTCGAGACCAGATCTATCATCGCGGCTGGATGAAGAACCAAGGGTTTCCGCACGACATGTTCGACGGCCGCCCGGTCATCGGCATCCTCAACACATGGTCGGAGCTCACGCCTTGCAACGCGCATCTGCGGGATCTGGCGGAACGGGTGAAAAACGGCGTGTACGAGGCCGGCGGGTTCCCGGTCGAAGTGCCCGTATTCTCCACCGCGGAAAGCTCATTCCGGCCAACCGCGATGATGTTCAGGAATCTCGCCGCGATGGCGGTGGAGGAGGCGATACGCGGCCAACCCATGGACGGTGTCGTCTTGATGGTTGGCTGCGACAAGACCACGCCCAGCCTGCTGATGGGCGCGGCTTCCACCGACCTGCCCTCGATTATGGTGACCGGCGGTCCCATGTTGAACGGTTACTTCCAGGGCGAACGTGTCGGTTCGGGCACGCATCTGTGGAAGTTCTCCGAGGCAGTGAAGGCCGGCGAAATGTCAGCGGAGCAATTTCTCGAAGCGGAAGCCTCGATGTCGCGCTCACCAGGGTCGTGCAACACGATGGGGACTGCTTCCACCATGGCCTCCATGGCGGAGGCGCTCGGCATGGCGCTCTCGGGCAACGCGGCCATTCCCGCCGTCGACAGCCGCCGCCGGACGATGGCACAACTTTCCGGGCGGCGGATCGTGCAAATGGTCAAGGACGATCTGAAACCGTCCGATGTCCTGACCCGGCAAGCCTTCGAGAACGCAATCCGTACCAATGGCGCGATCGGGGGGTCGACAAATGCGGTTATCCATCTCCTCGCCATCGCCGGAAGAGTCGGCGTCGATCTTACCCTGGACGATTGGGACAGGTTTGGCCGCGATATTCCGACGATCGTTAACCTGATGCCGTCGGGCAAATATCTGATGGAGGAATTCTTCTACGCCGGCGGGCTTCCGGTCGTGTTGAAACGGCTCGGCGAAGCAGGGATGCTGAACAGGGAGGCTCTTACCGTATCCGGGGAAAGCATCTGGGACCAGGTCAAGGATGTCGTGAACCAGAACGAGGACGTCATCCTGCCGGTTGAAAAAGCACTGACCGCACAGGGCGGCATCGCCGTACTCAAGGGAAACCTTTCTCCAAATGGCGCAGTGATCAAGCCTTCCGCCGCTTCCCCGCATCTGCTCACCCATCGCGGGCGCGCCGTGGTCTTCGAAGACATCGACGACTACAAAAAGCGTATCGACGACGATGCGCTTGATGTGGACGAGACCTGCGTACTCGTGCTGAAGAATTGCGGCCCGAAGGGTTATCCCGGCATGGCGGAAGTCGGGAATATGGGCCTGCCGCCCAAGATACTCAAAAAAGGCATTACCGACATGGTGCGCATATCGGATGCCCGCATGTCCGGAACCGCCTATGGCACCGTCGTATTGCATACATCGCCTGAAGCCGCGAGCGGCGGACCGCTGGCAATCGTGCGCGATGGCGACATGATCGAGCTGGATGTCCCGCAACGGCGACTGCACCTCGACATACCGGACGAGGAATTGTCGACGCGCCTGTCGGACTGGGCCGCGCCCGGCGACCAGCCGGCATCGGGTTACGCCTGGCTGCACCAGACTCATGTCCAGGGCGCGGATACCGGGGCCGATCTGGACTTCCTCAAAGGGTGCCGCGGCGCTCCGGTTGGACGGGATTCGCACTGATGGCCCAATCGTCACCCATGAAGATTGCACTGGTCGGGATCGGCAAGATCGCACGCGATCAGCATGTACCCTCGATCGCGGCTTCACCGGACTGGCAGCTTGCTGCAACCGTTTCGCGCAATCATTCAATCAACGGCACCGAGTCATTCCGTGACGTCGAAACGATGCTCGAAGCGCGCCCCGATATCGAGGTCGTGTCGCTGTGCATGCCCCCCGCATCGCGGTTCGCATACGCGATCGCCTCCATCGCTGCAGGACGACACGTGATGCTCGAGAAGCCGCCTGGCGCCACCATCTCAGAATGCCTGCAACTGAAAGCGAAGGCGCAGGAAGCCAGGGTTTCGATCTTCGCTACATGGCATTCGCGCCAGGCGCCACAGGTTGCCGCGGCAAAGATGTGGCTGAAAGACAAGCGGCTTCACCGACTCTCCGTCACCTGGAAGGAAGACGTGCGACGCTGGCATCCTGGGCAGGACTGGATATGGGAACCTGGCGGTTTCGGTGTGTTCGATCCAGGCATCAACGCTTTGTCTATCCTGACGGAAATCGTTCCCGATCCGGTACAGTTAAAGGGAGCGCTGCTCCAGTTTCCGGCAAATCGGCAGACGCCCATCGCTGCCTCGCTGACTTTCCGCCATCCGCATGCGGATGATGTCTGCGCTCTCTTTGACTGGGGTGAGGAAGGCGATCAGATCTGGACGATCGAAGCTGAAACGAGCGAGGGGCACATGCTTCTTTCCGGCGGCGGCGCCGAACTCGCCATCGATGGCAACAAACTGCCAACTCCCGATCAGAGCGGAGATCCGCTGAATGGCGAATATCCGCGCCTGTACGCGCGCATGGCGGAACTTGTACGCACCGGCGCCATCGACATGGACATCGCGCCACTGGCGCTCGTCGCCGACGCCATGCTTCTCGGGCGGCGCATCGCTGTAGAACCCTTCTACGCATGAGACTTCGACTTGTCTTCACATCATGAAATCGCCGACTGCCTGCTCGTTGACTGGGGCACTTCCACGCTGCGTGCATGGGTACTCGATAGCTCGGGTGAAGTGCTGGTGCGTCGTACATCGTCCGATGGCATGGGCAAGCTGAAGACCGGCGATTTCGAAGGCGCTTTGCTCGCACTGACGGGCGATAAGCTCCGCGCTGATGCAACGACGCAAATTATCGTTTGCGGCATGGCCGGCGCGAGGAACGGTTGGAAGGAGGCAGCCTATCGTGAGGTGCCATGCGAACCGGTCGCGACCGGCGGCCTGACCCCGGTCGAGACGGCTGACGGGCGCATCGCGGTCGCCATCGTTCCCGGCCTGTGCCAGTTGGAGCCGGCGGATGTCATGCGCGGCGAGGAAACCCAGCTCGCCGGGCTTATCGCCGAGCGCGGCCTTACCGATGCAGTCGTATGCTTGCCCGGCACGCACGCCAAATGGGCGCGGCTGGAGGGCGGCCGTGTCCGCTGTTTCTCGACTTTCATGACCGGCGAGATGTTCGCTGTCATGGCTGATCATTCGATCCTGCGTCATTCGCTCGCAGGCGATGGCTGTGACGACGAAGCCTTCATGTCAGCCGTTGCAACCAGCCTTGAAACGCCGCAGCAACTGACCGGAGCCCTGTTTTCGATCCGGGCCACGGCCCTGCTGGAAGGCCTCGGACGGGAAGCAGCGCGGTCGCGCCTGTCCGGGCTTTTGATCGGTGTTGAACTGGCGGCGACCCGCAATTATTGGGAGGGCCGCACAGTTCATCTTGTCGGCACGGATGCACTGGCCGGGCGCTATGCCGCCGCCATCGAATTCGCCGGTGGGCTGGTCGAGCGCCATGACGCCGAGGCCCTGACACTGGCCGGGCTGTCCAGGGTGCGCGACTTGTTGCGCGAGGAGGCAGGTTGATGCGGGAGATCATCGCCATTCTAAGGGGTGTGACGCCGGAAGTAGTCGAACCCATCGGCGACGCGCTGGTCGAGGCCGGTATCACGATCATCGAGGTCCCGCTCAATTCGCCTGATCCATTCGTCAGCATCGAAAAACTGTCCGCGCGCCAAGGCGAGCGCGCACTGATCGGCGCCGGCACGGTGCTGTCGTCGCAAGAAGTCGACCAGGTGGCGCTGGCCGGCGGACGGCTGATCGTATCTCCCAACTGCAATCGGGAAGTGATCGAAAGAGCGCTGCAACTCGGTCTGCAATCCATGCCTGGCGTGTTCACGGCAACCGAGTGCTTCACCGCGATCGGCGCCGGCGCGAAATCGCTCAAGCTGTTCCCGTCCGAGATCGCGGGACCGAAGGGCCTGAAAGCGCTCAAGGCTGTCCTGCCCCCGGATGTCGGACTTCACGCCGTCGGCGGCGTATCCGCCACAAACCTCGCGGAATGGAAACAGGCAGGTGCTTCGGGCTTCGGCATCGGCTCGGCCCTCTACAAACCTGGCGACAATGCGGTCACCGTGGCAATGAGAGCCAGGGGATTGGTGTCAACCTATGACGAGGTTTTCGGACCGGCCACGGAAAATGGAGGAGAAACGGCATGAAGCAGAAGTTATCGGGAATCTTGCCGGTCGCGCCGACGCCTTTTCATGACGACGGCAGGGTCGACGCGGACGGCATGCGCCGGGTGATCGATTGCATGATCGACCAGGGCGTCGATGCGATCTGCATCCTCGCCAATTATTCCGAGCAGTTCCTGCTTTCGGATGAGGAACGTTCGCTGCTGATGCGGCTCAGCCTCGAACACGCCAACGGACGCGTGCCGATCATCGTCACGACCAGCCACTTCAGTACAGGTATCGCGATGCAGCGCGCCATGGACGCCGAGGCGATGGGCGCGGCGATGGTGATGATGATGCCGCCCTATCACGGCACCGGCCTGCAAGCAGCGCCGCAAGGCATCTTCGAACATTACAAGACGGTCAGCGACGCGATCGACATTCCGATCATGGTCCAGGATGCGCCGTTATCCGGTGTCAATCTGAGCGTCGACCTGCTGGCGAGGCTGGCGCGCGAACTGGAGAATGTCAGCTACTTCAAAATCGAATGCCCCTTCGCCGCCGACAAGCTGGCGGCGCTGATCGAATCTGCAGGCGAACATATCGAAGGGCCGTTCGACGGCGAGGAAGCGGTAACCCTGCTCGCCGATCTCGATGCCGGCGCAACCGGCTCGATGACGTCGGCGATGTTCCCCGACAAGATCAAGCCAATCATCAGCGAATACCGCTCCGGCAATATCGGTTCAGCGCTGGAACACTGGCGACGCTGTCTGCCACTGATCAATCACGAAAACCGCCAGTGCGGCCTGCGCGCGACCAAGGTGGTCTTCAAAGAGGGCGGAGTAATCGCGAGCGACGCCGTGCGCCATCCGCTGAAACGCATGTCCGAGCGCACGAGGGAGCGCCTGTTGAACCTCGCGCGGGATCTGGACGTGCTGGCGCTGTCCTGGGGCAAATGAGAAAGACCTAAGTCAGCCGATAAAACTCGATCGCCGTTTCACCAAAGACACGCTTGGCGGCCGCTTCGCCAAGGTCCCCCGTCAATATCCGGGCTACACGGTGCCACTCTTCATATTCGGCCTCGAGCCGGCTGACTGGCCAGTCGGAACCCCACATCACCCTGTCTGAACCGAACGCCGTGAGCACATGGGCGGCATAGGGGCGCAGCACGTCGGTGTCCCAGCCCCCGCCGGTTTCGGTGATGATGCCGGACAGTTTGCAGCAGGCCCGCGTTTCTCCGGCAAGCCGCGACATGCCGTCTGCCCAGAAGCGGAAATGGCCGGGATCGGACTCCCTGTCGCGGATCTGGGGTTTCATGCAATGGTCGAGCACGACGCGCATGTCGGGATAGCGCTTGAGCAATTTGAGGAAATTCGCCAGATGCCGGGGAAAGCCGAGCGCGTCGAGGGCGAGGTCCAATTCCGCCACCGTCTCGAAAGCCCACTGGATATCCGACCGGAACATCCACTCGTCTTCGGGGATGTTCTGGATCATCGGGCGCACGCCAAGGAATTTCGGGTGCCTGGCAAGCCGGCGAAGGTGAGCCATATGGGTCCGGTCTTCGAAATCGATCCAGCCGACCACACCGGCGACGAAGGGCGTCACGTCGGCGATGCCCAGCAAATATTCCGTTTCTTCGAGCGTCGGGGCAGCCTGGACCAGGACCGTCGCATCGACGCCTACCTGCTTCAACTGCGACTCCAGGTCGGCAGGCGTGTAGCTGCGGTCGAGGATCGCATCGCCTTCGGGAAGCCAGCCATAGTCGTCACGGGCAGGATTCCAGAAATGCTGATGGGCATCGACGGTTTTCATCCTTCCTGCCTCACCCCGTTGGCGCATCGGCGCGCATCAGCCCATTGACCTTGAGTTCGGCCCAGAGTGCCGGCGGAATGGAGGCCCCTGCCGCAGCAAGGTTCGACTCCATTTCGTCGAGGCCCTGTCCTCCCGGGATCACCGAAACCACGGCGGGATGGCGTAGCGGAAACTGGAACGCGGCATCGATCATTCTTACGCCATGAGACTCGCACACCGCCTCGATGGCAGCCACCTTTTCCAGGATGTCTTGCGGCGCCGTGTCGTAATTGTAATACGCTCCTCCCCGCGCTCCGCTCGCCAGAATGCCGGAATTGTACGGACCGCCAACGATCACGCCGATGCCGCGTCGCTCGCAAAGCGGCAGGAACGAAGCAAGCGCTTCCTGCTCCAGAAGCGTGTAGCGCCCGGCCAGCAGGAACAGATCGAAGTCGCCTTTCTCGGCGAGCGCCTGGCAGGCCTGCCATTCGTTCAGTCCCGCGCCGAACGCCTTGATCACTCCCTGATTGCGCAGGCTCAGCAGCGCGAAATAGCCGCTGCGCATGAATTCCTCGATATGCGCGTCAACGGCTTCGCGCGAGCCGTGGTTGAACACGTCGAGGTCGTGGAGATAGAGGATGTCAATGCGGTCGACGCCGAGCCTTTCCAGCGAGAACTCGAACGAGCGCATCAGCCCGTCATAGGTGTAGTCGTAGATTTCCTTTCGGTTCGGTACGGCGAACCATTTGCCAACGCCGTCGCGTTGTTCGGCGGGCACTGCCTTGAGCAGGCGACCCACTTTTGTGGACAGCACATATTCACCGCGCGGCTTGCCGTGCAGGAAGCGGTTGAGACGCGTTTCCGACAGACCGAAACCGTAAAGCGGCGCGGTGTCGAAATGACGGACGCCACCCTGCCAGGCGCGTTCGAGGATGGCATGCGCGTCCTCGTCGTCGATGGCACGGTAGAGGTTGCCGAGTGGCGCCGTTCCGAAGCCCAGTTCGGTGAAGGTGAGGCCGCCATTGTCCAGCCTGTCCCAATGGCGTGCGGGCAGGCCCGCCATTCGCGGCTTTCTCGTCTTTTCGGTCGTTGCACTTCTCATGACACTTGCTCGTTCATTCAGGCAGTCAGGCGTTGGTGCCAGTTTCGCTCGCACTGGATGGTGTCATCGCCGTGTGCACCGCCGGTGTGGCGCCAGGCCCTGCCGGCAATCTGCCAAGTTTGCGCTTGCGCTCCCGGTATCTGGTAAATTCGCTGTCGGCGAGCACGCCAATCAGGATGACGCTGCCCATCACCGCGAAGTTGAGCGAGGTGGGAATGCCGAGAAGATTGACGAGGTTCTGCAAAACCTGCAGCAGGATCACGCCTAGCACCACGCCGACGATCGAGCCCTCTCCGCCGCGCAGCGAAAAGCCGCCCAATACCGCGGCCGCAATGGCATAAAGCTCATAGAAATTGCCGTGACCCGACGGCAGGATCGAGCGTGTGTACATGGCGAAGAAGATCGAAGCGATCGCGGTCAGCACGGTGCAGATGACATAGGCGGCGACAATGACCCTTGTGGTGCGGATACCCGAGAAGCGTGCCGCCTCCTCGTTCTTGCCGACCGCATAGAGGTGACGGCCAAACACCGAACGATGCAGGACGAACCACATGACCAGTGCCAGAAGAAGCATGAACATGAAGGAATGCGGCAGGAGAAGAGAATGAACGGTGCCGCCGGTCGCGAGCGCGACGAAATCCGTGCGGCCTGTGGTCAGCCATTCGAGCGTCGGGAAATTGACACCGAACGGAAAACCCGCCGTGGCGTCGTGTGTATAGAAGCGGGCGACACCGCGATAGATCAGCAAGCCGCAGAGTGTAACCACGAAGGGCTGAAGATTCATCTTGGTGACCAGCAGGCCGTGAACCAGCCCCATCGCGAAGCCGATAACGAGGACGACCAGCATGGCCAAAGGCCAGGGCACGCCCTGATTGGCGATGAGGTCGATGAAGATCACGCCCAGAAGGGCGATGATGGACCCAACGGACAGTTCGATGCCGCCCGTGATGATCACAAAGCCCTGCCCGATGGCGAAAATGCCGAACAGGCCCACCAGGTTCGCCGTGTTGGCGATGTTGATCGTGGAAAGGAATCTCGGATTGATGATCGCCACCACCGCACCCACCACGATGATGAGCATCAGCAGCCCGAGATCCTTCTTCAGCATGTTGCTCATTCCCGAATGCATCAAATCGATTTCCCGACTGCCAATGTCAGAATATTCTCTTCGCTTGACCGGTCACGATCCAGGATGCCGGTGATATGGCCTTCATGCATCACGGCCACCCTGTCGGATACGCCGATCACCTCTTCCATGTCGGATGAAATCACCAGCACGGCGACACCGTTGTCGGCAAGATTGCGCATCAGCCTGTAGATCTCCGTCTTTGCGCCGATGTCGATGCCGCGTGTCGGCTCGTCGAAGATGATGACATTCGGCTCCATCGCGAGCCATTTCGCCAGCACTACCTTCTGCTGGTTGCCGCCAGACAGGGCACCGGTGCGTACCGTGACACTAGGCGCGCGGATATCGAGTTCGGCGCGGCTTCTCTCCGCCTGTACCCGTTCGTTCTCGCGGGAAACCAGCCTGTTGCGGGAATAGGCGACAAGATTGGGCAGGCTGATGTTCTCTGCAATCGTCATATCGAGAAGGAGGCCCGCCCCCTTTCTGTCTTCGGGAACCAGGAATACCCCCGCCTTGACCGCATCTGCCGAAGACGCGAACCGGATTTCCTCGCCATCAAGATGTATGGAACCGCCCAAAGCGCCGTCGATCCCGAACAGCACACGTGCAAGTTCGGTGCGTCCCGCCCCGACCAGACCCGCCAGCCCCAGAATCTCGCCGCTGTGGAGATCAAGATCGATTTCCCTGTGCGGATAGGTGCCTGTTCTGATCCCCCTGGCCGAAAGTGCGGCCTGGCCGCGCTCCATGGCCGGCGGCGAATAGGCCACCTTGAGGTCTCGTCCAACCATGAGCTTGACCATCGTGTCATGATTGATTTTCTCGCCCTCCAGTTCACCGACCATGCGGCCGTCGCGCAGGACCAGTACCCGGTCGCAGGCCGTGACGATTTCGTGCAGGCGGTGCGAAATGAAGATCACGGCAATGCCATGCGCCTTCAGCCCGGCGATGATCTCGAGCAGCTTTTCGGTCTCGGCGACCGGCAGCGACGATGTCGGCTCGTCGAAGATGACCAGCCGCGCGTCGACGCTCAGTACCTTGGCTATCTCGACCATCTGCCGCTGGGCCAGCGAGAGCTTCTCGACCGGAGTTGTCGGCGAGAAGGTTGCTCCAAGGCGGTCGAGCAGGGATTGCGCCTCCCTGTACAGCTTTTCGTTGTCGACCAGTCGGAGGAAGCCGTAGCGGTGCGGCTCGCGTCCAATATAGATGTTGGCAGCGACATCGAGATTCTCGAACAGGTTGAGTTCTTGATGGACAAAGGCGATGCCCAATTCGGTCGCCAATGGCGGCGTCAGGAAATCGTAGTCCTGACCATTGATCGTGATCGTGCCGCGATCCGGAGCGGTGCTGCCACCGAGCACCTTCATCAGCGTCGACTTGCCAGCACCGTTCTCCCCCACCAGGCCAACAATCTCGCCTGCCTCGACCTGCAGGCTGACGTCGTCCAGCGCCACCACGCCAGGATAGAATTTCGAGGTGTTGGAGAGGCTGATGGAGAATCCGGTCTTCTTCGCGTCAGCTTCTTCTGGGGCGCTCATTGATCACATGCTTCCCGAAACAAGGCAGCGCCAGACATGCTCCATGGCGTGTCCGGCGCTGCTCCTTTGGAGATTAACCAAATCCCTGGCTATTTGCCGGCCAACTTGGCCTGGAAGTCGGTCTGGAAGGCTTCGACATTATCCTTGGTCAGGGTCAGGCCCGGAATGATGAGGATGCCATCGGCCGGGATGCCCGACTTGTCGCCTTTCAGGTAGGCCGCGATCAGCTTGGAGCCCTGATAACCCCATTCATAGGGCTGCTGGACAACCGTACCGGCAAAGGAACCTTCCTTGACTGCGCCAAGGGTGATCGGATCCTCGTCGAAGGCGACGACCGTGATATCGCCGAGCTTGCCGGCATCACGCAGCGCCTCGTACATGCGCGGCGGATTGTAGGAGTAGAATCCGACCATGCAGTTGACTTCCGGGTTGGCGACGAGAACGTCGTCGACATTGGCGCGGGCGCGAGTCTGGTCAATGTCGTCACCGCGAACATCGATCAGTTCGAGACCCGTACCGGCTACGGCTTCGTTGTAGCCCTGGATGCGCTCCTTGGCATTGTCCGCGCCCGGCAGGCCGACGAAGCCCATGCACTTGCCTTCCTTGCCGGCCATCGCCTTCTTCATCAACTCGCCAGCCATCTTGCCAAGCTGGACATTGGACGAACCGATATAGGCGATGCGGTTGGACTGGGTCGCATCGGAGTCGAAGGTGAAGAACGGAATCTGCGAAGCAACCGAGTTGATCGCGTCGGTCGATGTCGGGGGATCCACCACCGACACGGCAATCGCGTCGACACCCGCTGCCACCAGATCGTCCATCATGCGGCGCTGAATTGCGGCGTCAGCACGCTCCGGATAACGGAAAGAGAGCGTCACATCCGGCAATTCGGTCTGCGCCTTTGCGACCGCAGCCTCCATGATCTTCCAGAAATCGGACGGACCGTTGACCACGAAAGCGATCTCCGGCTTGTCCTGTGCGAAAGCGCTGGTGCCGAGCACGGCAGCTACCGCGATCGCACCGGCCAAAGTTCTGAGTTTCATCTTTCCTCCCTTCAAATTTAGCAAGGGTCCTTCAACCCTCGAGCGCTTATCAGCGCTTCATTAGCTAATATCATTATTGATGAATTATCAATCCAAAATTGCTTCCGGACAGGCATCGCCGCGGTCAATTCATCGCTGCAGGGCAACATCCGCCCATGGGGCGGACAATAAAGAACCGGGCCGCACGCGGCCCGGTTCACACATGTCGCAGAGATAAACCGATCAGTTGTCTTTGCAGAAACCGGGATCGTCACCATTGCAGACATCCAGTCCGGTAAAGAGCGGATCGTCCACCTTTTCGCCATTGATCAGCTGGATCATGACGTCGGGGGCCCGAAGGCCCATCTCGAAGGGACGCTGGCCGACCTGCGCATGGCTGCGGCCCTCGCGGAATGCCTTGGTCTGCGGCGGCAGCGTATCGCCGGCGATGATGACCAGCTTCTTCGACTTCAGCTTGTCCATGACCTGATCGGT
Organism: Salaquimonas sp.; assembly: GCA_022340185.1. GTDB lineage: Bacteria > Pseudomonadota > Alphaproteobacteria > Rhizobiales > Rhizobiaceae > BOKV01. Next base: position 21,621 of record JAJDOK010000084.1, on the reverse strand, counting down.
GACCTGGGCATAAGCCTGCGGCGCGAACTGCGCCCAGCCGCCGACCAGGATGAAGGCGTCCAGATCCGGATTGGCCGTGAACGTGTCGGCCATCTGCTGGTTGGCGAGATCCGCCTGGTCATTGGTGAAGACCGGGCAGCCGTCGATTTCGGTCCAGCCGTTCTGGCCGGTCAGGCGTTCGATTCCCTTCTCGCCGCCTGCCGTGTCGCGGAAGCCCTGGGCGCGAGCGTTGATATTGTCGGCTGCGACGTTACCGAGTTGCAGGCACACCGTACCGCCATTGGGTTTCAGCTTGGTGGCCTGCTCGGCCATTTTCACGCCCATTAGGTAGTTGTCGGTACCCAGATAGGTCTTGCGCAGGTCGCGATCCTTTTCCAGCAAGTCGGCGTCAACCGTCATGACCGGAACGGAAGGTGCTATCTGGCGGATGCGGTTGGCCATGGCCGGCGCATTGGAGGGCGAAATGGCGATCGCCGCCACGCCCTTGGTAAGCAGATCGTCGACGATCTGAACCTCGCCGGACTCGTCCGTCGAGGAAGCCGGCCCGGTGTAGAGGCATTCATATTCGCTGTCGGCATGCTCCGACATCCATTTCTTGCAACCCAGATTGATCTGCTCGAAGAATGGATTGTCGAGGCCCTTGACCACGATTGCCAGTGTCTTCTTGTCGGCCGCGTTTGAAACGCCTGTCGCCAGCGCCAGGAGCGCTACCGCAGACACCAATAAACCCACTCGTTTCATTACAACTCCTCCCGTTGTTTGGATGTGCAACCGGATTTCAGCCCGGGTACCAGATTTTGCGCGGATCGTCGGACGCCCGCACATAGTTCCACGCGTCCTCGATGAGCGACCTGAGATCGTAGAGCGGTCGCCAACCGAGCTTCAGCCGCGCCTTGGCGTTGTCCAGCCAGTTGCTGAACAGGCCAGTCCGGATTTCGAGTGCCGAATAACCCCGCGTGTCTTTCAGGTATTCGGCAACACGGCCGTAATCGACAGGCTCGTCCATTGCGATATTGAAGAGTTGGCCTTCGGCCGCCGGATTGTCCAGCGCCGCCAGGATCGCATTGACGAGGTCGGAAACATGTACAAAATTTCGCCTGAGTGGCTTACTCTCACAGTCCAGCATGAGGGGAACGACGTTCTGGCCGGAAAGGCGCGAGACCTCGCCCTCGGACAGGAAATCACTCCAGGGCGGACCGCCAAACTGATCCGCGCCGAAGGCCAGCGCATGACGGAAATCGTCCTTCTCCATGATCCAGGGTGCACGCAGGCAGCAGCCGTTGACGCCGTACTGAATCCGATACTGCTCGAGCATCACCTCCTCGATGACCTTGGTCAGCGCGTAGCAGCCCGGATAGGCGCGTCTTGGAGAATCTTCGGTGACGGGCCCGTCATAGCGATGAAAGGCGTGGCCGACCGAGCAATCGCCGCCGATCAGGATGAACTGTCGCGCAGAGGGCGAGGCGCGGAATGCCTCGAGCAGGTGGAACATTCCCTTGACCGCAACGTCCATCGCGAGGTCGGGCGATTCCTTGACCGCAGCCATGTGAACGACATGGGTCACGCCGGACATGGCCTTTTCCACGGTGGCACGATCGGACAGCGAGCCGCGGAACACCTCGGTTGCGTCATCGGCATCAATGGTCCGGTTATGGCAAATTGCGACGATGCTGCAGCCGGCAAATCGTCCATCCGATCGCACGGCTGGCAGGAAGTGATTGCCAACCTTTCCGGTCGCCCCAGTGACAAGCAGCTTCATTCATCCTCCCAAACTTGAATTGATAATATTTACTAATATTCATTAGTCAACTATTTGTGGTGTGACGGGAACGCTCGACGAGCGGGAGGAGGAATCGTGGCGGAACGACTGAGGCTGACCGGCATCGGCAAGCATTTCGGCGCAATACGCGCGCTGCATGCCGTGTCGCTTTCGATTGAAGAAGGCCAGGTGCTTGGCCTGATGGGGGACAACGGCGCCGGCAAATCGACGCTGGTCAAGATCATCGCCGGCAATTTCAGACCGTCGGAAGGAGAAATCCATCTCGACGGCGAAATGCGCGATTTCCATCATCCCAGGGATGCCCAGAATGCAGGCATCGAGATCGTCTATCAGGACCTGGCGCTTTGCGACAACCTCACGGCTGCGTCCAATGTTTTCCTGGGGCGCGAACTCAAGCGCAGAACCGGTCCCGTACGCATCATAGATTACAAGACGATGCACCGGCGCGCGGGTGAACTCTTCGCACAATTGAAGTCGGAGACACGGCCTCGCGATATCGTGCGCAAGATGTCGGGCGGACAGCGCCAGGCGGTCGCCATCGCGCGCACCCTTCTGGCTGATGCAAAGGTGGTGCTGATGGACGAACCGACGGCAGCCATTTCGGTGCGGCAGGTCGCCGAGGTTCTCGAACTGATCCGCCGGCTCAGGGACCGCGGCATCACCGTGATCCTGATCAGCCACCGCATGCCTGACGTCTTCGCGGTGTCCGACCGCATCGCGGTGTTGAGGCGCGGCGAGCTGGTTGCCGACAAGGCGACCATCGACAGTTCGCCGGAGGAAGTGACCGGGCTTATCACCGGCGCGATAGAAAGTGCATGAAGGGGCAGCAATGAATACGACTCTCGAACAAGCCATCGGCCAAAGCCAGCACCGCTCCCTCCTTTCGCGGATCATGAGCTACCAGGTATTCTGGGTGTTCCTGGCCGCGCTCATCGCCTGCGTGACACTTTCCCTGGTCACCGACACGTTTGCAACCGAACGCAATTTGTTCAATGTGACGCGCAATTTTGCCTTTGTCGCCATCATTGCGATTGGCATGACGACGGTGATCGCATCGGGCGGCATCGACCTTTCCGTCGGCGCCAGCGTGGTATTGTCGGCTGTGGTGGTCGGCATGGTAATGGCCGCCGGCTATCCATTCTGGCTGGCAGCCGCGGCGGCAATCGGGGCCGTTCTCCTCGTCGGTTTCGTCAACGGCATCCTCATCGCCTATGTCGGCATGCCACCATTCGTGGTGACGCTTGGCATGCTTTCCTTTGCGCGCTCGATCGCGCTGGTCCTGTCCAACAACAAGATGATCTACGAGTTCGGACCCGACCAGGATCTGCTCTTGTGGATCGGCGGAGGCAGTACGTTCGGCATTCCGCACCCGCTGATCGTCATGGTTATCCTGGCATTCGTCATGGGCTTCGTCTTCAAGTGGACGGCCTGGGGGCAGCATGTCTTCGCCATTGGCGGCAATGAAAATGCCGCGATCCTCACCGGCATTCCGGTGCCGATGGTCAAGGTCTCGGTATACATGTTCTCGGCTTTCACCGCCGGCATCACCGGCATCCTGATGGCGGGCTGGCTCGGCGGGGTGACCACCAATCTGGGCACCGCGATGGAGCTGACCGTGATCGCTGCAGCGGTCATCGGCGGCGCCAATCTCGCCGGCGGCGAAGGCAGTGCTTTCGGTGCCGTTATCGGCGCTCTGCTCATCGAGGTCATACGCAATTCGCTGATCCTGCTCGGTATTTCCACGTTCTGGCAGGGTGCGTTCATCGGCAGCTTCATCGTGCTGGCAGTCGCCTTCGACCGTATCCAGAAGTTGCGAGGTCAAGAGTAGACGATTTGTCACTGTCCACGAATGGAAACCCATGTTGCCGGCGCGGCAACCAGTCGCTAGCAAGACACCGCACCGACAGCGAAACCAGGAGATCATGAACAAGTTGACGAGGGAAACCGGCAACGCACAGGGGGGCGCCAGGCTCAGGCCGACGATGATGGATGTCGCCTCGCGGGCAGGTGTGTCGCAGGCAACGGTGTCGCTCGTCCTTAACTACAGCGCAGGTGTGCGGCTGAGCGATTCAACGCGCGAGAAGGTCAAGCGCGCGGCCGACGAACTGGGCTACAAGCTGGTGCGACGCGGACAGCACCGCACACCGGCCGACCAGAACGTCATCGCTTTCCTCGCGGATGAAGTCTCCACCGATCCATGGATGTCGCTCGCCTTCGACGGCGCGCGCGAGAAGGCGCTGGAGTACGGGCTGACGGTATGCCTCACGGTCACGCGCGGCGATCCCGAGGCCGAGGCGATGCTGATCAGCAAGATGGGCGACCAGCTGCTCGGCATCATTTACGGAACGATACTGACACGCCATCTGGAGACCGCGCCAGCCCTGTTCGATCACCACACGGTTCTGCTGAACTGCTACGATGCCAAGCGCAAGCTGCCATCCGTTCTGCCAGGCGAACTGGTTGGCGGACGCGTCGCGACGGAACGCCTGATCCGTGCCGACCGCAAACGCGTGGCAATGATCAACGGTCAGGAAGGGCTGGACGCGAGCCGCGACCGCCTGAAGGGCTATCGCCAGGCGCTGTCGAGTTGCGACATTCCGTTCGATCCGGAACTGGTTCGACCCGGAAACTGGGAACCTTCATCCGGCTACGAAATGACTCGCGAACTGATGTCGCTGAAAAACCCGCCCGATGCAATCTTCTGCGCCAATGACATGATGGCTGTGGGGTGTTTCGATGCACTTCGCGAGCTCGGGCTTCGGGTGCCGCAGGACGTTTCGGTCATCGGTTTCGATGACCGTGAAATCGCGCAATTCACCCGGCCGCCGCTTACGACACTGGTGCTGCCACATTACGAAATGGGCGAGATCGCAGCTGAGCTGCTGATCGATTCGGCAGGGGGTCTTTCCTCCGGCCCGACCCAGATCAAGGTAGAGTGCCCGCTGGTGGAACGCGAGTCGGTATAGCGATCCCTTGGTGTCGGTGAGGCAATCCGGAACTGGAATGGCGATACCTGCGGCTGAATGGGTGTAACGATTGCAACGCAGATCATCAAATTCAGATGCAACCGATTCCGGTTCCTGCGGCCGGCTCACCGACTGGCCAGATGGACCTGTTCCAGAGCCTTTCTGGCGCTGCATCTGGACAGAAGGCAAGAAGTCCAGTCAAACCACCAAAGGATTAGTCGTCATGGTTCGGAAGTGCCCTGAAAACGAACGGGTGAAACTGCGCTATACAAGACTACGATCGAGAAACGAGACCGCGCCGTCTTCGTGCTGCTGGCGCTGACCGCGATCCGCGACGGGGCGCTGATCGGATTGAAGCTGAAGCATTTTGACGAACGACGCTCCCTGATCATTCAGGATCCGAGAGAGGTCGACACGAAATTCGGCAAGCGCACCGACGCGTTCCTGTTCCCCCTGAATGACCAGTTCGAGGCGATATTCATCGACTGGGTCCGGTATCTCAGGGAAGAGCTGTGCTTCGTGGATCACGATCCCCTGTTTCCAAAAACCTTCCCACCCACGATCGCAAGAAGGGCTTCGTCAACGCCGGACTGACCCGAGAGCACTGGGCGGATGCATCCAAGGCAAGGAAGATCGTCAAAACAACATTCGAGCATGTGGGTCGCGGAGGACTCACACCACATCGCTTCCGCGACATGATTGTTTCCGAAATGTATCGGCGCGAGCTTCCTGTTATTGCATTCAAGGCCCGGAGCCAGAACCTTGGCCATGAAGGAGCGATGACCACGCTGACAAGCTACGGCAAGCTGTCCCGGGAGGAACAGGGCAGGTTGGTGCGGGAAGAGGGGTGACGATGGAACTGAGCCCTCAAAGCATCAAGGGTAGTCACAACCAACTTGTCTTTCGGAGCCGAAAGCGGACATTGACTATGACGAAACGGACGGCAGCGAAGTGCCATACCCTACCGTTCGCAATTTCGGCTCAATTGCCGTCTATTCGGACCTATTGGAACTTTCCAAGCAATTGTGGCTGGTCAAAACGGGCAGGTAAAAAAATCGTCTGCGCGCAGCTCAGCAAATATGCCGCAGGGCAGTCGGAATGGCCACCGAAGCAACACCAACAGGAGAAGTTTATGCAAATAGATTTTGGGGGGATGCGCGGATTCGGTATTCTCGCTGCTGCGACGGCTTTCATGACGACAGCGTCGGTACCGGCGAATGCCGAGAACTGGCCGGACGTCAATGAGGCCAAGGCGATCGCCGAGGAAGGCTACCTCTACGGTCTGCCTATCGTAATGAACTATGCGATCATGTACGACTATGCGGTTGACCGCAATTCGGGACAGTTCAAGGCTCCTTTCAACGAGATCAAGAACGAATCGCGTGTGTACACCTACAAAGACACAGCGGTTGTCAGTCCGAACAGCGACACGCCCTATTCCCTCGCATGGCTCGATCTGCGGGCCGAGCCGGTCATCTTGTCGGTCCCGGCGGTCGAAAACGGTCGCTACTATTCCGTCCAACTGATCGACGGCAACACCTACAATTATGGCTACATCGGCAGCCGCGCGACGGGCGATGAAGCCGGCGACTACATGGTCGTTGGTCCGGACTGGAAGGGGGAAACGCCGACTGGCGTCAAGAAGGTGTTTCGATCTTCGACGCAGTTCTCGCTCGCCATTTATCGCACCCAGCTTTTCGGCCCAGATGACATGCCAAATGTCGAAAAGGTCCAGGCCGGTTACAAGGTAAGCACACTCTCGGCATACCAGGGAAAGCCAGCTCCAGCGGCGGCGCCCGCGATCGATTTTCCGAAAGTGGATAAGGATCTCATCAAGTCCAACTTCTTCGAGTATCTGGACTTCGCCCTGCAATTCGCTCCCGCCACGCCCAGCGAGGCGTCGATCCGCGTCAAGCTCGCCAAAATCGGCGTCGGACCCGGCAAGTCGTTCGAGTTCAAGGATCTACCGCCCGAGCACCGGAGCGCGATAGAGTCTGGCATGCGCAATGGCGAAGCAAAGTTGAAGGAATATCTTGGGGGGAAGCTCTTTCAGGTAAACGGATGGTCCGTTAGCGATCTATGGGGCGATGCCGCGTTCATTGACGGTGACTGGATCAAGCGTGCGGCCGGCGCATCGGCCGGCATTTACGGGAACGACGCGGTCGAGGCAGTCTACATATTGGGCAGAAACCTCCCTGATGGCACGGAGCTCGACGGCAGCAAGCAGAATTACACGCTGACCTTTCCGGCCGGAGAGTTGCCGCCCGTTAACGCGTTCTGGTCGGTGACGATGTATTATGGCAAGTCGCAGCTTCTGGTCGAGAACCCGATCAACCGATATCTCATCAACACCGCGATGTTGCCAAGCATGAAGAAGAACGCCGATGGGTCTCTGACGCTCTACCTTCAGAAGGATTCTCCCGGTGCGGACAAGGAGTCGAACTGGCTGCCGGCCCCCGATGGGCCGATCTATCTGGCGATGCGGATGTATTGGCCGAAAACCGGGGAACCCTCCGTTCTGCCGGTCGGCAAGGGCACTTGGCAGCCGCCGGCCCTCAAAGTGGCGCAATAACTGTCGCGACTGTACGACTGCGTGGCGTCGCTCAAGGCGCCACGCTGACCTTCATGGTTCACAAATTATACCCGGGTCAGATTTACCCGTTCGCCCACGCGGCATTTGCAATGTACACGTTGGGCTCGAAACGAAATCAGATGCCACCGTGTTCCAGGCAAACGCTCGGCTCACAGAGGAGATACCCGTGACCGTTTATTGCGAATTTCAAAAGACCTCTTCCGAAAGAAGCGTGTTCATAAACACGAATCATATCATCATGGTAAGTTACGGCTCATCCAGTGACACCACAACCATAGAGCTTGCAGGGCAACGTACATTCGAAGTGCGTGGAAGTGTCAAAGACACCATGTTGAAACTGAGTGGCGTTTCCGGTTGAACCCAGAAAATGGCCGGCCATTATCTGCGGCAGCAAGCTTGCGTAAATCGCCAACTTGAAGCGGAATGGCTAGTATCGGCACCGCTGTCCGGGCTCAGTATCAATGTGACTATTTGGACAAAGTCAGCAGACATTTGCTCCGAGGGTGAACGTCTCTTTTGGGCCGATTGTGTTGAAAAAGTCGGTAGCGGGTGTGGCGCATTTGGATTTGTAGAAACCAGTTCCAAATGCCGTGTTTATGTAGAACACGGTTGCGCGAACTGATCGCTTCAGAAATGGCGTTCTTCAATTTTGCTGAAATTTCTGACGCTCGGACTTTTTCAACACAATCGGCCATGAGCGAACCTTCAAATAGGGAGTCACAGATGTCTGGTTTGCGGCGGAGATCAGACATCGCCGTTCCGTCCCCCCAAAGAGCGACCCTAAACAGCTAGGCAATGCCTGCGCCGTCGCCGACCTCCGGCAAGACCAGTGTCTCGGTCTCGGGTGCATGGGCGGAAATGATGGCGGGCCAGGTATCGTTCATCGCGTCAGTGACGATGACCGGCTTTGTCATGCATTCACATCCAGAAATCCATACACATCTGCTCTTGCGGAAATCATGTCTGCGATGGCGGCCGCAAAATCGTCGATATCCTTTTCGGTGAGGGGCAGCGACAATGCGATCATGCCCCGGGTTGCGATGTAGAATCCCCGCGCGATCAGATCGAAGAAAAGTAAATCCTTCAAACGGTCGGCATTTGGCAAACCCGGCAGCGGATGGATGTTCATCACCGAACCCAGACCGGTAACGTGGAACGGCGCTCCACTACTTCGAAACTGCTCGTTGAGCCGGGTCCGAAGCCTGTCTCCATCGGCGTTCAGCGCTTCGATTCTTTCAGGAGTCAGCACCTTTGACATTGCGGCATAACCTGCAGCCATCGTCAGTACATTGTTGTTGAAGGTACCGGCATGAACCAGCGAGCCGGCAAGACGGGGATCGTACATTTTCATGAGGTCGGCCCGGCCGCCAAAGGCTCCGAACGACATGCCGCCGCCAATATATTTGCCCAGGCTCGTCATGTCCGGGATGATTCCGAGCAGTTTCTGGCGGCCGCCCGGAGACAGGCGCGACGTCATTACCTCGTCGAAAATCAGCACTGCGTTCTGCCGGGTCGCCTCGTCGCGAAGCGTCTGGAGGAACTGCGGGTCGGCTGGAATGGCGCCGCCTGCGCCCAGCATTGGCTCGACAAGGATGGCGGCAAGATCGCCTTCGTGCTGGCGGGCTGCACGTAAGGCGGCCTCGATATCGTTGTAAGGCGCGACCACGAATTCGTGTGGCACGTTCACTGGCGATCCGCCGGGTGGGAACGAGATCATGCTGCCGTGGTAAGCGTTCTGGAAAACCAGAATCTTGTTCCGCCCCGTTGCGGCGAGTGCAGTCGCCAGTGCCATCAGGTTGGCTTCGGTTCCCGAATTGGTGAAACGCACCATTTCGAGCGAGGCATACCGCTCGCACAGCAAGCGCGCCAGGCCAGCTTCGAGATGGTTGTGTCCCGACAGGTTGATCCCGTCATCGAGCGTCTTGTCGATCGCTGCGCGCACGACAGGCTCGGAATGACCGAACAGGCCAGCCGTGTATTCGCCCAGAAGGTCCAGGTAGACATGGCCGTCCGCATCCTGGAGACGAGCGCCCCAGCCCTTGACCATGTAGAGCGGAAACGGCGCGTAGAACAGGACGGTCCGGGTATTGCCACCCGGCATATAGGCTTCCGCCTCCCGGTAGTAACTTGCGCTATTTGGATTTGCGGCGATAAAACCGGCGATCGCCGCGTCGACCGCCTGGTCCAAATTCTGCGCGTTTTGCATTCCCGACCATCCTTATTGTACTGTGTACAGTAGCTAAAATGACGCCTGGAGCATGTCAAGCGGACATTGGGGCAGGCATTGGAACGATTGCCCCCTTTTCCAATGCGGTTCGACCTACTATTGAGAAATCCCCGTGTACAAATCAGGGAAACGCCCATTGTCCACCAAGCCGGTCAGAGTAAAGGAAGGTGTCGGTCCGTCGCTCAACCGTGAACGGGTGATCGCTGCCGCGCTGGAAATCATCGACACCGAAGGCCTCGACGCGTTCAGCATTCGCGGACTGGCGCAGAATCTCGGTGTCTATCCGACTGCGATCTACTGGTATGTTCCGAGTCGCAACGCCGTGCTTGCCGGCGTGGTCGCCGAAGTTCTGAACAATGTGACACCGGAGCAGGACGACGTGTGGACGGAGTGGCTGCGCGCGCTGTTCAGGAATTTCCGCCGTCAGGTTCGCCGCCATCCCAATGTCGCTCCCTTGATCGGTGCCCAGTTGGTCTCGAACAGCTCGATCGATTTCCAGATGATCGACTGCATCCTGGCCAAACTCGAGGGCGCCGGTTTTCGAGGCGAATCGCTGCGCCATGCCTACAATACGGTGATCACCACCATGGGCAGCTTCGTCACCCATGAGCTTGCTCCAAGGCCGTCTGAAACAGCCGAAAACTGGCAGGAAGAATTGCGGGCGACGATACACAGCGTCGATCCGGACAACTATCCAACCATCTCCCGTCATCTCCCCCATCTGGAAAATCGCGCTTTCATCGTGCGGTGGCAGAATGGCGTGGACGTGCCTCTGGACGGCAGTTTCGAGTTCTTCATCGATGCCGTTTTGAGAGGTCTGCTCCAGGTTTCGCGGGAATCCGAAGCAGCCGAAGCCGGCCGGGCAAAGCACTAGGCTGTATCGGCTTCAAGTACCGTCGCCGGCTCTTATCATGTTCCCGCATAGCGGTGGCCAAGGTCGCCGACCCTTGCGGCGCGCCCTGCGCAAGTTTATACGGTCAAGCCATTGTACGCCGTTCAATTGCTCATCATCACAATTGGCTCAGGAAACGGAAAGCAGGCCAGTGCCATGACCTATCTCTTGCATCGCTCGACACGCGCGAAACTTGATCTGGGCGTATCGGGAAAGGGCATCTACATCCATCTCGCCGATGGCCGCCGGGTGATCGATGCCTCGGGCGGGCCGGCTGTTGCCTGCATCGGACACGGCAATGCCCGCGTGGCGGACGCCATGGCGGAGCAGGCGAAAAAAATCGCTTTCATGCACAACATGTTCTTCACTTCGGAGCCGGCCGAGGCTCTGGGGGAATTGCTGGTTGGCGAGGAGCCGGGCGGCTTGTGCCGCGTCTTTCTCGTCTCGTCCGGATCGGAGGCGATGGAAGCCTGTCTGAAGATGGCGTTGCAATACCACACCGAAAGCGGTGAACCGCAGCGCACACACTTCATCTCGCGCTGGCAGGGCTATCACGGCAACACGTTTGGGGCGTTGTCGGCAAGTGGCCACCGTGCCCGCCGATCCATTTACGAGCCTGTGCTGATGCAGTCGTTCAGCCATGTCTCTCCCTGCTTTCCATTTCACCACAAACCCGACGGCCAGAGCGACGAAAATTATGTCGCGACACTTGCGCAGGAACTGGAAAACGAGTTCGCCAGGGTCGGCCCGAATCGCGTTGCGGCATTCGTTGCCGAGACGGTCGTGGGAGCGTCCACGGGATGCGTCACAGCCGTGCCGGGTTATTTCAAGGCCATCAGGGAGGTGTGCGACCGGCATGGTGCGCTCCTCATCCTTGACGAGGTAATGTGCGGCATGGGTCGCACCGGCAGGACGCATGCCTGGGAATACGAGGGCGTTTCCCCGGATCTGCAGGCGGTCGCGAAAGGTATGGGCGGAGGTTATGGCTCGGTGGGAGCCATGCTGATCTCGCGAAAGGTCATCGAGGCGCTCGAGAACGGCACGGGCGTCTTCGTTCACGGTCACACCTATCAGGCCCATCCCGTGGCTGCGGCTGCGGCTCTGGAGGTGCAGAGGATCATCCGCGAGGAGGACTTGATCGGCAATGTGCAGAAACTGTCACCGGTTCTGACCGGCATGCTGGCAGATCGGTTCAGCCAGCACCCCCATGTTGCGGACATAAGGGGGCGAGGTTTCTTCATAGCGCTCGAATTCCAGCAGGACCGGGAGACGAAGACCTCCTTCGCACCGGAGCGTCAGTTCAGCGACCGTTTGCGCCGGGTCGGTCTGGAAAACGGCATTGCCATCTATCCGAATGGCGGAACGATCGATGGCGCCAGGGGTGACCACGTCATCATAGCTCCCCCCTTCAACGTCACCGCCGGGGAAATTGAGGAAATTGTCAGCCGTCTCGAACGGTCGATCAACAAGACCGTGGAACTTGTGGGCGCTGCCTGACGACTGTTTGCCACGCAAGGCAGATGGCTCTGTTGTGCTCGGGCATCAATCAAGACATCCCTTGCCAGCCCAAACCAAGTGTGCTTCATTGTACAATGTTATTGTACGATGTCCAATTGGGACGGGGAGATATCAATGAAGCGTCTAGCCTTGACCGTAGCGATCAGCGCTACACTCGTTACACCGGCACTCATGACGCCGGCGTTCGGAGCGACCATCAAGCTCGGGTTGCTTCTCGGATTCACGGGGCCGCTGGATTCCGTTGCCCCTACCATGCTTTCGGCAGCCGAACTCGCAGTCAAGGAAATCAACGACAGCGGCCTGCTGCTCGACGGTTCGAAGCTGGAACTGGTCAAGGCCGATTCCACCTGTATCGACGCCAATGTCGCCGTGACCGCCGCCGACAAGGTGGTGACGGCGGATCACGTCGACGGCATTGTCGGCGCCATGTGTTCGGGTGCCTCCTCCGCGATCCTGCAGAAAGTGGCCATTCCCAACAATGTCGTGATGATCTCTCCGTCGGCGACATCTCCGGCACTTTCGACCATCGAGGACAACGGGCTCTTCTTCCGGGTTTCGCCTTCCGATGCCCGGCAAGGCGAGGTGGTCGCGCAGATGATGTATGACCGCGGCATCAGGTCCGCAGCGCTCACCTACACCAACAACGACTACGGCAAAGGCCTGTCCGACAGCATCCAGACCAATTTCAAGAAGCTCGGCGGCACCATCACGATCTCCGCCGCCCACGAAGACGGCAAGGCGGACTATACTGCCGACGTTGCCGCGCTCGCCGCCGCGGGCGGTGAAATCCTGGTCGTCGTGGGCTATCCCGATCAGGGCGGCAAGGGCATTCTCCAGGCCGCGGTCGATGCCGATGCTTTCGGAAAATTCGTCCTGCCTGACGGCTTGGCGGTCGACAGTCTCATGAACGTCATGGGCAACTCGCTCAACGGCTCTTTCGGCACGCTGCCCGGCTTCGGCCCGAACGCCGACAAGTTCAAGGAGATCGCCGCGGCGAACGGCTTCAAGATCGGCCCGTATACCGGGGAATCCTATGACGATGTCGCCTTGTTCGCACTGGCCATGCAGGCGGCCAAATCCAGCAACAGCGCTGACTACAAGGACAAGATCTTCGAGGTCGCCAATGCACCGGGCACACAGATCGGACCGGGCGAACTGGCCAAGGGACTGAAAATCCTCGCCGAGGGCGGCGACGTGGACTATGTAGGCGCGTCCTCCGTCGAACTCATCGGCCCTGGAGAATCGGCCGGCAATTTCCGGCTGATCGAGGTCAAGGATGGAAAAGTTGTAACCGTCGGAGGCCAGGCAGGCTAAAAAGGCAGGAATGGGCGGCATCAGGTCGCCCATTCACCGGGCCGGGCATCCATGATCACCGTCAATCGCCTTCACAAGAATTTTGGCGGGATCCAGGCTGTAAACGACGTCTCGCTGACCTTCGAGAAAGGCAGGATCACAGGACTGATCGGTCCTAACGGCGCCGGAAAATCGACCCTCTTCGACATTGTCGCAGGCCGCTACACACCGACATCGGGGCAGGTCCTGCTCGACGGTGAGGATGTCACCGGATTGCCGCCGCACAGCCTCTTTGCCAGGGGTTTGCTGCGCACATTCCAGGTAGCACATGAATTCGCCACGTTGACCGTGCGCGACAATCTCATGGTCGTTCCGGGTGCCCATCCCGGCGACCGGCTGGGCAATGTCTGGCTGCGCCGCGATCTGGTGCGCCGTGCCGACCGCGCCAATCGTGACAGGGCCGACGAGGTGCTCGGCTTTCTCAGGCTGGAGCACATGGCCGACGAACTGGCGGGCAACCTTTCCGGCGGGCAGAAGAAGCTGCTCGAACTCGGCCGCGCCATGATGGCCGAATCCAAGATCATCTTCCTCGACGAGATCGGCGCCGGGGTGAACCGCACGCTGCTGCGCGAACTCGGCGAGGCAATCCTGCGGCTCAACCGCGAGCGCGGCGACACTTTCTGCCTGATCGAGCACGACATGGATTTCATCGCCCGGCTCTGCGATCCTGTCGTGGTCATGGCGGAAGGGCAAGTGATTGCCACGGGTACGGTCGAGGACATCAAGTCCAATGACGATGTCATCGATGCCTATCTGGGCAGTGGGCCAAAGACCAGGCGGAGCAATTGATGGCATTCCTCTCGGGGCAGGACATGACCGGCGGCTATACCGGTACGGACATCCTGCGAGGCTGCACCGTCGAAGTCGAGAAGGGCGAGATATCGGTCGTTGTCGGACCGAACGGCGCCGGCAAGTCAACCGCGATGAAAGCCGTTTTCGGCATGCTCGTTCTTCGCCGTGGAAAGGTGATACTCGACGGCGAGGACATCACCGGCCTGCCGCCGCAACTGCGCGTCGCAAGAGGCATGAGCCTCGTGCCACAGACGCACAATGTCTTTGCCTCGATGACCGTCGAGGAAAATCTCGAAATGGGCGGGGTCACGCGCGCGCAAGGCGTGGCGGAAACCATTGGCGAGGTTTTCGAACTCTTTCCCGTTCTTGCCGAAAAGCGGCGCCAGCCGGCCGGCGAACTCTCAGGCGGTCAGCGCCAGCAGGTCGCGGTCGGCCGCGCCCTGATGACGAAACCCTCCGTGTTGATTCTGGACGAACCGACCGCCGGCGTTTCTCCGATCGTCGTGCATGAACTGTTTGACAAGGTCATTGAGATCGCCCATCGCGGCGTCGCCATCCTCATGGTCGAGCAGAACGCGCAGCAGGCGCTGGCGATCGCCGATACCGGCTATGTGCTGGTCCAGGGCGAGAACAGGTTCACGGGCAGCGGCAGGGCCCTTCTGGCCGACGATGAAGTGCGAATGTCTTTCCTGGGGGGCTGACGATTGGAGAACCTGCTTAACGCCGTCGTGCTCGCGGCCAACTACCTCGTCATTCCGGCGACGACCTATGGCTGCCAGATCGCGCTCGGCGCCCTCGGTGTCACGCTGATCTTCTCGGTCCTGCGGTTCTCCAATTTCGCCCATGGCGAGATGATGTCGTTCGGCACGATGATCACGATTTTCACCGTGTGGGGTCTGCAAGCTGCCGGCATATCCATACAGCCGCTGTCGACGGCGCTTCTCGCCCTGCCGGTGAGCATTGCCGCGACCATTGCGGTGACATTGCTCACCGACCGCTGGGTCTATCGCTTCTATCGCGTTAGGCGGGTCGAGCCGATCATCATGGTCATCGTTTCGGCGGGCCTGATGTTCTTCTTCAGCGGCCTGACCCGGTTCGTGATTGGCCCCGAGGACCGCAATTTCGACGACGGCGTGCGCTTCATCATCTCCGCTCGCGAATTCAAGGAACGTACCGGCCTTGCCGAAGGCATGTCGTTCAGGACGACACAGGCGGCCACCATCATCGTCGCTGTCGCTTGCGTGGCGCTGCTATTCTGGTTCCTTGAGCGCACCCGGACCGGCAAGACGATGCGCGCCTATGCCGACAACGAGGACCTGGCGCTGCTTTCGGGCATCGACCCGGAAAAGGTGGTGATGCTTGCCTGGACGATTGCGGCGTCGCTCGCCGCCATCGCCGGCACGCTCTACGGCATGGACAAGAGCTACAAGCCGTTTGTCTACCAGGAATTGCTGATGCCAATCTTCGCGGCGGCGATCGCCGGCGGCTTCGGCAATCCGCTGGGCGCGATCGCCGGCGGCTTTCTGGTGGCCTTTTCCGAGGTGGCGCTCACCTACCCCTACAAGCGACTGGTGTCGTACCTGGTGCCGCCTTCGTGGCAGCCCGACGGGCTGCTCCAGTTCCTGGCAACCGACTACAAATACGCGATCTCGTTCTTCATTCTGATCATCGTGCTCTTTACCCGGCCAACAGGCCTGCTTGGAAAGCGATCGGCATGAAGCTCCTGCATTCCAGAATTTTCCTTTTCGCCGTCATGGCGTTGCTGTTGATCGCGACCGGTCTGGTGCAAAGCTGGTCGGTGGTGACGACCATTCTCAACCTTTGCCTGATCTCGGCGATCATGTCGCTCGGCGTCAACATCCAATGGGGCTATGCGGGGCTGGTCAATTTCGGCGTCATGGGATTCTGCGCCGTCGGCGGCATGGCCGTCGTTCTGGTTGCCGAACCTCCGGTCGGCGCCGCCTGGTCGGCAGGGGGGAGAGGCATAGCGATCTCGGCCTTCATCGTCGCGGTTGCCATTGCGGCATGCCTCGTGGTCGCAAGAAAGCTCAAGCTGCGGACACGCCTTAAGCAGCTTGTCCTGGCGGCGATCATCATGATCGCGATTTTCCTGCTCAAGCAGGTTTTCGGTCCCGCAACGGAGGCAATCGAGGCAGTCGATCCTTCGCTCAGCGGATATCTGGGCGGTCTTGGCCTGCCGATCCTGGCTTCATGGATTGTCGCCCCCGTGCTTGCTGCCGGTGTAGCTTGGCTGGTGGGCAAGGCGGCGCTGGGACTGCGCACGGACTATCTCGCGATCGCGACCTTCGGCATATCCGAAATCCTGGTCACGTTGGTCCGCAACGAGGACTGGCTGACCCGTGGTGTCAAGAACGTGGTGGGCCTGCCGCGTCCTGCTCCCTACGAGATCGACCTGCAGCAGGCGATATGGTTTCAGCATCTGGCGGCCGGACTGGGTCAGCCGGTGGATGGCTTCTCCACGATCTTCGTCAAGCTCTGCTTCGCCGCGCTTTTCATTCCGGTGCTGGCCCTGTTGATGTGGCTTTCGGAAAGCGCGCTCAACTCGCCCTGGGGCCGCATGATGCGCGCCGTTCGCGACAACGAAGTCGCCGCCAATGCGATGGGCAAGGACATCAAGAAAATCCACCTGACCGTCTTCGTGCTGGGGGCCGCGGTGATCGGCCTCGGCGGCGCCATGCTCGTCACGCTGGACGGCCAGTTCACTCCCAGCTCCTACCAGCCGCAGCGCTTCACCTTCCTGATCTGGATCATGATGATCATCGGCGGCTCGGGAAACAATTGGGGTGCGGTGCTTGGCGGCTTCCTGATCTGGTTCTGCTGGGTCGAGGCCGAACCTGCCGGGGTCTGGCTGCTCGATCTGTTGACCCGCGGCCTGGGTGAGCAAAGCGAACTGCGTCACCACCTCTTGGCCAACGCATCGCAAATGCGCCTGGTGGTCATGGGGGTCGTGTTGCTGGTGGTGCTGCGCTTCATGCCGAGAGGCCTCATTCCCGAAAAACGCGGACAGAGCTTCTCGGACTGACGGGCTCCCGCGCAGAGAATTCCGCCAGGGACTCCCAGACCGGGCGGACCGCTTCGATAACGGCGCCGCGCGACGAGATCGAAGCGAGCGTTCCCTCCACCATGTCCTGAATGAAGCCGTCGAAATCGTTCCACAGCAGCGGCTGGTCGGCTTCGGGTTCGCCCTTGGCGGCGCGGCGTGTCGCCTCGTAGAGCGGCACGGTCGCTGGCGACAGCACCGCGCGGGCGTCATGGGTGCCGGCGGTTTCCTTCGAGCGCAATTCGACGGCCTGGACACCGGTAATCGCGGCCGCCGCGAGAAAATGCTCCAGAATGTCGAGCTGGTCGCGGGCGATATTGGCCGCGTTCATCGCCTGGCTGTTGATGTTCTGGTTGTACATCTCCGCATGGGTCGGAAAACGGTCGGCGACCGATTGCCCGAGAAAGCAGATATGCGTCATCATCTGGTTGGTGCCGACATGCAGCGACTTGAAGCCGACATTGACGCCGCCCGCCATGTTGCCGACCAGCGACGGATTGAGGCCGTTGGAGAATTCCGGCGTGATCATCAGGGCGATCTGGCTGTCGATGTGCTTTGCCATCAGTCCGATGAAATAGCGCAGCGAATCCATCGCCGTGGCGGTGTACTGGGCAAGGAAGTTGCCGGTATGGAAGATCTCGCCGGTGTCGGGATCGATCAGCGGATTGTCATTGGCGCAATTGGCCTCGACCTCGATCTGGCGAGCCCCCGTGGCGAGACCGTCGACGATCGGCCCGAGGAATTGCGGCAGGCAGCGCAGGCCGTACCGGTCCTGGATCAGTTTGCCGGCGCGGTGGGCGCGCTGTCCCGCGTTTTCCGAACGGATGATTTTCGATCCCTCGATCAGTTCCAGCATGCGCGCCGCTGTCCAGACCTGGCCGTCATGCGGCTTCATTGCATGGATGAAGGGCATGAAGCTCTGGTCGGTAGCAAGCAATGACTGGGCGTAAAGCGCGTGGATGCCAAGCGCCAGCGCAACGAGTTCGTTCGCCCTTGCCACGACGTTCGCTGCGACGCCGGTCGAGGCGCCGGTGCCATTGTTCAGCGCAAGGCCTTCCTTCGGTTCCGGCGGCAAAGGTTCCAGGCCAAGCCGCTCCAGCGCAGTGTGGCAATCCAGTGTCTCGCCTTTCATGTCGACCAGAAAAGCCGGATCGAGACCCAGCACCGACGCGCCAATATAGCTTAGCGGAACGAGGTCTCCCGATGCGCCGATGGAGCCGCGCTGAAAGACATGCGGATGGGCGCCGGCATTCAGGAAGGTCACATAGCGCTCGATGATCTCGAGACGGATTCCCGACGCACCTTTCAAAAGCGAGTTCGCGCGCAAGAGCATGGTCGATCGCACATCTGCCTCCGGCAGGCGCGGCCCCGTCGTCGACTTGTGCTGCCACAATGCGACGCGCTGCACGTCGGTCAGCAATTCCGGTCCGACATACTGGTTGGCAAGTCCGCCGAACAAGGTCGTTACGCCATAGACCTGCTCGCCGGTTTCGACGGCTCGGCGGATCACCTCACGCGATCTGTGCACCCGGTCGACAACCGCCCGCTCGCTGGTAAGTGCCACCTTGCCGCCACGCGCCACCTCGGCAATCTGCCCGATTGTCAGGTCCTCACCTGTCAGTTCCAACGTCACGCCTGTTCTCCTCCGTTCGCACCGACTCAACGCATTCGAATTCATGTTCCCTCCAAGTATACACGACCTCGCGGGACATATCCGGCAATCTCCATTTGTGGGAGGGTTTGCTTGTGGCGAATCACCGTCGACGCGAGAAGCTGCGCAAGCTTCGTGTTCCAGCACCTCCTGCAGATTTCTTGCGTTCCGGTGGAGTAAGGCCTGTATACGCATCGCCGCCATCTATCCGGTTGGTAGCGAACTGGACTTGCCCGGATTTGGTGGAGAGGCTTTCGCTCTGTGATGGCCATTTCGGCATCGAATGATGCCGGCGATTTGTATCCCAGGGCGGAATGCCGCCGGCGCGGATTGTCGAAGCCGTCGATGTATCGGCCAAGAGCCAGTTCGGCGGCGGCGCGGGTCTGGAATGTCGTTCTCCAGACCAGTTCGTTCTTGATCGTCTTGAACACCGTTTCCACCATGGCGTTATCGTGGCCATTGCCCTTGTCGCTCATCGACGGGATGATGCCGTGCGCTTTCAGCAACCGTTGATAATCGTGCGAACAATACTGGCTGCCGCGATCCGTGTGCTGAATCAGACCGGGTGATGGTTCGCGAAGAGCAATGGCGCGCTGTAATGCGTTGAGGGCCAGGTCCTTTTTCAACCGGTCGCTCGTTGCCCATCTATTACCCGGCAGGCAAGCGAAGCGCCGCCGAGAGGGCGACAATGCGCCTGGAGTGGAGATCAAGCACGATCGCCAGGTAGAGCCAGCCTTCAGCCGTCCAGATGTAACTGATGTCGGCGCCCCACTTCTGATCGGGGCCGGCACAGGCAAAATCCTGATCGAGGAGATTGGCGGCGACGGGGCCGCCATGGTGGCTGTCCGTCGTCTTCTTGTAGCGGCCTTCTGCAAGGCCTTCAGGCCATTGTCACGCATCAGCCGGGCGACGCGATGTCGCCTGACAGCATGCCCTTCTTCGGTGAGCCCGGCATGCATGCGCGGTGCGCCGTAGGTCTCATTGGACGTCGCAAACTGCGCCCGGATATGTGCCAGCAGGACCAGATCTTCTTTTTGCCGGCGACTGGCGGGACGGCCCTTCCAGGCAAAATAGCCGCTCACGGCGACGTCAAGAACGCTACACAGGCGATGCACGGGGAATTCCTTTTTCGCCTGATCGACAAGGCGGAACCTCATCGTTCGGCCTGGTCGCTCGAACCGATGGCGCTCCCGGCCTCACCCCGTCCTTGGCGAAATAAGTTGCGGCCCGCTTGAGAATCTCACACTCCTGACGAAGAAGCTCATTCTCCTTGCGAAGCCGTGCCAGCTCCCTGGCCGTATCCTCATGCGGGCCGGCCAGCAGATCAGCTTCCCGGTATTGCCGTTTCCAGCGCGTCAGGGTCGTAAGGCCAAGTCCCAAATCTTCCGCAACCTGGGCGATCGTGCGGCCGCTGGTTTCTGTCAGCCGCACGGCTTCCTGCTTGAACTCTTCGGTGAATGTCCGTCTCTCGCGTTTGCCCATCGGGTCCTCCTGTCGCGTCTGTCGCTACCAGAAAGTCCCTCAACGTTTCCCGGGCAAGTCCAATGCTGATCCGGTCATCGACGTGGAGGCCGAAATCGTCTTGATGTGGGAAAAGATGGTCGACACCCGCGAGGAGCGGGCGCTTCTCGAAATCCTCGTCGCCTCGCGTACCGACGAAGTGTTCCGCCAGCGCATCGCCGACAAGTTCGCACTCTGGAACGATGCGATCAACGAAACCCTGATCGCGAATTACGGCTTCACCGGCGTGGACAATCAGGCCCTTGAGGAAATCTGGACGATATGCCGTGTTTTCCTGCGCGGGCTCAACACGCAGAGCCAGTTCGATCCCGATGACGGCATGCGCAAGGCGCTGGTACGCCGTTTCGCGCGCGCCTTTGCGGCACCGATGCGCCAGCCTCAAGGTTGATCGACTGCCGCAGGTTATCCGAACAGGGTCCCTCGCAACGGCGCGACGCGCTCAGGCCAGGGCGGATGCCGGCCGGGCCGCACTGGCGACGTCCGGCTGTTCCAGCATGAACCGGTCGAAAAACACGGCGAGTTCCTCATGCGCGTCGAGTGGCAGGACATGCGCGACATACTGGTCGGGGCGAACGACGACCATGCAGCCCTTGTCGCGGTCGATGCCGCGAAGATCGAATATGTCGGGTCCGCCATTTGCTTGCGCGCAGAACATCTTATCATAGTCGATGAGACCGAACCGGCCTTTCTTCGGTAACAGCAGGTCGGGCATCTGTGCGATGTCCAACTCCCTGTGGTCCTGCTGGAAGATCGCGCGAAAATCGATCACCGAATCGATATCCGCGTCCGCTTCGGTATGCCGGATGATGGGCGAACCGGGCGCGGCCGCAAGGTAGCCGCAAAGCCTGCGGATCGCCGAACCCTCCAATGCCGGCTCCTCGCGCGGGCAGAAAGCGAAGACGTGCCAGCGCGCATCAGCCTTCACAACGCTGCCGATCTCGACGGCCTTGGCATCGCCGAGGCGCACGACCGGTGCCGAGTGGAACCGTGAGCCGATATCGAAACCCGCCGCAAGCGATTGCCATTTGGCCTCGCCCACGAGGTCGGACGGCTTGTAGGAGACCGACATGCCGGCGGTGTAATGGCCGCTCTTGATGAAATAGCGCTGGAACTTCGGCGTCTCCTCGCCATCGCCGCCGGATTCTGCGGGGCGTTCGCTGATGATGCGTGCCCACTCCCTGTCGAAGTCGATCAGATCCTGCGCCACGGCCTGCCGCTCGGCGGAGTAGGAGTGCAGGATTTCCGGACGGCACCGGCCCTTTAGAAC
>JAJDOK010000016.1 GCA_022340185.1 Salaquimonas sp. | reverse complement strand
GCTGGTCGAGAATGCGCAGCTTGTCGAGCCGACCGGAGCAACCTCGACGGCGACGGGCGGACGGCCTGCGGCCCTGTTCCGCTTCCGCCGCGACGTGCTGGCGGAACGGCCCGCACCCGGCCTGCGCGTCGGGCGCAGGGGGTGAGGAAACTCACGCCCCTTAAAAAATCAGAACATGCGCGATGGCACGAACAGGCAGATCGTCTCGCCGTCATCCGTGCCGGCGACCGAGCACCAGTGATATTCGCCATCGGGCGAGGAACGCACCCTCTTGTCGCCATAGCCGATAAGCTCGCCGGTGGTTGCGATAACGTAGCCCTCGGGCCGCTCGCTGATCGTCCTGGTGGTTACCGGCCGGCAGTCCTGGCCCGAGCAGCAGGAAAACAGGTATTTCCAGCCCGATGGCGCATCGTGGGCTTGTGCGGCGATGACGGCCAGCAGCAGGATCGCCGGCACCAATATCATGGCGCATGGCAGGTTACTGGATTGGGAGGGAGAAGACCGGCGGATCGCCAATGAAGACGCGCCGTGAGGCAGTGTTATGCGTGAAGCGGGCATGGCATGCTCCTGACCACGGTTTCAGACCAATGTCTGCCCGTCCGGGAGCGTTCCGTTTCCCTTTGTACGCCGGCTTCAGCCGGCAAATGCCAAACAAACAGGCGTCTGGCTCATTGCCTCCTATTTGTGCATATTCAACCGATTCCTTACGTGGGGCAAGCTTTTGTTGCGGCGCATAATTGCCGCAGGCCGAAATGGTCTTTTCGCCAGTAATGTCCGATCAATGAAATGAAGATTCCACGCCCAGAAGCGACAGCACCAGCCCTGCCACTATGAGCGTGACCGCCGCCATGAAGGCGCGGACAGCGAAGAACAGATAGACATCTTCCATGATGGAGGCGAAGAGTTTCGCGCCGTGGTCGCCGACGGGCCGGTCGTCATGGGTCAGCACCAGCCAGGTTTCGGTGTCCTTCGGCTTGCGGCGGTGCGCGGTCTGGGCGAACCAGACCAGGATGGCAGAGAGAATAAGCGCAAGCGTGCCTCCGGCCTTCATCGCAACAGCGGGGTCGAAGGCAAAGGACAGGATGACCAGCGATATCGCGAGCGTGGCGAACATGACCGCCCTGCCGACACACAACATTGCGGTTTCGCGAATCTTATCCATCGCCAACAGCTCCCGTTCGCCTGCCCTCCCTGTCCGGTTTCGCAACTTTCGGGCAGGCGATTGGTTCCGGCAAATCACGTTTTTGTGCAACGCAGCAAGATTTGTGATCGCGGCTGTCAAACGGAACTAGCCGATGGCGATGTCGAGGCCGAGATCGAGCGTCGGCGCGGCCATGGTGATCTTCGAGGTCGAGATATAGTCGATTCCGGTCTCGGCAATCGCCTTCACCGTATCGAGATCGACATTGCCGGAGGCTTCGAGCCTGATCCTGCCGCCATTGTCCTCGCGGTTGATGGCAACGGCTTCGGCCAGTTTCTCAGGTCCCATATTGTCGAGCAGGACAGCGTCGGGAGAAGCGGTCAGCGCTTCGCGGAACTGGTCGAGATTGTCGACCTCGACCTCGATCGAAACGAGATGGCCGGCAAAGGCGCGGGCGCGCTCGATCGCGAGCGCCACGCCGCCGCATACGGCAATGTGGTTGTCCTTGATCAGGATGGCGTCGTCGAGACCGAAGCGGTGGTTGGCGCCACCGCCGCATTTGACCGCATATTTGTCGAAGGCGCGGTGGCCCGGCACGGTCTTGCGCGTGCAGCAGATCTTCGCCTGCGTGTGGGCGATTTCCTGCTGAAAGCGCGCGGTATGCGTGGCGATGCCCGACATGCGCATCAGGTAATTGAGCGCGACGCGCTCGGCGGCGAGGATGGCGCGGGCATTGCCGGATATGCGGGCGACGACATCGCCGGTCTGAACGGCGTCGCCGTCCTTCACCGTCGCCTCGAAACGGGTATCGGCATCCATCAAACGGAAGGCGGTTTCGGCGAGCGGCAGGCCGCTCACAATGCCGTCTTCGCGGCTGGCGAGCACGGCGCTCGCCGTGGCGTCGGGCGGGATCGTGGCGTTGGAGGTGATGTCGCCTGCGCGGCCGAGGTCTTCCATCAGCGCGGCGCGCACGGCGTCCTCGACAAGGAGGTTGGGCAGCTGCGGCGGCAGGGGTTCGGTGGACGGCATCACGCCGGTTCCCGTGCCGTCACCTCGGCAACGACGGCGTCAGCCTCGGCCAGCGTCGTATAGGTGCGGTGACGCCATGCCTCGCGCGCTTCGGGGAAGTCGTCGCGGAAATGGCCGCCCCGGCTTTCCTCGCGCTTCAGCGCGGCGGTGGCGATCAGCTTGGCCGTCGTCAGCGTGTTGCGGAAGCGGGCCGAGCGATTGGCACGTTCGAGCGCGTCGATCTCGCGGATCGCGTCCCTCAGCCCGTCGCCATTGCGGATAACGCCGACATCGGCGCTCATCAGCTTGCGCAATTTCGTCATCGCCTCAGTGTCGACGACGCCTTCGACGGCGTCGCGTTCGCCGGAACGGTCGATCCAGGGATTGGTCTTGGGCGTCGGCAGCAGGCCGGAAATGTCGCTGGCGATGCGGCCGGCGAAGACCACCGCCTCGAGCAGCGAGTTGGAAGCGAGCCGGTTGGCGCCATGCGCACCGGTCGAGGTGACCTCGCCGCAGGCCCACAATCCGTCGAGCGTGGTGCGGCCATCGGCATCGGTCAGCACGCCGCCCATGTGGTAATGCGCGGCAGGGACGACAGGGATCAGATCCTTGACCGGGTCGATGCCGGCACCCTGGCAATAGCCGTAGACGGTCGGGAATTCCTCGGCAAAGCGGTGACCCACGGCTTCGCGGCAATCGAGAAAAGCGCCACGGCCGGCCGTGACCTCGCGGAAAATGCCCCTGGCGACGATGTCGCGCGGGGCGAGTTCGCCAGCCGGATCGATCTTGAGCATGAAGCGCTCGCCGGCGGAATTGACCAGCGTGCAACCCTCGCCGCGCAATGCTTCGGTGGCAAGCGGCGCCGGATCCTTGCCGACATCGATGGCGGTGGGATGGAACTGCACGAATTCGGGATCGGCGATGACGGCGCCGGCGCGACCGGCCATGCCGCAGCCGCCGCCCCTCGCCTCGCGCGGATTGGTGGTGACCGAATAGATGGCGCCGATGCCGCCAGAAGCCATGACCACGGCGCGGGCGGGAAACTGGATACGGCGCGGCGAGACGCCGCCGTCCGGCCGGGCGATGATGCCCTGGACAAAACGGCCGGAAGTCACAATCTCCTCGGCGACATAGCCTTCCATCAGGCGGATCGACGGCGTTGCGCGCACGGCGGCGACCAGCGCCTCCATGATGGCGCGGCCGGCCATGTCGCCCTTGACGCGGACGACCCTGTGTTCGGAATGCGCCGCCTCGCGCGAGGTGACGAGATGGCCTTCCAGATCGCGGTCGAAGGGCACGCCATATTCGAGCAGATCGTGGACGCGGTCGGCGGCTTCGGACGCCATCAGCCGGGCGATCTTCTCGTCGACGATGCCGTCTCCCGCCGCGATGGTATCGGCGAGATGCTTTTCCACCGTGTCTCCGGGCGAGACGGCGGCGGCGATGCCAGCCTGCGCCCAGGCGGACGACGCGCCCTGCCCGATCGGTGCCGCGGCGAGCACGGTGACCGGGCGCGGCGAAAGCTTCAGCGCGCAGAACAGGCCCGCCAGACCGCCGCCAACGATAACGACGTCGTCGATGCCGGTCCACGAAACGGGCGGAAAGAGTTCAGCTTGCTTGGAGGGCATGGCAGTTCCCCATCACACACGACGCCGGTCTTCGGCCCCGGCCGCGATGCTTTAAAAACTTCAATTCGTCTTCAGGTTGACCATGCGCTCGACGGCCTGTTTGGCGCGTTCCGCAGTCGCCGGGTCCACCAGGACCTCTTCCTTCATATAGACGAGGCTTTCGAGGATCTTGGGCAGCGTGATGCGCTTCATGTGCGGGCAGAGGTTGCACGGCTTGATGAATTCGACACCGGGCGCTTCCTTCTCGATGTTGGAAGCCATGGAGCACTCGGTCACCAGCAGCACCTTGGCGCCGGGCTTCCTGTGGGTTGCATATTCGATCATGCCGGCGGTCGAACCGGTATAGTCGGCAACCTTGACGACCTCGACCGGACATTCGGGATGGGCGATGATCTCGATATTGGGATCGGCCTCCTTGTAGGCCAGCAATTCCTCGGCCGTGAACCGCTCATGCACCTCGCAATGGCCCTTCCAGGTGAGGATCTTCTTCTTCGTCTGGTTGGCGACATTCTGGGCGAGGTACTCGTCGGGGATCAGCAGTACCGTGTCGGATTCGAAGCTCTCGACGACGCGCACCGCGTTGGACGAAGTGCAGCAGATGTCCGACTCGGCCTTCACGTCGGCCGATGTATTGACATAGGTGACGATCGGCACGCCGGGATAGCGCTCGCGCAGCAGGCGCACATCGGCGCCGGTGATGGAATCGGCGAGCGAGCAGCCGGCGCGCATGTCGGGGATCAGCACCGTCTTTTGCGGGTTCAGCAATTTCGAGGTCTCGGCCATAAAGTGGACGCCGCACTGGACGATAATGTCCTCGTCGACCATGGACGCCTCGCGGGCAAGCTGCAGCGAGTCACCGCGGAAATCGGCGACGCAGTGATAGATTTCCGGCGTCTGGTAATTGTGGGCGAGGATCACCGCGCCGCGCTCCTTCTTGAGGCGGTTGATCCAGTAGACATAGGGGGCGTGAACCGGCCACTCGATCTGCGGAATGTGGTTGGAGACCTTTTCGTAAAGATGCGCGGTCTCGCGGGCCACTTCCTCGGTGTAGTCGAGCGGCGGCATTTCGAGCACGCCGAACTTCTCGGCAGCGCTCCTGTCCTCGCGCCGGATGGCTTCGTTTCCTGCAACTGTCTGATTTTCCATGCTCATTTCGGCCTCCTCGCCATTTATGCTCAAAGTGAGTATATATGGGGCGAAAAACAAGCCCGTTAAAACGGACACGACTAACTTATGCTCACGTTGGAGCATAATCAAGTGCGCGGATGCAAAGCCGTTTTGCGTTCAACGCAGGGCTTGGCTATTCGGTTCCGGTCGAATCACCAGCGCCGCCGCGGCGCGCCAGCAGGCGCTGGTAGAGCCGGCCGATGGCGAGCAGCGACAGGCCGAGGCCGATGAAGGAAAGCGCGCGGAACACGCCGGAAAGCTCCGACATGTCGAGCAGGAAAACCTTGCAGACGGTGAGCGCGATCAGGATGCCGGAAGCCGCGCGGATGGGCAGCGAATTGAGCCACAGGCCGAGCAGCAGCACGGCGGCGCCCGTGACGAGCCAGACCACCGAATAGGTCCACAATTCAGGATCGCTGGTCGGCCATGCGCGGAAGAGGTGGTTCCCCTGGAAGGCGTGACGCACACTCAACGTTATGTAGGTGAACAGTAGCAGGCCGGCGAGCGCGGCGTAGCCCAGCGTGAACCAGCGCGGGCGGATATCGCGCGACATAAAAGCGACGGCAGCAGCGGCAAGGCCGGTCAGCAGATAGCCAGGCAAGAGCATGTTGAACAAGGGCGTGGCGCCGACATGCTCGCCGCTCAGATAGGGATTGGCGCGCATCAACAGGCCAAATGCGATGAGCAGCGCGCCGATGGCCGAGGCCGCCGTTGCGGCGTGGCGATAAATGGATGCTCCGACAAGCGCGCCAATGCGCTGCAGACCCGCCGTGAAGGCCATTGCCGCCAGTGCCTGCGCCGCGGCCTCGGAGAGATCGAATCGCCGCGAAGAAATATCTCCACCATTCAGCCAGTGGCGGATTTCGAGGCTGACGAACAGGCCGGAAATGGCGAGGCCAAGCGCCGAGACAATGCCGCCCTGCACATCCTTGCCAGATCTTCGCAGAATTTCACCTGAAACGATCATAGCGGCAGCCGGCAGCCCGGTCAGCAGGATCAGCTTGTTGAAGAGTGGTGTCGTGCCGATCGAGGCAGCGTCGAAGGGCAGGCTCGCCCACAGCGAGCCGGCGCCGATGATCGCGGCGGCAACCGACAGCCAGGGCAGCACGGCGACCGGCCGCCAGATGTAGACCCATGCGATGCCGAGCGAAGCAAGTGCGAATGCAAGCGGCATCCAGCCGGCATCGAGCGAAACGGCAATGGCGAAGCACAGGCTGGCGACCGCGCCGACTGCGAAAGCCGCGGGTGCCGGCGCCTCGTTGTCCTCCCTGTCGAGGCGGATGAAGCTTTCGGTCACGCCGGCGAAGATCAGCGCCAGCAACAACCCCGCCGCGCCGAAGACGGGGCGGGTCTCGAAAGGTGAAATCCTGAGATAGTCGAGCACCAGCGTGAAGAAGCCGATCGCTCCGGCTGCCGAAGCGAGCCATCCGGCCGCTCTCTTCGCGCCGGCGCCATAACGCCAGGCAGCCCAGACCGCACCAGCGCCGGCGGGAATGGCGAGGATGACGGTGTCGCGCAGGAAGCTCGCGATATCGGGTGGCACCAGACCTTGGCGGATCTGGTCGAGCGTGGTCAGACCGGGTTGGATCAGGTCCTGGAGATCGGTCGCGGCAATAGCGGCCAGCACGATGACGGTCGCGGCAATCGCTGCAGGCGCGAGTGCCGGCCAGAACGCGGCTGCGGTGAGGACAACAAGGCCGGTGCCCAGCCCCGCCGGCACCAGCGGCAATTGGCCATTGACGGCGGCCTGAACGAAGAAAACGGCAGCGAGCGCGCCGAACGCAATGATCGCGGGCCTGTCTGCGGGACGATCCTCGGGCGGTGATGGCCGGTCGGCCTGCTGCCAGGCAAAGCCTGCGACGAATATCACGGCAAGGCCGACGAGGAGCAGCAGGCCGGCAATGCCGATTAAATTGCCTCCAAGAGTCATCTCCATCATCGTCCAGCCGGCGCCGCCGGCTACGCCGCAATAGGCGAGCCACAGCCAGTTGCGCAGGCGGGCGACGCCCATGATTGCGGCGGTCACCACCAACACGTGGATGGCAAGCGCCAGCGGATTGGGTGCCTGCGTCGAGACCAGCAGAGGGGTGGCATAAGCGCCAACGACGCCGAGCGCGGCCAGTTTCGGTCCGTGCACGGCCGACAGCGCCAGGCTGGCAAGGCCGACGAGCGTCAGCAGGACGAAAGCCGGGCCCGGCCCGACAAAACCGTAGAGCGCATAGGCGGCATAGACAGTGGCAAAGGCACCGGCCGAGCCGGCACCGGTCAGGATGCCCGGAATATCGGCGTTCGGGATCGCGGTGATGGAGAATGCCTTGTCACGGCGGCGCAGCCATTCGCCGGCGGCAAACAGGAAGGCCGAGAACAGCGCGCCGAGTGTGATGCGCGCTGCCGGCCCCAGCAGGCCGGCCTCGATGGTGTAGCGCACCAGGAAGACGGCGCCGAGCGCCACGGCGATGCCGCCGACGATGACGCTCCAGCGTGCGCCGATGGCGCTTTCGAAATCGGCGGACGAACGCTCGCGGGCAGCCACAGGCTCGGTCGTGGTTTCTGGCGTCCGATCCTGCGGCTCGTCCATGGCCACGGGTTCGGCATCCGGCACCTTGTGTTCGGATACCGGGTGCTCGGAACGCGATGGCAACGGCGCAGTTTCAGAAACCGGTCCGGGGGCGGCGGCGCGCGGCGTTTCGGGCGCAAACTCCCCTGCTTGTCCGGCACTCAGGCGCGCAACCTCGTCGCGCAGGCTGGCCAGTTCACCGGCGAATTGTGCCAAGCGGGCTTGTTGCGCCTGCCTTTCGCCGCGCCCGGACAGGGCGACGATCAGCGCAATCACCGGCAGCGCCAGAAAGGCAAGGACAAGAACCCCGATCAAGACTCCCATGGAAAATCCACCACCACAGCCCGCCCCTGAGCGTAACTATTCCATGTCACGAGACAACAGACAAACCCGGATGCGGGCAATACAACGATCAATATCATTCAACCGCTGCTCAGATTTATTGCGACTCCGGCGGCTTGCCAGCACGGCGGCAGCCACTACTATCTCGCGTTCTCAACGCAACCGGGAAAATGCGGACATGCAGCGCCAACACCAACAGCACCCTCCCCTGCCGCTCGCCATCGTCGTTTCGGGATCGATCATCGCCCTGATGACCTTCGGGCCGCGCTCGGCGATGGGCTTCTTCCAGTTGCCGATGCTGGAGGCCAATGGCTGGGACCGCGAGACGTTCGCGCTCGCGATCGCCATCCAGAACCTGCTGTGGGGGTTGGGTCAGCCGGTGTTCGGCCTGATCTCGGATCGCTGGGGCACTTGGCGCGTGCTGGCCTTTTCCGGCATCTCCTACGCGCTCGGCCTCTATCTGATGTCGAGCGCCGACACGCCGCTAATGCTGCACCTCTCGGCCGGCGTGCTTGTCGGGCTCGGCATCGCGTCGGGGTCGTTTTCCATCGTCATGGCGGCGTTCGCGCGCAACGTGCCGGCCGAAAAGCGCGCGCTTGTCTTCGGCATCGGCACCGCCGCCGGCTCGGCCGGCATGATGGTGTTCTCGCCCATCTCGGTCGCCATGATCGCGGAGCTTGGCTGGCAGGACACGCTGGTCTGGCTCGCCATTGCCATGCTGGCGGTCCCGCTGCTCGGCATTCCGCTAAGGGGCAACGCCTCGACATCGCTCGCCTCGCGCACCGAGTTCGAGCAGAGCATCGGCGATGCGCTGCGCGAAGCCTTCGGGCACAAGAGCTATCTGCTGCTGACCTCCGGCTTTTTCGTCTGCGGCTTCCAGGTCGCCTTCATCACCGCGCATTTCCCGGCCTATATCAGCGATATCGGCATCGAGGCGAAATGGGCCGGTATCGCGCTGATGCTGATCGGGCTGTTCAACATCGTCGGCTCGCTCGGGTCGGGCATGATCAGCCAGCGCCATTCCAAGCCGCATTTCCTGGTGGCGATCTATGTCGGCCGCGCGATCGCGATCAGCGCCTTTCTGCTGTTGCCGCAGACACCGGCGAGCGTCGTCATCTTCGCCTGCGTGATGGGCGTGCTGTGGCTGTCGACCGTACCGCCGACCAATTCACTGGTCGCCATCATGTTCGGCACACGCTATCTCGGCATGCTGGGCGGCATCGTGTTCTTCTCGCACCAGATCGGATCGTTTCTCGGCGTGTGGCTCGGCGGCTATCTCTACGACATCTACGGCAGTTTCGCGCCGGTGTGGTGGCTTGGCGTGGCGCTGAGCGGATTTGCGGCAATCGTGCACTGGCCGATCCAGGAAAAACAGGTGTCGCGGCGGCATGCGATGGCCGCTGCGGAGTAGCGCCTAACTTCTGGACGCAAGCGGAAAGATCGCGCAGGTCTCGACCCCCATCGCCAGAAGCTTGCCGTCGAGTGTCTTCAGCGTTGCCTCGCTGATCGCCGTGGTGCGGCCGAAATGGGTAACCGTGCCGCGGGCGACGACCTCGCCGGTATCGACCGTGATCGGGCGCACGAGATTGACCTTGAACTCGATCGTGGTGTGGCCGAAACCCACCGGCACCTTGGTGTTGACGGAGGCACCCAAAGCGGAATCGAGCAGCGTCGACGCCCAGCCGCCATGCACGATGCCGGCCGGATTGTAGTGGTCGAACAACGGAACCCCGCGAAACTCGACCATGCCGTCATCGGCGGCGGTCAAGGCAAAGTTCAACGTCCGGGAGATCGGTGGCGGCGGCAATTTTCCGGCGAGCAAGTCGCGCATCAGTTCCAGTCCCGAACGTTCCATCAGCAGTTCGCGTGGAATGCAGCCGACTTCGACATCCTCGGCAACGAAACGCGGGCTCTCGTCCATTTCAGGCTCCTCAATGCTGAGATCGGTTCGAATCTAGCCTGTTCCAGAATTTGTTCAATAGCTGAACGATTCAGGCATTGCACGAATCAGGCCAGCGCCTTCGCCACCGCCCGCATGAAGCCTTCACGTTCGTCGGGCAGGCGAATGGCACGCGGCTCCCAGATATTGCGGGACAGAAAGTGACCGGTCAGCCGGAAGCCCTGATCGAGTTCGTGGGCGACCGCGCCGCGTTCGTCCAAGGGTGGCGACGGCGAGAGAAAGGCAGGCAGCGCCAGCAGGCGGTCGGCCCATTTGCCGGCACCGGTTTTCGAAACCGCCCTGCCCGTCTTCGGAGAGACAAAGGCGAGTTCTCCGGCCGCTCCTGTCGCCGCGCAATTCGTCAGATCGAGGCCGAATCCAAGTTCGTCGAGCAGTGCCAGTTCGAATCGGATCATCAGCCTTGCGGCCTTCTGCGCTTCGTCGAGATGACCGAGGATGACCAGTGCCGCCTCATAGAGCGCGGCATGCGGGTCGCGCTCGGGCAACAGGCGCAGATGGGCAGCGAGCGTCTGCAGACCGTAAAGGCCGAGACCCGACTGCATCAGGGTCGCCGCGCGCAAAGTTTCGGCTTCGACCGCGTAATTGCCGAGATGATCCTCCAGACGGGCGCGCCAGGTCACCTGCACCGAATTGCCGGCTTGCAGGACGGAGCGCATCTGTGTCGAGCGGCCTCCGCGCACCAGACCCAGATGCCGGCCATGGCCGCGCGTCATGGCTTCCACGATCACGCTGCCCTCGCCATGGCGGCGCAGGCCGAGAATCAGTGCGTCATCCTTCCATTCCATGGTTTTTCCCTATACCAAACGGAAGCGGTGCACCGCCATCATCCTCCCGCCACCTCCCAATCCGGACCGATCGTCCTTGACCAGCGATACGCCTTCAGATCCCGGCCTGCTGACACGACTGCCCATGCCGCTGCGCTGGGCGCTGCTCGTGGCGCTCTCTGCCGTGCTGGCCTTCTTCATGGAACTGATCGGCCTGCCTGCCGCGCTGCTGCTGGGCGCCATGGCCGCCGGTATCGGATTCGGCATCAACGGCGCGCGCATGTCGGTGCCGCAGGTTCCGTTCATCGCAGCAGAAGCCATCCTTGCCTGCCTCATCGCAAGGGCGATCAATGCCGACATCGTCGCGACCTTCGCCTCGGGGTGGGCGCTGTTCCTGGCGACCGTGCTGACCATCATCGCAGCCTCGAGCTTCATGGGCTATCTGCTGGCACGTGCCCGGGTGATGCCGGGAACGACCGCGATATGGGCTACCTCGGCCGGCGCGGCGACGGCAATGATCATGCTGGCCGACGAATACGGCGCCGATGCGCGCCTCGTCGGATTCATGCAATATGTGCGCGTTGTCATGGTCGCGATCGCCGCCTCGGTCATCGCGGCCTATGTGTTCGGCGCTGGACATGGCGAAAGCGAACCCATCATCTGGTTCCCGCCGACAGACTGGATCAATCTTGCCACAATGCTTGCGATAGCGCTGACGAGCGCCGCGGCCGGCGCCGTGCTTCGCCTGCCGAGCGGCGCGCTGCTGTTGCCGGTTATCACCACTTCCGCGCTGCACGCCGCGGGCTGGCTGACGATCGAATTGCCGCAATGGCTGCTGGCGATCGCCTTCGCCATCATCGGCTGGCGCGTCGGTCTCGGATTTACAAGGCGCATCCTGCGCCATGCGGCCCATGCGCTGCCACAGATCGCAGTCTCGGCACTGGCGCTGATCGCCTTTTGCGGCCTGCTCGGCTATTTGCTGACGCTGTTCTTCGACATCGACGGGCTGACGGCCTATCTGGCGACCAGTCCGGGCGGGCTCGACTCGGTGGCGATCATCGCGGCATCGACCCCGGTGGATGTGCCCTTCGTCATGGCGCTGCAGACGGTGCGGCTCATCGCGATCATGGCGCTCGGGCCGTGGATCGCACGGATGGTGGCGAGAAGGCTGCCCAACACCGTCTAGCCCTTCGGCAGTTCCAGGCCCATCATGCGATAGCGTTCGGGATCGTTGGCCCAGCCTTCGCGCACCTTGACGAAGAGAAACAGGTGAACCGGACGTTCCAGCAGTTCGGCCAGTTCCCGGCGCGCGGCCATCGAGATCGCCTTGATGGTTGCCCCGCCCTTGCCGATGACGATCTTCTTGTGGCCATCGCGCTCGACATAGATGACCTGGCTGATCTTGACCGAGCCGTCCTTCTGCTCCTCCAGCGCCTCGGTCTCGACGTGGCTGGCGTAGGGAATTTCCTCGTGCAGGCGCAGCATCAGCTTTTCGCGGGTGATCTCGGCGGCAAGCTGGCGCACCGGCAGGTCGGAGATTTCGTCCTCGGGATACAGGAACGGGCCTTGCGGCAGGCGTTCGGCGAGCCATTGCATCAGGTCGTCGCAGCCATCGCCAGTCACCGCCGAGACCATGAAGGTCTGCTCGAACTCGACGCGCGCATTGGCCTCGGCCGTGAGCGCCAATAGCTGATCGCGCTTCACCCGGTCGATCTTGTTGATGACGAGCGCACGGGGCTGCGGCACCTGTTTCAATGCTTCGAGCAGGGCGACGACGTCGTCTTCCAGACCGCGGGCCGCATCGATGAGGCAGAGCACCAGATCGGCGTCGCGCGCGCCGCCCCAGGCGGTGGTGACCATGGCCTCGTCGAGGCGGCGCTTCGGGCGGAATATGCCCGGCGTGTCGACGAAGACGATCTGGGTGGCGCCGTGCTGGGCGATGCCGCGAATGATGGCGCGCGTCGTCTGCACCTTGTGGGTGACAATCGAGACCTTGGCACCGACAAGGCGGTTCATCAGCGTCGACTTGCCGGCGTTGGGCACGCCGATCAGCGCGACGAAACCACAACGGGTGATTGGGGGCGTTGCGGCTGGCTCGCCTTGGGCTGGCTCCCGGGCCGCGTTCACGCTGGCTGCTCCTCGGCCGGCCACACGCCCTCGCGCACCAGCATGGCGCGCGCCGCATCCTGTTCGGCAACGCGCTTGGAACGGCCCTTGCCGATTGCCTCGGGAAGGCCGGTAACCTTCACCGCAACGGTGAAAACCGGATCGTGGTCGGGGCCGGTGCGCATGGTCTCGCGGTATTTCGGCGTGCCGAGCCGCCGCGAATGGGCCCATTCCTGCAATTCGGTCTTGGAATCGCGCCGCGCTGCATCATCCTCGTTCAACCGCGACCGCCAGAAGCGCTCGATGAAGTCGGCGGCTGCTTCCAGCCCGCCATCGAGATAGATCGAGGCGATCAGCGCCTCGAGCACGTCGGCGCGCACCGATTGCAGGCGCTTGCCCGTGATTTCCTTCAGATCGCCGCCGGTGCGGATGAATTCGTACAGACGCAGTTCATCGGCGATCGCGGCCAGTGTCTTGCCCTTGACCAGCGCGTTGAGGCGTAGCGAAAGTTCGCCCTCGGCCGCTTCGGGAAAGGAGCGGTGCAGCATGTCGGCGACGGTCAGGCCGAGTACACGGTCACCGAGGAATTCGAGACGCTCGTAATGGAAATCGTCATCGGCGCGCTTGCGCACGCTTGAATGGGTCAGGGCGCGCTCGACATTGGAGAAGTCGGAGAAGCTGTAACCGAGACGCCGCTCCAGGTCGCCAAAGCGCTTTCTGCCGCGCTCAACGCTTCTAGAGGTAACGTTCGACAAGATTTGGCGTCCCCGGTCAAAGTACTTTGAACAGCCGCGACCAACGCATATCGCTCGGCCAGCGCCAGATCTCCATGGGATGGGCGTTGTTGTCGACCGAGAAGAAGATGATGCGGGCCGGGCCGATCAGGTTTTCGAATGGCACGAAGCCGACGCCATGCTGGCGGGCGCTCCAGCGGCTGTCGAGCGAATTGTCGCGATTGTCGCCCATGAAGAAAAAATGGCCGGGCGGCACTTCGAACACGTCGGTATTGTCGCCTTCCGAATGCGGGTTGAGATCCAGCGTCTTGTAGGTGACACCATTTGGCAGGGTCTCGACATAGACGGGAATGGCCGGACCGCCATCGTCGGGCGTCCAGGTGCCGGCCGCCTCGCGCTTGACGGGTTTGCCGTTGATGTGCAGCACGCCGTCGATCATCTGGATGCGGTCGCCCGGCAGGCCGATCAGGCGCTTGATGTAGTCGATGCTGGGGTCGCGCGGCAGCTTGAAGACCACGATGTCGCCGCGCTTGGGATCACCCTTCCAGATGCGGCCGTCGAACAGGTCCGGCGACCAGGGGAAGGAGTAGCGCGAATAGCCGTAGGTGTATTTCGAGACGAAAAGATAGTCGCCGACCAGCAGGTTCGGCAGCATGGAGCCGGAGGGAATCGTGAAGGGCTGGAACAGGAAGGTGCGCACCACAATGGCGAGGATGAGGGCCTGGATGATGACCGATACGGTCTCCGACAGGGCTCCGCCCTTCTTCTTCTCGCTTTCGACTTGCTGTGTCACGTTCATTGCGTCCCGTGGTATCCTGTTTCAGTTGAGGGCGGGGTCACGACCGGTACCCGAATCCTCTGTCTTTGCGCACAACCGGCCGAAAAAATGACGGCCACTCCCGCCATGAGCGGTTCTGCCCGTGGCGCGGGCGTTATGTGATCCGGCGGACCGGGCCGGAAAAGCCTAGAGCGGCCCGTCGGCCATGCGCGCCTCGATCACTACGAATGCCTGAGCCAGGGGATAATCATCCGTAATGGTCAGGTGAATGTGGGCTTCGTAGCCATCGGGAAGCAAATCAGCAAGTCTTTTTGCCGCGCCATTCTCCAGTTGCATGGTCGGTTTGCCGCTGGACAGATTGATCACGCCCATATCGCGCCAGTAGACGCCCTGGGCGATTCCGGTGCCGAGCGCCTTGGCGCAGGCCTCCTTTGCAGCGAAACGTTTGGCGTAGGAAGCGGCGCGGTTGCGCCGACGGTCCGATTTGAGACACTCGATCTCGGTGAAGACGCGGCTGGTGAAGCGTTCGCCGAAACGCTCGATCGAATTTTCCACCCGTCTGATGTCGATCAGGTCACTGCCAAGTCCGATGATCATCGACAAAGAGCCCCCTCAGACCAGCGTATCAGCCGAGCTTGCCTTGGGAGGCGTTGCGCCATTGTCGGTACGGCTGCGGGCCCGTTCGGTCAGCCGCTTCAGCCTGGCATGGCGGAACTTCACCGCCGCCCAGCGGGTAAGGAGATAGAAGCAGATCGCGACCATCGTGCCAATCGGCACCGCACCGATCGCCATCGGCTTGATCACCGGCTCCCACAACGCATCGATCTTGTTGATGAGACCAATCAGGCCGAGTTCAATCAGATTGGAATGGGCAATCTCCGCCATCCGCTGATGGGCAGTGTTGCTGACGGTCGACTGGGCGCCGGAAAGAATGAACCTGCCCAGGCCGTAGGTCGATGCCCAGATGAATGGGAAAGTCAGCGGATTGCCGAAGAAGGTGCCAGCGGCCGCGGCGATCAGATTGCCGGCGATTACGTAGGAAACGGCAAAGGCGATCATGAAATGGAAACCGAGAAATGGCGTAAACGACGCAAATACGCCGGCGGCGACACCAGCGGCAACCGAATGCGGCGAGGCTGTCAGGCGCAGCACGCGCTTGACCAGATATTGGGTGGAGCGCGCCCAGCTTCGGCGCGGCCACACCGCAACTCTCAGTCTTTCCTGCCAGCTTACCGGGTTCCTGCGAGAAAACAGCATCCTACGTCGATCTGATTTCCATCGGGTACTTCAGCCGGTCCAAACGAGGGCCAGCCCGAGATAAAATAAGACCGGAAATGGTCGGCTCAAACAATAGCCAAAACGGCCTAATGGGAAGTAAGCCTGCACGCAGACAATCTAAAGATTCCGGCTGCCCGGCTTGACCGGCGGGATAGCGGCCAATTCGGGCGGAAGCTTGTCCGGCTCGTAGCTCGGCACCTCGTATTCGGCAAGCGCGACGAGCGGCACGCCGACATCGGCCTTGCCGGCGGAGCGGTCGACCAGGCAGGCGGCTGCCAGGACCTCGGCACCAAGATCGCGCATCGCGTCCACCGCCTCGCGAATGGAAAGTCCGGTGGTGACGATATCTTCCACGATAACGACGCGCGCACCCTTCTCGATCTCGAAGCGGCGCAGTTTGAAGATGCCGTTCTCGCGTTCGACCCAGATCGCCGGCACGCCCAGATGCCGCGCCGTCTCATAGGCGGGGATGATGCCGCCCACGGCAGGGCCGACGACATAGTCGATTTCGCCCAGACCGGCGTCGCGGATCGCCTGCGCCAGCGCCCTGCACAGCATCTCGGTCTTGTCGGCATGCATGAAGACGCGGGCCTTCTGCAAAAAGACCGGGCTGCGACGGCCCGAGGTGAGGATGAAATGGCCCTCGAGGATGGCGCCGCAGGAGCGGAAGATATCAAGTACGTCTTCTGTCTTCACTCGTCTGCTTCCCTGCTGACGATGCGATCAACCTTGGAGACAACAGGCTTGGCGGCAAGCTGGCGGATGATGCGGGTCAGATGGTTCAGGTCCCATACCTCGATATCGAAGATCATGTCCATGAAATCCGGCGCTGTGCGATGCATGGACAGGTTCTGGATGTTGGCGTCGTTGTTGGCCATCACCTCGGCAATCGTCGCCAGCGTGCCTGGTTCGTTGATCGCGATTGCCTTGATACGGGCGGGAAAACGTTCCGAGGAACCTTCCTCG
The DNA here is from genome assembly GCA_022340185.1 of Salaquimonas sp. GTDB lineage: Bacteria > Pseudomonadota > Alphaproteobacteria > Rhizobiales > Rhizobiaceae > BOKV01. The sequence goes on along the minus strand of JAJDOK010000016.1, from coordinate 12,663 downwards.
ATGTCCCAGCGCACGTCGAGCCAGCGCTCCGGCATCTCGTCGAACTGCATCAGTTCGGGCGACTGGATGGGATAGATGGTGATCCCCTCGCGCGGGGTGAGGATGCCGACAATGCGGTCGCCCGGCACCGCGCCGCCATCGGGCGAGAAACGAACGGGCAGATCGCCCGATGCGCCGCGGATCGGGATGGCGGGCCCGTCGCGGCCTTTTCGCTTGCCGCGGGCGCGCGACCCGGGAATGCGAAACAGCATTGAACTGCCTGCCTTCAGCCCGAACCAGCCTTCGTCCTTGTCGGGCATCGCATGGCTGACGCGCTCGTCCTTGTAGTCGGGAAAGACGGCGCGGATGACATCGACGGAGGCAAGTTCCCCGCGTCCGACATCGGCGAGCACGTCGTCGACGCTTTCCCTGGCCAGGCGCGGCAAGGCGCCGGCGATCATCTCGGCGTTGAAGTTCTTCGAGGCGCGGGCAAAAGCGCGCTCGAGTATACGGGTGCCGAGACCGGCATATTGCTTGCGCACCGCTTCGCGGGTGGCGCGGCGGATGGAGGCGCGCGCCTTTCCGGTCACGACCACCGATTCCCAGGCCGCGGGCGGCGTCTGGGCCTTGGAGCGGATAATTTCGACCTCGTCGCCATTCTTCAGCTCGGTGATGACGGGCATGATCTGGCCGTTGATCTTGCAGCCGACGCAGGTATTGCCGACATCGGTGTGGACGGCATAGGCGAAATCGATCGGCGTCGCCCCCTTGGGCAGCGCGATGATGCGGCCTTTCGGCGTAAAGCAGAACACCTGGTCGAGGAAGAGTTCCAGCTTGGTGTGCTCCAGGAACTCTTCCGGGTTCACCCCTTCGGCGAGCTGGGCGATGGTCTTGCGCAAGGTGGCGAAGGCGCTCATCTTTTCGCTGCCATTGCCGCCGGGTGCGAAGCCGTCCTTGTAAAGCGTATGTGCGGCGATGCCGAACTCGGCGACCTCATGCATTTCCCAGGTGCGAATCTGCAGTTCAACGCGCTGGCGCGAGGGGCCGATCACGGTGGTGTGGAGCGAACGGTAGTCGTTCTGCTTGGGCGTGGAGATGAAATCCTTGAAGCGCGCCGGCACCATCTGCCAGGTGGTGTGGACGACGCCGAGCGTGCGGTAGCAGTCCTCCACCGTGTCGACGATGATGCGGAAACCGAACAGATCGGACAATTGCTCCAGGCTGAGGCGCTTGTTCTCCATCTTGCGAAAAACGGAAAAGGCGCGTTTCTGACGGCTCTTGACCGTCGCCTTGATGCCTTCGCGCTTCAGTTTGCCGGCAAGTTCGCCGGTAATCGTCGAAACCAGATCGCGGTTCTTCTCGGCGAGTTCGGCCAGTTTCGCCGTGACCATGGCATAGGCTGACGGATTGACATGGCGAAAGGCCAGTTCCTCCAGTTCCTCGCGCATGGATTGCATGCCGATGCGCCCGGCCAGCGGCGCATAGATTTCCATCGTCTCGGTGGCGATACGGGCGCGCTTTTCGGCCGGCATGTGGTCGAGCGTGCGCATGTTGTGCAGCCGGTCGGCGAGCTTGACGAGCAGCACACGCACATCGTCGGAAATGGCGAGCAGCAGACGGCGCAGGTTTTCGGCCTGTTCGGCCTTCTTTGAAACGAGATCGAGCCGCTTGAGCTTGGTCAGGCCTTCGACAAGGAAGCCGATCTTCTCGCCGAACAGGCCGTCGATCTCCTTGCGGGTGGCATCGGTGTCCTCGATCGTGTCATGCAACAAAGCCGCGGCGATGGTCTCTTCGTCAAGGCGCAGATCGGTCAGGATCGCGGCGACTTCCAGAGGGTGCGAGAAGTAGGGATCGCCATTGGCGCGCTTTTGCTGGCCATGCTTCTGCATGGCATAAATGTAGGCCTTGTTCAGCAACGCCTCGTCGGCGTTCTTCTTGTAGCCGTTGACCTTTTCGACCAATTCGTACTGGCGCATCATGGCCGTTCACGCACCACAATCAAGGCAACGGCAGTAGCGTCGGATGTCTGCATGGATAACATATGCACCCGGCGGGCCGGGTTTGAAAGGTTTTCGCGACCGCGTATGCGTGCAAAATTTACCGAGCAAATCCTGACAAAAGCAAAACGGGCGCTCGAAAAGCGCCCGTTTTTATTCACCATTTCCGAACCGATCAGTAGTCGTCGGTCTTTTCGGGGGGAACCAGACCCTCGATGCCGGCGAGCAGTTCATCCTCCGACAGGCGGTCGAAGGTGACTTCCGGTTCCGGCTTGTCCTCGACATCCTCGAAAACGGTCGCCGGCTGCGGGGCCTCGGCGATGGCCGGCACGGCTTCCTCTTCCTCGTTTTCGGGTTCGTCGACTTCGACATGTTTCTGCAACGAATGAATGAGATCTTCCTTCAGATCGCCCGGCGACAGGGTTTCGTCGGCAATCTCGCGCAGGGCGACGACCGGATTCTTGTCGTTGTCCCTGGGAATCGTGATCTGGCTTCCGGACGAAATCTGGCGAGCGCGGTGGCTGGCCAGAAGTACCAGTTCAAAGCGGTTTTCGACCTTGTCGATGCAGTCCTCGACGGTTACGCGTGCCATTCAAGGCTCCTGAATAACGTGCTTGCTTGGGATTGTGTGGCGACCTATACCGAAATAGTGCCGAACACAAGAAATTTCGAGGGGAAAACGCGACAGCTTTATCCTCGCGAGCACAATTTCACCAAGAAATGAACGTACCGGGTATTGCTGCAAAGCCGCCCTTGGCTATATGTGCGGCAAAATAACGGTTGCCATTTCAGACTGTCACAACCAAGTTTGACGGCCGATCTACGAGCTGGACTGCAAGTCGGCGAGGATTGCTGGCGAATTCGACTGACAAAATGGATCAGGTGTCCTCGCGCATCGACCATGGAAGAAACCCATGGTCGGATTGCCGACCATGTCCTGCCGAACCCACTCAGAACTGATCGAGGGAATCATGTTCGACCAACGAGAGAAAGTTGCCCTGTTTATCGACGGTGCCAATCTCTATGCAACATCGAAGACGCTGGGCTTCGATATCGATTACAAGCGCATGCTGAGCTACTTCCAGGAGCAGGTCTATCTTCTGCGCGCCTATTATTACACCGCTCTTGTCGAGGATCAGGAATATTCTTCCATCCGGCCGCTGATCGACTGGCTCGATTACAATGGCTACCGTGTGGTGACCAAGCCGACCAAGGAGTTCACCGACTCCAGCGGCCGGCGCAAGGTCAAGGGCAATATGGACATCGAACTGGCGATCGACGCGATGGAGCTGTCTTCCACCATCGATCATATGGTGCTGTTTTCCGGTGACGGCGATTTCCGTTCCCTGGTCGAAGCCATGCAGCGACGCGGACGCAAGGTCAGCGTCGTCTCGACGGTATCGACCCAGCCGCCGATGATCGCCGACGACCTGCGCCGACAGGCGGATCATTTCATCGACCTGGTCAGCCTGAAAAAGGAGATCGGCCGCGATCCGGCCGAACGCCAGGAGCGGGCGCCGGCACGCGGGTTCGATGAAGACGACGATTTCGACGACGACGAGATCTGATTGCCGGCCTGGACACAAGTGGGGCAGACAGCGACAAAATCCGATCCAGGGCGCGACTGCCCGGCCTGCCCTAGGCTGGCGGCGTTCCGCCATGACAACCGCGCCGCCGAACCGGGCTGGCACAATGCCCCCGTCGATAGCTGGGTGAGTGCGGCGGGTGATGATGACGTCGAATTGCTGATTGTCGGCCTCGCCCCGGGACTGAAGGGCGCCAACCGAACCGGCCGGCCGTTTACCGGGGACTATGCCGGCGATCTTCTCTACGCGACATTGTGCAAGTACGGCCTCGCGCACGGTTCCTATGAAGCGCGGCCGGACGACACGCTGGCGCTTACACGTTGCGCCATCACCAATGCGGTGCGCTGCGTGCCGCCGCAGAACAAGCCGACGGGTCCGGAGATCAACGAGTGCCGGCCCTATCTGAAACGAACGATCGAGCGATTTGAGAACCTCTCGGCGATCGTGACGCTCGGGCGGATCGCCCATGATTCGACCATGCGGGCACTCGGGATACGGTCTGCGTCCGCCCCCTTCGGTCATGGTGCATCACATGTCATCGGCGGCTACCACATCATTTCGAGCTATCATTGCTCGCGCTACAACACCAATACGGGCCGGCTGACGCCGGCGATGTTCGAGGCGGTCTTTGCCGAGGCGACAGGTCATCTAGGAGCGGCAGGCGGCGTTGCGTCTCATGGGTGACACAATCACCTTGTTATGGCATTGATGTCGCAATCCCCGAACGGCATGTGATTCACCTCGATTGAGGGCATGCCGGTTCATGGGGACGCCAGGGGCGGTTTCTTGACGTTTGATTGAAGAGATGGAGCCACAGATGAATTCAGGAAATCCGGCCGGTCGTTCCCTTCCATCGTTGAAAAGTGCAGGACGCGGCACCGCAACACTCATTCTTGGCTGCGCGCTTGTCCTGCCCCTGCCGGCCGCCGCCAGTGCCAAGACCTATCTCGTCAACGGCATTTTGAGCGCCACTGCCATCGGCTACGGATTCAAGAATTTGAAGAAGAAGATTCCGGGTGCAACGCTGTTCAACAACATGTTCGGCGGCGAAGGCACGATCAGGCGGACCATCGTGAAGGACATCCGCAAGCGCCACGCGGCCAACCCGGACGAACAGTTCACGCTGGCCGGCATCTCGTCGGGCGCCAATGTGGTCCTGGAAGTGGCGCGCGACGTCGCCGCCGACGGCATCCAGATCTTCTATCTCGGCATTGTCGAAAGCAGCGGCGGCTCGCTGCCCCCCAATGTCGAGAACGCGGACAATTTCATCTGCGCCCACAGGGGACCGCTCTGCACCATGGCGCCCGTCAGGGGAGCCAACACGATCCGGATTAACACAAGCCATATCGACATGGGCGACAGCCCGATCGTGCATAACCGCGTCGTCTCGATGGCGCGTTGATGCATTTCGTCCACGCCGGGGAACCTGTCCCATCCGTCTCAGGTCGGATTGATGAGGAGCCAGTCGAGCACGTCGGTGGCATTTTGGTCGGGCGGGAATACCGGATAGAACACCTTTACGATCATGCGGCCGCGGGCGACGAACGCCAGGCGCTTCAGCAGGACTGTGTTCTGACCTGGCACCGATGCCTCGAACACCGGCAGGTCTAGAGCCTCCTTCAAGCGCAACGCGTTGTCGGATAGCAACGGAAACGGCAGGTGGAGCCTATCTGCGGCCTCGCGTTGGTAACCCGTCGTCTGGGTCGAAAGGCCGAAGACATGATCTGCGCCGGCCTTCCGCAGTTCATCCACGTGGTCTCGAAAAGCACAGGATTGCGGCGTGCAACCGCGTGCACCGGGAATTTCATCCCAGCCTTCAGGCAGCGGCGCACCTGGCACACCGGTCATCGGATAGGCGTACAGCACAAGCGTGCCGGCAAGTTTCGACAGGTCGACGCTCGAACCGTCGGTCGCCGAAAGCGAAACTGACGGCAAGGTCATGCCAGCAAGATGGGTGGCGGCACCATCATCCTCGGGCACCGGCAAATCGGCAGGAAGATCGGTGTATCCGGCCATGGCTGGTTAGCCCTTCTCCCTGAGCAGGCGGCCTTGCTCGCGCTTCCAGTCGCGCTCCTTTGAAACCTCGCGCTTGTCATGCGCCTTGCGGCCCTTGGCGAGCGCAATCTGCAGCTTCGCCCGCCCGCGATCGTTGAAATAGAGCCGGTTGGGCACGATCGTCATGCCGTCGCGATGGACGGCGTTGATCAGCTTGACCATCTCCTTCTTGTGCAGCAGCAGTTTGCGGCGGCGGCGCGGATTGTGGTTGAAGCGGTTGGCCTGGGTGTATTCGGGGATATAGGCATTGATCAGCCAGAGCTCGCCGTCTTCCTCGGTGGCGTAGCTCTCGGCGATATTGGCCGCGCCATTGCGCAGCGACTTGACCTCGGTGCCGGTCAGCACCAGCCCCGCTTCCATCGTGTCGACGAATTCGTAGTTGAACCGCGCCTTGCGGTTGTCGGCGATCAGCCGGCTGTTCGCCGAATCCTTCTTTTTAGCAGTCGCCATGCGGGTTACCCGATCAATTGATCAGGCCGGCATGGACCATGGCGTCGCGGATCACCGAACGGGTGTTTTCTTCGAGCGGCACCATGGGCGGGCGCACATGCTCCTCGATCTTGCCGAGTACGCTGAGCGCATATTTCGGGCCGGCCGGATTGGGTTCGACGAACAGGGCCTTGTGCAGGGGCGCCAGTTTGTCCTGCAGTTCCAGCGCCTTGTCGAAGCGCCCGGTCATGCAGGCTTCCTGGAAGCTGGCGCACAGGCGCGGCGCGACATTGGCCGTCACCGAGATGCAGCCTGCCCCGCCATGCGCCATGAAACCAAGCGCGGTGATGTCCTCGCCGGAAAGCTGGATGAAATCCTTGCCGCACGTGCGGCGCTGCTCGGTGACGCGAGCAATATTGGCCGTGGCGTCCTTGACGCCAACGATGTTGTCGTGGGTGTGGGCGAGATCGCCCATCGTTTCCGGCAGCATGTCGATCACCGAGCGCGGCGGGATGTTGTAGATAATGATCGGGATGTCAATCGCCTTGGCGATCGCGGAAAAATGCGCCTTGAGGCCGCGCTGGCTCGGCTTGTTGTAATAGGGCGTGACGACAAGCACTGCGTCGGCGCCAGCCTGTTCGGCATGGCGGGCAAGATCGATCGCCTCGTCAGTGTTGTTGGATCCGGCGCCGGCGATGACCGGCACGCGGCCGCGCGCCACTTCTATGGTGACCTCGATGACATGCTTGTGCTCGTCATGGCTGAGCGTCGGCGATTCCCCCGTCGTGCCGACCGGGACCAAGCCGCGGCTGCCCTCTTCTATCTGCCATTCCACAAAAGCGCGAAACGCTTTTTCGTCGAACGCGCCATCGCTCGTGAACGGCGTGATCAGCGCCGGCATCGATCCCTTGAAGGCACCGTTCTTCATGTCAAAAATCCCCAAAACTACAAGGCTTTGCCCGGGCTTTTCCAAGTCCGCGCGGTCCCTGCCGCGCTTCCTCCTGCCGGGGAGCGGCGACAATAGCGGCGGGTCGGAAAATCCGCAAGCAGCATAGACTATCGCCAGCGGGCGTTCCTGATGACATTTTTTGTTGTTGCGATAAGCTTTCGTTAACCGGCATTTCACCGATTCGACCGATACTGCCTAAAAGGGGCTGCAATTATCGCGAATAAGGAACCGGTTTTGAAAACCGGGCTGAGGACTTCATGAACATCAGCATGGCGAATGGCCCGATCGTGGTGGCGAGACGGATTGCGGCTTTGCGGCTTGTGGCGGGGCTGGCAGGAGCGTCATTGTGCGCCCTGGCCGGTGCGGCCAGCGCCGAGCCTTTCAAGCTGCCCGCCTCGGGCGACATTCCGGTGCCGACACCACGTCCGCCCTATTCGGCAAATCCGATCCCCTTTACGGCGAGCACCGACAGCCAGACGGTCTCCTCGGTTTCGGCGATCACGCGCCTGCTTGCACAAGAGCCTGTGGTGCCGGTCGCCGGTACCCAGCAACTCAAGGTGACACCGATCTCCGGCAATCTGAAATCCGGCCTGGATGCGCTGGAAGCCAAGGATGTCGGCAAGGCGCTCGCCATCCGTGCCGGCATGCGGCCCGGCAGCCTGGAGCGCAAGGTGCTTGCCTGGGCGATCGCACTCAGCGGCCGGCCCGGCATTCCCTCGTCGGAAATCGCGGCGATCGCCAACGATCTGCCCGACTGGCCCGGCCAGCGCGCCATGCGCATCTATTCGGAACGCGCGCTTGCCAACGAAGACCCGTCGGCGCGCACCGTGGCGGCGGCCTTTCATGGCCGTAAGCCCGAAAGCGTGGAAGGCGCCATCCTGCTCGCCAAGGCGCAACTGGCGCTGGGCAACCGCAAGGCGGCCAATGCGGCGATCGCACCGTTCTGGCGCGAGGACGTGATGAGCGATGCGCGCGAAAAGATGATCCTCAAGGAAGCCGGCAAGGCGCTGACCCGGGACGATCATCGCGTACGCATGGCGATGCTGTTTTACCGCGAGCGCGTCAAGGATGGTCTGGCGCTCGCCAAATTGTCGGGCGAACCGCATCTGGCCAAGGCCTGGGGTGCGGTGATCCGCAACGACAAGAAGGCGGCCAAGCTGCTGGCCGCCGTGCCGGCGGCCGAACGCAAGGACCCGGCCTATGTCTTTGCAGAAATGAAATATTACCGCCGCGCCGGCGACTACAAGAAGGCCGCGCGCCTCATCGCCAAGGCGCCAAGAGATCCGGCGAAACTGGTCGACGCGGATGAATGGTGGGTCGAGCGGCGCATCATGGCGCGCGGCCTGATCGACCAGGGCGACGCGCGCACCGCCTACAAGGTTGCAGCCAATCACGCCGCGGAATCTTCTTCCGCCCAGGCCGAAGCCGAGTTCCATGCCGGCTGGATCGCATTGCGCTTCCTGGACAATCCGAAGCTGGCGGCCAAGCATTTCGAGCGCATCCTCGCCGTTTCCTCGACGCCGATCAGCCAGGCGCGCGGTCATTACTGGCTCGGCCGCTCGCTGAACGGAGCGGCGCGCATCGAGCACTACCGTGCAGCGGCGCACCACTCCGGTACCTATTACGGACAACTCGCCGCCCAGGCACTCGGCATGCACACCCTGCCGGTTTCCAGTCCCAACCCAGGCGCCGAAGCGCGAGCACGTTTCGATTCAAACGAACTGGTGCACGCCATCAAGGCGCTGGAAGCCGCAGACTACGAATGGCGCGCCGACATCATCTATCGCGAACTGGCCGAACGGCTCAACGATCCCGACGAACTGGCGCTGCTTGCCTGGCGCGCGGAAAAGCGCGGCGATGACACGCTGGCGCTGCAGGTCGGCAAGATCGCCCATCGGCGCGGATTGGAGGTCGATACCGTCTCCTGGCCGATCGGCGCCATCCCCGCCAAGGCGAGGATCGGCGACACCGGAAGGGCGCTGGCCTACGCCATCGCGCGCCAGGAAAGCGCCTTCAACGTTTCCGCCGTCTCACCGGCCAACGCCAAGGGCCTGCTGCAATTGCTGCCCGGCACCGCGAAACTGATGGCGAAAAAAACGGGGCTGAAATATTCGAGCCGCAAGCTGGTGACCGATCCGGCCTACAACGCGACGCTGGGCTCCGCCTATCTGTCGGAACAGCTCGACAATTTCGGCAATTCCTACATCCTGACCTTCGCCGGCTACAATGCCGGACCCGGACGGGTGAAGGAATGGATCGAAACCTATGGCGATCCGCGCGGCAAGCCGATCGACGAAGTCGTCGACTGGGTCGAGCGCATTCCCTTTACCGAGACGCGCAATTATGTGCAGCGGGTAATGGAGAACTATCAGGTCTACAAGGCGAGGATCGCCAAATCGAAACTCGATATCGTCGGGGATCTGCGTTACGGGCGACGTTAGCGAGCGATCCACGTTCCATTTCCTGATCAGAAAACAAACGGTTGAATGATAAAAGCGACGCCAACCGCGACCAGTGTGCCGATCAGGTCGAGCGGCGCACCGGCGCACAGCATGCGTTTGCGGTTGACCGCCTCATAGGCAAAGACGATCGCATTGGGCGGGGTGGCGACCGGCAGCATGAAACCGATCGAAGCGGCGAGCGCCACCGGAAGGGCGATCTCGGCAGGCGCCAGGCCGAGCCCAACCGCGCTCGCGCCGGCGATCGGCAGGAAGATCGCCGCCATCGCCGTGTTGGAGGCGAGTTCGCCAACCAATACGATGGTGATCGCCAACAGGCAGGCGAAAGCGAGCGCCGGCATGGCACTGAACGAGGCGACGCGATCGGCGATCCATTCCGCAAGGCCCGTCTGATCGATGGCATGGGCAAGCGCCAGACCGCCGCCGAAAAGAATGAGCACGTCCCAGCGGATCTCGTGGGCATCCGGCCATTCCAGCAGTCGGCCGCCCCTGCCATCCGAAACGATGAAAAGCGCAAGTGCAGCCAGAATGGCGATTCCGGCATCCGTGACACCTGAATCCGGTACCAGCCAATCAACCAGCGGACGGGTGATCCAGGCAAGCGCGGTCAATATGGCGATCACGGCCGCACGGCGGGCGGCCGGCGTCATCGGCTCCAGCGCTGCATGGATGTAGTCGACATCAGCACCTTCGAGCCTGAATACCATGCGCGTCAGCACGAACCAGGCAATGGGCAGCAGGACGAGCGTGACGGGCATGCCGATTGCCGCCCATTGGGCAAAGCCGATGGTCACGCCATGCGTTTCGTCCATATAGGCGGCGAACAAGGCGTTGGGCGGTGTGCCGATCAGCGATCCCAGCCCGCCAATGGTCGCCGCGTAGGCGACGCCGAGCAGGGCGGCAGCCGCGAATTTGTCGTCATGCGAACGCGACGCGGCAGCGGCGACCGGCACCATGATCATGGCCGATGCCGTATTGGATATCCACAGGCTCAGAAAAGCGGTGGCGACCATCAGCCCGCCGACGATACCGGCCGGGCTGCGGCCGGCGAATTTCATGACCCATGCCGAAACGCGGATATGCAACCCCCACTTCTCGATCGCGCGGGCAATCAGGAAACCGCCGAGGAACAGCATAATGAGGGGATGGGCATAGGCGCCCGCCACGCCGGCGAATGGCAATCCGCCCACCAATGGAAAAATCGCTAGAGGAACAAGCGCGGTCGCGGCAAGCGGGATGATCTCGGTCAGCCACCAAAGCGCCATCGCCAGCATGATGCCGAGTACGCGCCAGCCATCGATATCGAGTCCAGCCGGTGGCGGTACGATCCAGGGCGTCACCGCCAAAATGAAACCCGCCAGAAATGCGAAACGCATGCCGGTTCCTTTCCCGCGGATGTATTGGTGCCCTGCGTGAGCCGGACCTGCAGGACCGGCTACCGGACATGGTCAAGACGGGATTATCGTATCACGTGAACCGAGCAGGGAGCGTGGCGCACAACGCGTGCGGCGGTCGAGCCGAGAAGATAGTCCTGCAGTCCTGGCCGGTGCGAGGCGATAATGACGCAGTCGGTATCGGTATCATCGACACGATCGAGGATGGCGCGGCTGGCATGACCGCTGACGACAACCGATTTGACATGGTGTCCAGCCGATTTGGCAATGGCTGTGAGCTTGGCGTCGAGCTCATCCAGGTTTTGCTGCATGATGCCGTCGGGCAGCTGGGCGACAATGTAGCCGGGAACATCCTCCATCACATGGAAAAGCGTAATGCTGCCGCCTTCATCGAGCAGGGCATGCGCCACGTCCAGCGCCGTGCCGATATTCGGCTCATGATCCAGAACGACCGGGACCAGTATCTTTTTGTACATGTGCTTTCCTCCTTCCGTCCGGCGAAAATGGACTTTCCTGGTGCCGATTTCGTTGACCGTGATCAAAACCGGATACGCCTTATCTCAAGCAAATCGCTGTGAGAATCAACCGGAACGCTACCGTTTCATTTTGCCATGAAATGCTCTAGCCCATTGTTTCCATGTAAACCGGCGTCTATTGCCACTGTCTGCAGGCGAAGACATCGGTAACGCAAACGTTTTTTGAGAAAATCGATCATGTCGGAAATGCAGGACGAGCAGAAGGGCTGGACAAGGCTCGATTACAGTGCGCCGGATGGCTTGCAACTGGCAGGACGATGCTATGGCTGGGACAATGATGATGCGCTGCCGGTGCTATGCCTTGCCGGTTTGACACGCAATTCGGCCGATTTTCACCAACTCGCCCTTTATCTGTCCCAAGAGGCACCACGCCGACGCAAGGTGCTAAGCCTCGACTATCGCGGGCGCGGCATGTCGGCCTGGGACAACAATTGGGAGAATTACAATCCGCTGGCCGAGGCGGAGGATGTTCTGGCAGGCACCACTGCGGCAGGGATCGAGGAGGCGGCCGTCATCGGCACATCGCGCGGCGGAATGCTCGCCATGATCCTGGCGGCCATGCGTCCTGCCCTGCTGAAAGCCGTCATCCTCAACGATGTCGGGCCGGAAATCGACGGGCGCGGCCTGGTGCGCATCCGCGCCTATGTCGAGAAAGGCCGGGACTTCACCAATTGGCAGGACGCAGTCGAGGCGGTCGAGGCAATCGGTCAAAGCCAGTTTCCGAATTTCGACCATGAGGAATGGCAAAGACAGGCGCGGCTGATATTCGAGGAGAAGAAAGGCAGGATCGTGCGTCGCTATGATCCCAAGATCATGAAGACGCTGACCTCGATCGATCTCGATTCCCCTCTACCCTCGCTGTGGCCGCAATTCGACGGGTTGAAGCAGATTCCGGTGCTGACGATCCGGGGCGAGCGCTCCGATCTGCTGTCGCCCGAGACGCTCGAAAAAATGCACGAGGCGCATCCGGGGATGCAATCCATCATCGTGCCCGACCAGGGCCATGCACCCGATCTCGGCACGGCGAACCTTCCGGAGCGCATCGCCGAATTCATCACCTCGCTGGGGGCCGATGCCCAAGTGTAACTTGTTACGTTAATTGATTAATTTCTGTAACTGGCTATCTGGCGCCGGACTTCTTTCTTTCAGGCTTGTTCCGGCTTGACGACACTTCGCCGCGCGCAACGCGTCTGGAAAACGCCGTCTCCTTTCCCCTGGCGAGCTTCTTTGCCTGGCCAACCCAGTCCTCGCGCTCGATGCGACCTGGAAAGGCAAGTTT
>JAJDOK010000010.1 GCA_022340185.1 Salaquimonas sp. | reverse complement strand
GCCCAGTGCCGGTCGAGCAGTGCCTCGGCCAGGGCCGGGAGCGCGCGGCCTTCGAACTGCGGCAGACACAGGAAGCCCGTGTAGTCGGACGACGGACTGCCGGCAACGGCGATGTCCTGTCGGAACTGCCCATCTTTGTTTACCAACGTGTGCATTTTCAGAGGGAAAAATGCAACATAATCACTATCTTCCTTGGTTTCCTTAACAGCCAAGACGAACCATTGCCCGGCCCCGGTCGCCAACCTCCGCTCGATCCATGCCCAGGATAGGAAGTAATGTGCTTCGGGATCCCCGTCATAGACGGCTTCCCAATTCTTTCGCAGCTTTTTCCAAGCCTGAAGACCGTTGATGACGTCAACTTGCATGTCCGTCTTTCCTGCGCTTGCGGGCACTTCGCCACTTCGGGATGGTTCGAGGCCGGAAATATAGCAGTTCTTCGCCTCCCCACCTATTGGCCGTAGGTGGCATCCCCTTTGGTGGCATGGCGTTTGTCGGGTCGGCGAACGACCCCTCCCACACGCCATCGCGGAGCGGGCCCCATTCTAGGTCGCCTTGGTCCGCGCCGCGTTCAAGCGGCGATAACCTTCCAGGGCCTCGGCGCACCCCGGGTCGATCAGCAGGACCTGGCGAAAGCCGATTTCGGCCGCGGCGACATGCTTCATCTGGATAAGTTGCTTGGCCGCCTGCAGCACCATGGGAACGCTCATGGGATCGATATTGCCACCCAGGTTCTTACCGCTTTTGGTGACGATCCGCGTGTTGACGACCCGGTACTCACCGGTGGCGAATGAGTATTTGTAGCGTTCGTTGCCGCGCAGGAAGTCGTACTTGGTCATGCCGCTCGCGATGGCATGGCGGATCGCATAGGCATGCAGCACGAGGCCCGCCGGCAGATCGTCGAACGATTGATCGCGCCCGGCGACATAGAACAGCAGGGTCTTGTGCCGCGCGTCGGCGAAACAGACCAACGCGCCCAAGGGTCTGTCGCCTTGCCACAAGACCGGCAGAAACAGGCTGCCGGCATCGAAGCACTCCATCGTCGCGGTGCGGATGGTCTGCTGAATGACCTCGGCTTCCTTGCCCTTGCTGGCGGCCCATTGTTCGCTCCAGAACCGCACCACGATATCCAGGTCGCGATCGATGGTGGCGGCGTCGGCGTGGGTGATCCGGAACTCGTCCGTCTCCTCGACCCGCTTCAGGAACCGTCTGACTTTCTGTCGCGTGTTGGCGCTCACGCTGGTGCCCAGATAGTCGTCCCAGCTGTCCGGCAGGTCGGCATAGGGGCAGATGGTATTGTCGATCACGTCACCGGGGTTGACGCCGCCGACGTCGACCTTGTCGAAGTCCCGGTCCGGGAAGAAGCCCAGAAACAGGCGGCTGCGCTTGCGCGACGCCCGGAAATAGTTGAGCCACAGAGACTTCCAGCCCATGCCGAGCAAGTGCCGGGCCAGGGCGGGGATGGCCCGCCCCTCAAACTGCGGCAAGCAGAGAAAGCCCGAGAAATCGGACGATGGTTTGCCCGCCATCTCAATGTCGTTCCAGAACGCCGTGCCCGTCTGCATCCTGGTCACCATGCGCATCGGAAAGAAGGCGACATAGGGCGCGTCGTCGGCGTCTTCCCTGACGGCCAGGACAAACCACCTGGTGTTGTCGATATCCAGCCGTTTGGTCATCCAGTCCCAGGACAGGAAAAAATGGGCTTCCGGGTCGGCGTCATAGACACGTTCCCAGTCCGGCCTCATCCCGGCGAGTTCCCTGAAGTTGGTGACGATATCGACACGCATGGTGTTATGCTGCCTGGCATGGGCTGGCGCTGTCCAGCGATCGGCCTCGCCTGTCTCCGCGTTCCGCAATTGCTGTCGCAAACGGGCCAGGATTAGTCGCGACCACCTATACCAGTTTCACCGAGGCCGGCCTACCGGGCAGAGGTGGCACCACCTTTCGTGGCAGGTCCGATGACCTCGGAACCAGCCCCAATCGGCCTATTGTCCCAATTTGCAACGAAATCCGGCTTCCGAACGCGTCTTGCCGATTGGCAAGGACCGTCAAAGCGGACATGCTTAGACAAGACCGTCGTTTAGAAACCACAGCAAACGTGCATCGCCCATGTCCAAACCACCCATGAAAAACATCCTGGCCTCGGTCTACGCCGAGTATCAGCCGATCATCGATCTCGGCCACAACCGCATGGTGGGCTGCGAGGCGCTTGCGCGCTGGACATCCGACAACGGCAAGCCGACCAGCATCGGTGAGGTGATCGACCAGGTCGAAGCCAACGAGACCCACGCCATGGATCTGACCACCCGCATGCTGGGCTTCATCCGCAAGGATCTGGCGCCGCTGCTGGCGGCCCACCCGCATTTTACGGTCAGCATCAACATCCCGCCCATCATGATCGGCAGCGGCAAGGTTATCAGCCTGCTGGAAGACGCCGACCTCGCCGAATATCACAGCCAACTGGTCGGTGAGATCACCGAACGCCAGGCGCTCAACGAGATGGGCCGCAACGCCATCCGCGTGGCGCGTGAAGAACTCGGCATGAAGGTCGCGATCGACGATTTCGGCACCGGCCAGTCCGGCCTTCAGCAACTCATCGGCCTCGAAATCGACATCCTGAAGATCGACCGCTCGTTCATCGAACTGATCGGCAAGGACGCCGCTGCCGAACGTCTGGTGCGCGCCATCGCCGCCTTGGCCGCCGTGCTCAACGTCGACGTCATCGCCGAAGGAGTCGAGACGGTGGATCAAGCCTCGTTCCTGCGCGCCATCGGCGTCGACAAGGCGCAGGGCTGGCTGTGGTCGAAGGCGATCGGTTCGCTCGAATTGGAAACCTGGCTCGAAGCAGCCCAAGTCTGATAACGCGGCCATGGGCGACGGCACCGCCGCTACCTATCGGGTCGAGGGCCCGATCGCCGTCATCGCGCTCGACAAGCCGCCGCTTAACCTGATCGATACGCCTTTGCTCGAGGGTCTGATCGGCGCGCTCGATCGGGCGCGCCGGGACGACGCGGTCAGGGCCGTGATCGTCGCGACCGCGCTCGGCGATGTTTTCAGCGCCGGCCTCGACCTCAACACGGTGCTCGACGGCGGTTCATCGGTCATGCGCACGCTTTTGCAGGATCTCTATATCGGCCTCTACGACGCCCAGCACGACCTCGGCAAGCCGTCGATCGCCGCGGTCCGTGGCATCGCACGCGGCGGCGGCATGACCATCGCGCTCTCCTGCGACGTCGTCCTGGCCGCCGACACCGCCACGTTCGGCTATCCGGAACTCAATGTCGGCATCTTGCCCGGCCTCCACTTCACCCACCTGCCGCGTATCGTCGGCCGCCACAAGGCCTTCGAGCTCCTGTTCGCGGGCGAGCCCTTCGATGCAACCGAGGCCCTGGCGATGGGACTGGTCAACCGGACGATGCCGCCCGGCGACCTGATGGCGGCGGCCATGACGATGGCGCGGGAATTTACCCGCAAACCAGCCGGTGCGGTCAAACTCGCCCGCGACAACTTCATGCGCATCAACGACCGCGACTACCGTAGCCAGATCGCCAGCGTCGTCGACACCATGGCCGGCATGATCGATGGGCAGGAGACGCAGGACGCGCTGCGGCGCTTTCTGAAACGCGATTGAGCGATGAGGTCGGCGTCAGGCCGCCCTGCGCCGGGCGCGGTCGTGGCGAGCGGTCCACCAGTCTTTGGCCTGGTACGCCCAATAGGCTG
>JAJDOK010000116.1 GCA_022340185.1 Salaquimonas sp. | reverse complement strand
CGAGTTCTCTGTCGGGAAATTGAGTTCGGGTATCGACGACACGGGTGCGCTGCAGGGCAGGCTCGGCATTGTCGAACAGCGCGTCGAGAATTCCACCGAACGTGTCGATTATCAGGAAACCGTTCTCAAACAGGGCATTTCCGATCTGGAGGAGGTCGACTCCTACGAAACGGCGATGCGTATCAACGAGCTGCTGTCGGGCATCGAGGCCTCCTACTCGGTGACGGCAAAGATCCAGGGCCTGTCGATCATGAACTACATCTAGCTTGGACAGGTTCGGTGCTTTTTTGACCGCAAGGTCACTGGCGCCGGTGTGGGGCAACAGGAGGAAACAGGAATTGTATCGTGCATAATGCCTATGATGAAATAGCCGCCGATAGCGGCACCGAAGCCCGGCTGCGCGAGCGTGAAGCGCTTCTTCAGTCAATTGTCGCCATGGAGGAGGCCGACCGCAATCCGTCCGACGCGGTCAGGCGGACGAATGCGATCGTCGCGGTCAATCGTCTGTGGAGCACGCTGGTCACCGATCTGGCATCCGCCCAGAACCAGTATCCCAGGGAATTGAAGGCGCAGCTCATATCCATCGGCATCTTCGTGCTGCGCCAGTGCGAGGCCATGCGCACCGACGAGAACAAGGATTTTGCCGCCATCGTCGACATCAGCCGGACGCTGGAAAAGGGGCTGGCGTGATGAGCAATATGCGCCTCTATCTCAGGCCGGGTGAAAAGCTGTACATCAATGGCGCGGTCATACGCGTCGACAGGAAGGTCTCCATCGAGCTCCTCAACGACGTCACCTTCCTTCTCGAAAACCATGTGCTGCAGTCAACCGACGCGACCACACCCGTCAGGCAGGTCTATTTCGTCGTGCAGATGATGCTGATGGACCCGGTCAACACCGAAAAGCCGATGGAGTTGTTCGCATCCGTTGTCGAATCGCTCAAGCAGGCGGTGAACAACGAGGAGCTCATCGACGGCATCTGCTCGGTGGAGCAGGATGTCCAGTCCGGCAGGACGTTCAACGCGCTCAAGACCCTGCGGCATCTGTTCGAGGTAGAGGACAGGATTCTCGCGTCGCGAAGCAGACCGCAGCAGGCGGATCCGGAACCGGCGTGGGACTTGAACCGGGCGCAAGCCAAACAGATAGGAGCCTGAGATGACGGCAGTATCGGGGGTTACCGGCACCAACGCCACCACGCAGTCCGGTTCGACGGGTTCCGGTTCCAACGTCACCGCGGACTACAACACCTTCCTGCAATTGCTGATTACGCAATTGAAGAACCAGGACCCAACCAATCCGGTCGACAATACCGAGCAGATCGCCCAGCTCGCCTCGTTTTCGGCGGTGGAACAGCAGACCCAGACCAATCAGAAGCTCGATCTTCTGCTGACCTATGCAGGCCTCGACAAGGCATCCTCGATGATCGGCAAGCAGATCACCTCGGCAGACGGGGAAGTCTCCGGCATTGTCCAGTCGGTCTCCCTGGGCGATGACGGGCTGGTCGCCACGCTGACGAGCGGCGATACCGTGACTGTGACCTCCGGCGTCCAGATCGCCGACGCTCCGTCCGAGACGTCATCCGGCACCTGAACAGCGATACGGCCTGGAGGGCAGGGGAGCAGGATGAACGAAGCCGATGCCATGGAACTCGTGCAGGCTGCGTTCCGGGCGCTCATCTTCGCTTCGGGACCGATCATCGTGACCGCCATGCTGGTCGGCACGATCATCGCGCTGCTGCAGGCGCTGACCCAGATCCAGGAAGTGACGCTCACCTTCATACCCAAGATCCTGGCGGTCCTGCTCGTGACCTCCGTTTCGGCGCCGTTCATCGCCGGGCAGGTCAATATCCTGGCGCGTCTGGCATTTTCCCATATCGCCACGGGATTCTGACGGCATTCGCCCCCTGATCCGCGAGCGGGTCCAATTCCGCGCAAGGTTGCGCTTCTAGGATTGTTCCAAAGCATCCATGCGCGAGGGCATCTTGAGCGTAGCCACACCGACAGCACATGAAGTGCCGAATTCAAGTCGTGACGTCTTTTTCGCGATTGGCATCATCTTCATCCTTGCCGTCCTGTTCCTGCCGATACCGCCATTCATGATCGATCTGGGTCTGGCCCTGTCGATCGCGGTGTCGGTGCTGATCCTGATGGTCGCGCTGTGGATCCAGAGGCCGCTCGACTTTTCCTCCTTTCCGACGGTGCTGCTGATCGCCACCATGCTGCGGCTGTCGCTCAACATCGCGACGACCCGGCTGATCCTGTCGAACGGCGCTTCGGGTGAGACTTCCGCCGGCTACGTCATCAGCGGATTCTCGCATCTGGTGATGAGCGGCGATTTCCTGATCGGTCTGATCGTGTTCCTGATCCTGGTCACGGTGAACTTCATCGTCATCACCAAGGGCGCGACGCGTATCGCCGAAGTCGGCGCGCGCTTCACGCTGGACGCCATCCCGGGCAAGCAGATGGCGATCGACGCCGATCTGTCCGCCGGCCTGCTCGACGAAAAGGAAGCGCAGCGCCGGCGGCGTGAACTGGAGGAGGAGAGCTCGTTCTTCGGCGCCATGGACGGCGCCTCGAAATTCGTGCGCGGTGACGCCATTGCCGGCCTGCTGATCACGGCGGTCAACGTGTTCGGCGGCATGATCATCGCGGTGTGGCGCCACGGCATGGACCTGTCCGACGCCGCCGATGTTTTCACCAAGCTGTCGGTCGGCGACGGCCTGGTCTCGCAAATTCCCGCGCTGATCATCTCGCTGGCGGCCGGCTTGCTCGTTTCCAAGGGCGGCAATACCGGCTCGGCCGATGTCGCGGTCCTCAACCAGCTCGGCAATTATCCGCGCGCGCTGTTCGTCGCGTCTGGTCTGATGGCCATCCTGTCGCTGACGCCGGGTCTGCCCTTTTTCCCGTTCCTGGTCTTGGCGCTTGCCATGACCGGCACGGCGATCATCATTCCGCGCAGGACGGCAGAACGCCACCGCGTGGAAGAGGAACGCGCATTAAAGGAGCGTCAGGACAAGGAACTGGAATCCTCCAATTCGGTCAAGGCCGCGCTGAAAGTGCCGGAGATCGAGCTGGCGCTCGGCAAGCAATTGTCCGTCAAGCTGCTCACCTCGCATGGCGAAATGGGCAACCGCGTGGCCAAGATGCGCAACCGGTTTGCCCGCGAGTTCGGTTTCGTCGTGCCTGAAATCAAGCTCTCGGAAGATCTGTCGCTGGAGCCCTCCAGCTACGAAATCCGTATTTTCGGGACGCGCGTCGCCACACACGCAGTCGCCATCTCGGACATATTGGTGCTGCCGAATGGCGACCCGCCGCCGCCGGTCCCCTATGAGGACGTGACCGAACCCGCATTCGGCTCGCCGGCATGGCAGGTTTCGGAAGTCTTCGCACCCGAACTGCGGCGCGCCGGCTACAAGCCGGTCGACATGCTTTCGGTCATCCTGACCCATCTCAGCGAAGTCATCCGCAACAATCTCTCGCAGCTCTTCTCCTACCGGGATATCCGCCAACTCATCGGCAATCTGGACGGAGAATATGCGCGGCTGGTGGAGGAAATCTGCCCGACGCATCTTTCCTTTTCCGGCCTGCAGGCGGTGATGAAGCTGTTGCTGGCCGAGCGCGTCTCGATCCGCAACATGCATCTGGTGCTCGAGGCGATCGCCGAGATCGCGCCACATGTCAAACGCACCGAACAGATCGCCGAACATGTACGCATGCGGCTGGCGCCGCAGATTTGCGGCGATCTCACCCGTGACGGCGTGCTGCCGATCCTGCGGCTGGGCCGGCGCTGGGACGTCACCTTCCAGAATGCGCTCAAGCGCAACAATCGCGGCGAGATCGTCGAATTCCAGATGGACCCGGCCGAACTGGAACAGTTCAGCCGCGAGATCGGCAACAAGATCGACGAGTTGACGGCGAGCGGCGAACATTTCGTCATCACCACTTCGCCGGATGCGCGGCCCTATGTGCGCATGGTCATCGAGCGCCTGCAGCCGACGCTCGCGGTGCTGAGCCATGTTGAAATAGCGCGGGGCGTGACGGTGAAGACGCTGGGCGCCGTGTCGTGAACCTTCCCGGCGACGAGGTGTTGCTCGCGCTGTTTCTGGTCTTTGCGCGCGTCGGTACCTGCCTGATGCTGCTGCCGGGTTTTGCGGCCGCGCAGATCCTGCAGCGTCTGCGGCTGTTCATCGCATTCGCCATCACGCTCGCCGTCTTCCCTCTGGTCGAACCGCAGATCAATACCGCGGGTATCACCACCGAGCCGGCCGGGCTTTTTTTGAAGATCGCCGCCGAAATGGCGACTGGGGCAGCCTTTGCACTGCCGATCCGCTTTCTGTTTGGCGCGCTCTCCTTCATGGGCGAGTCGATCATGCAGATGATCGGCCTCAACCCGATCCCCGGCATCATGATGGAGGAGGGGCAGGCCGACACGACCCTGTCGGCATTCTTCAACACATCGGCGATCGTGCTGTTCTTCGCCCTCGGCCTGCACGCCAATGCGATCCTGGCGATCGCCTCCAGTTATCAGCTTGTACCATTGGGCGAATTCGCCGATTTCACCGGCATCATGGTGCGTCTGCGTGACGGGATTTCCGATGCCTTTGTCACCGTGCTGCGGCTGATGGCGCCATTTCTGATCTACGCGCTCGCGATCAATTTCGTATCCGGCATCGTCAACAAGCTGACGCCGAATATTCCCGTCTATTTCGTCGCCACGCCGTTCCTGATCGCCGGCGGGGCCATACTGCTCTACTGGATCGGCGACGACATTCTGGCGCTGTTCGTTACCGTACTCAGCCAGGTAATAGGGTTCTGATGCAGCGCGATCTGGAACAAAAGCTCAGGCAGATCCGTCTGCTGCGGCGGATACGCGAGGCCGAACAGTTCCGCCTGGCAGGCGAACTGAAGGCAAGTCAGCGCCGCCTGAGCGATTCCAGCGAGGCCGGCGAAGAAGCCGGACGCTATCTCGAGGGGGAATTGCAATTCGGCGGACTGCTTGCCCGGCACGGCCTGCAGGTCGCGGTGCAATCCGTCCTGGAAATAGCCGAGGAACAGCGTGTATTCGCCGCATTGAGCGAGCGCAATATAAGCACAAGAACCGCAACCGATACGCTTGCCGACACCGAAAGGCGGCTTTGGGGCCATCTCGACGCCTATCTTTCCAACAATGCGCTGCTGGATGCCATCACGTCCCGTCCGCGCGCGCGGGACGATGAAGATGACTAGGCCGTCTGCACAAGGCTAGCGCAAGATTTCGGTTCTAGTCTTGTTTCAAAGCAGCAAGGGGTTCGTGCATGAGCGCACTTTCCGCGGTTCCGGCCATCAATGTGACGCTGGCTTCATCCGGGCCGGGCAAGATTACGGACAGTTCGCCGTCCCGGTCGACCGGCATCGGACCGGCTGCGTTCGAGGCCGAGCAGCCCCGGGGAGATGCGGTCGCGCATTCGGCGCCGAAAGCCGAGGCATCCGCCAATCCCTATTCCAAGTTCGAAGCCATGGTCATATCGCAACTCGTCTCAACGATGCTGTCATCGAGCGGTGAGAATCTTTTCGGCGAAAAGGGCGGCATGCAGGCGTTTTCTTCGGTATTCGCCGGCGCGATCGGTGACGAGATGGCAAAGCATGGCGGGATCGGTCTGGCCGATCTGGTCGCGCGGATCACACCGGAAGCCTCCGGAAAATGAGCTGTCTGTGCATGCCGGCAGGGCAAGGACGGAATGTCTCTGATCGCTGGAAACAAGGAACCAATCCATACGCAGGTGAGCCCGCCTGAAGGCGGAAACTGAAGCAGAAGGAAACCGGGTTTGGAGCAATCGATGCCGACACGGCAGCACTTCAATAATGGCGCGGAATTGCCGCAAACGGCGCAACTGGCGCCGGGCGACCGGCAGGCCGTCGAAAAGGTGCTCGATGGCCTTATTGCCGTTCTCGATCAGGAGCGCGCGGCGCTGGGCGACATGGCGCGAACGCAGTTCGGCGATTTCACGCGCCAGAAACTGCAATTGCTCGTGCAATTGAACCGCGCCGTACAGTCGCCCACCTTGCTGCCGGCTTCCATCGAGGAGAAGCTGCGGCGCGCCCGGCGCATGCTGGATGACAATGCGGCCGTGCTGAAACGGCGCATGGACGCCATTCGCGAGGTAGCGGCGCTGATCTCCAAGGAAATCCGCGACGCGGAGTCGGACGGCACATACAGCGTTTCGGGCGGTGTCGCCGGCGCCTACCGGCAGGTGTGAAGTCCAATGCTGCGCGCGATCATGGCCGGGCTGTGGGCAGTGATCCTGGTTGCGGGATCGGCCTACTATTTCTCGGTGATGGCCGGCACCGGCAAGGATGGCGGCGAGGAAAGCCAGATCCATTACGATCTGTTCAACCTCAATACGATGTCCGTTCCGATTATCCGCAACAACGAGATCCGCGGCTACATCCTGATCGAGGCCGTGTTCGCCATTAATCCCGATGTTTCGGCCAAGCTGCCGTTTCCCGTCGAATACCAGATACGCGACGCGGTTTATGAAGCCCTGTTTTCCGATCGGGAACTCGACATATTCCAGCTGGACAAGCTCGATACGCGGCTGGAGAAGGAGAAGATTCGCAAGACCGCCAACGCGAAATATCCCGACCTCGTCGGCGATATCAAACTCCAGTATTTCGACTTCATGAGCAAGGACGAGGTCCGCGACATGAAGATGCGCCGGTTCTAGCACCGATGCGTCGGGTGGCAGTCATCGTCAAGCCGCTGGCGTTGCTCGCCATGCTTTACGCGCCCCTGATCCTCGTCGCCGCCCCCGCGATGGCAGCCTGTTCCGACACCGTGCCGTTTTTCACCTACGGTTCCTGTTCGCACTGGAAGGAAAGCCGGCTGGAGAAACCTCAACAGCGCCAATGGCTGTTCGCGCCGGCAAACGGAGGCTGGCGGGTCAACTCCAGCTCCAGTAGCGGCGAACGCGACATTTCCACCACGGCGACGTTTTCCGATTCCGGAGGCAAGGGCGGGCGGGCTCAGTTCGCGATCCGCTGCCTGAACGACACGACCACCGCGCGGTTCAAATTTGCCGGCTATGAGATGGGCAACAAGGGCGCCCAGCGCGAAATCGTCTATCAGGTCGACGATCGCGACGAGGCGATCATCGAGCTTGAACGGGCGGGCAACCACGAAGTGCTGAGCGTGCAGCAGGGCTACCGGGCCGTGCCCTTCGTGCGCGAACTGATCGGCGGCAGGAAACTGAAGATTTCGGCGATCGCCGCCAATGGCAAGGAGCTGCGCGCGGTGCTGCGCCTCGACGGCCTGGACGAGGCGATCGGCGGTTTGCGCAGTGCGTGCCACTGGTAAAGGCGGACAGTCATTCTGTCTCCACCACATTGGTCGGCAGGGGAACTCGCAGCGTTATCAGGGCAGAGAAGCCATAAGCCGGAAATACAATTGCCGTGACAAGCAATCTATTCCTCATAATGTCGATGCTGGACGTCCTGTTTCTTGAATTTTGTTCCGTTTGAAATCGCTATTCACCAAATGGATTAAAGTAATAACATCGATTTTCCGGTGATACCGGGCCTGGCGTGTACCCTTGTCTTAACAACCGGATTTGGAATTGGCTTTTGTGTCCACTATTATTGATTGGGGCACGGTGCACTTTCGCGCTTTCTCAAGCAAGAGGAGGGTCCGCCAATGAGGATTGCCATTACTGCCGGTCTCCTGGTGTCATTGTCTATCCCGATGGCTGAAGAAGTATCTTCAAGCCAAATGCGATCGTTCAAGGTCGCAGAAAACAAGAAGGTGAACAGGGTTTGCTATTCCTGCAAAACGAAAACCGGACAAGTTCAAAAGATTTGTGTCGGTCGCAACAAACAGCCGCCGACTGCCCATGGTCGGCGAACCTGCACGAAAATCTAGCGCGCCCAGACGGTCGGCCGAACAGAGCAGCTGGAGGCTCGTGACCTTCAGCCGGCACGTGGATGCGCCATGCGCGGTGTCTCGCGAAAATATTTTGGCTTGACCTGCCGTCTCGCGTGAACGCCCGGGAAATTCGCAAAGTGACGGGTGGGTGACCCGGTGCGGACAGCTCCAATTTTCCTTGCGGCGAAATACCGCCAGATATTCGCGATGTGATCCCCGGTTGCGAAGCGATTTCCAACTCTTCATTGACACAGACTGATACATGTTTATGGTGTTATTATATGCGGCACAACTCTATCGGCAGTTAAGGGGGTCTCATGCGACTCTTGATGAGATTGGGTGCGTTGTGCTTTTTGGCGCTGACATTTGGCGCAACAAGTTCCTTTGCAAGCCCTCTGAGCACCGGACTCGGCACAGTTGGAGGCAGTGAGCCCAACTGGACAATCACAACCGATAGCGCCGGCGATCTGACAATTCCATTTACGCCCATCATCGTC
>JAJDOK010000048.1 GCA_022340185.1 Salaquimonas sp. | reverse complement strand
AACGCCCACAAGCACGTCGCGCGACAGCTTGGTCGGGATGTTGAGCGTCTGACTGTGCACTGCGCGGCCATCCCTGCCCACGCTTACCGCATTGTCGAGCCGCCAGTGATCACCTTCATAGGTCGCGCTTGCCGCATCGATACGCTCGGCGATCCTGCCTCCATCATCGAACCGAATGACCTTGACGTCATCGAGCAGGGCACCTTGTTCGCGGGCGATGCGCGCATTGATGATCGAACTGCCGTCCGGCTCGTCCTGGCGGATCCAGTACCCCGCAATCTCGGCGTTGCGCGCCCTTTGCTTGCGGTTGAAGATTTCCACTTCGGCGTTCTTGCTTGCCTCGAAGGAGAGGATAGCGACCGGATTGTAGACCAGGGAAACGAGCAGGCCGATGATCATCGCCGCGCCGCCAATGGGCATCAGGAATTGCCATGCCGAAACGCCGCTGGCGCGTACCACGACCAGTTCCAGCTTGTTATTGAGCTGGGTCAGCGTGATCATCGCCGCAAACAGGCAGGCGAAGGGAAAGGCCTTGTCGACGAAGATGGGGGCTTTCAGTGCCGACAGGCGAAAGAGATCGAGCATGGAAATGCTGCTCGATTCCGCCGCCTTGCGCACCTGCTCGACGAAATCCACCATGATGATGATCAGGATCAGCGAGATCATCATCGCCAGCATGGTCTTGGCGAAGCGGAGCGCGAAATAGCTGCCGAGCGTGCGTCCGATCATGCGCGCGCTCCCACCAGCCTGCGCCGCCAGCCGAAATAGCGTCCGGCGATGTCGGCCGTCCAGCGTTTGATCAATGCGCCGCTCGCATCCACGCGCTCCTGAACCACCCTGGGCAGGCCCACCGGCTTGTTGGTGACAAGGAACCACGATCCGCCGACGATGCCGATGAGCGGCAGGGCATAGACCAGCCAGACAATGGACTCGTCGCCCTTGGTCGCGGCCACCGCCGAAAATGCCGTGCCGCGCAGGATCGTGACGAGCAGCATGCCCGCGCCAATTGCCGAACCGTAGTTCTGCCGGCTCGACCGGGCTTGGCCGATGAAGGCGAGCATCACCAGCACATAGGCGAAAGGCCACAGCATTTCCGAGAAGCGCTCATGGATCTGCGAACGGTAAAGCCCCGGCCGTTCCTTGAAGTAGGGATCGTCGGGATCGGGGTTGAACAGTTCCGGAGTGGTGCGTTCCTTTGGTCGCAGATTGCTCAGCTTGATCTTCCGTGTGAACGTCGACAAATCGAAGATGTAGGAATCGTATTTGATGATGGTCAGATTGGTGCTGTCTGCGGTCCGTTGCTGGATTTCCCCGTTCTGCAGAAGCAGATAGGCGCCGTCGTCCTGTCTTTGCACATAGCCTTTGGAAGCCGTGAAGATGACGGACTTGCCGGGCTCGCGTTCATCCGAGATCAGGATACCTGAAAGAACGCCGCCGGCTTCGCGCCTGGCGATGTGGAACACCACCCCGTTGTCGAGCTTTGTGAATTGCCCTTCGCGCACAAGTACCGAGACGAGGTCGGCGCGCATCTGCGTGGTGAATACTTTCAGCGTCAGCAGGCTCCATGGCGAAACGAAGTGGCCGACCAGACCGGTGAACAGTGAGCACAGCAGCGCCAGTACGAGCAGCGGCTTGACCAGCACCCAGTTCGATGCGCCGCTGGCATTGACAACCACCAGTTCGGAATTGGAGTTCATCGTGTTGACGGCATAGATCGTCGCCAGAAGCAGCGCGATCGGAATGACCGCCAGGATCAGCATCGGAATGGCGAGCGTCGTCAGCGCCAGATAGGCCAGGATGGACTGGCCCTTCGTGGTGAAGACGTCGACCTGCCTCAGCGCCTGGATGATCCAGACCACGCCGGCAAGCGAGCCGAGCGTCGCCAGGGCCGCAATCCCGGCGCGCTTGAATATGTACCGCTCGATCAGGTTCATGCCTGCCGCTTGCCGTCCCCTTGCATGTCAGTTCCCGGATAAAATCCGGTTAGTAATCCGCTAGTGCCCAAACATGCCAAAAACGAGCCCCACAACGCATGCGTGCCCGTCAGCGTTACCATCCCATTAATCATCCTCGATTCAAATGGCTAAAAAGGGGCGAAAGGATTGGGTTAACAGACGTTTAAATCGATTGCCGGCAACTGTTGCAGGCTGGCCACGAACTGGCCTGGCGATATTGTTTAGCCCCATAAGTTCAAAGGGTTTTTTGCCGGTCTTCCCCGTCCCTCTGAGAATCAGCTTGGGGTCAGGGGAGACAAGGTGCGCCAAACGCGCTATTCAGAGATTTTCCGGGCCGTTCAGCGCCCAGGCTGTAATTCGCTCTTTTTTCCGAAGGATCCGAAATGGCAAGACTACCCTCGATTGCCTTTTCCAGGCTCGAGCAGCCGGACAGGCGCATCTCCCATCAGGGCACGGTGATGTTTCTGATGGGCCAGGACGGTGAACTGTCGCCGGGCGCCAGGGCCTTCGACGAAGATGGAAGAATTGCACGTGCCATCGGCGTCTCGGAGTTTGCCGGCAAGCTCGCTGCCGGTCTCGATGTCATCGCGCCTGCCGCCGGCATCGATCGCGTCGTCGTGGTCGGTTGCGGTGAAACCGCGAACAATGGCGAGTCGAACTGGATGAAGGTGGGAGGCCGCATTCGCGCCGCCGCCGCCCGGGCGGAGCGGGTCACCGTGATCTGCGACCTTGCCGGGGAAGCCGAACTGAGCGCTGATGCCGTCGCGGCGGTCGCCGCCGGCGCCAAGCTGCGCGCCTATGATTTCGATCTCTACAAGACCAAGGACAAGAAATCGTCGAAGGCGCAGAAGATCACCTTCGCCGTGGCAGATCCCGCCGCTGCCAGAAAGGCTTGGAAGGCGCTGGACGCCATCACCGATGGCGTTATCACGGCGCGCGATCTCGTCAACGAGCCGGCCAATGTGCTCGGTCCTGTCGAATTTGCGGCGCGGGCAAAAGAACTGGAAAAACAAGGTGTTGAAGTCGAAGTTCTCGACGAGAAGGCGCTCAGGAAACTGAAGATGGGCGCATTGCTGGGCGTCAATCAGGGTTCGGTGCGCCCGCCGCGTCTCGTCGTCATGAAATGGAATGGCGGCAAGGCAAAGGATGCGCCGGTCGCCTTCGTCGGCAAGGGTGTCGTCTTCGACACCGGCGGAATTTCGATCAAGCCGGCAGGCGGCATGGAGGACATGAAGGGCGACATGGGTGGCGCTGCCGCCGTCACCGGCCTGATGCAGGCGCTCGCCGGCCGCAAGGCAAAGGTCAACGCCATCGGCATTATCGGCCTCGTCGAGAACATGCCCGACGGCAATGCCCAGCGGCCTGGCGACATCGTCACCTCGATGTCGGGCCAGACCATCGAGATCATCAACACCGACGCCGAAGGCCGTCTCGTGCTGGCCGACGCGCTCTGGTACTGCCAGGACCGCTTCAAGCCGAAATTCATGATCAACCTGGCGACACTGACCGGGGCCATCATCGTCGCGCTCGGTCATCATCATGCCGGCCTGTTCTCCAACAATGACGAACTGGCCGCCAACCTGCTCGCGGCCGGCCAGGAAACGGGCGAGGCGGTGTGGCGCATGCCGCTCGGCGCCGAATACGACAAGCTGATCGATTCCAAATTCGCCGACATGAAAAACACAGGCGGGCGCTGGGGCGGTTCGATCACCGCCGCCCAGTTCCTGCAGCGCTACGTCAACGAGGTGCCCTGGGCCCATCTCGACGTCGCCGGCACCGCCATGGGTTCGCCAAAGAATGAATACAACCAGTCCTGGGGGTCGGGCTTCGGCGTGCGTCTGCTCGACCGGCTGGTGTCGGACAAATACGAATAGGCGCCAACAAGCCGGTGGAAGCGTGGCCGAAGTCCTTTTCTACCATCTGAGCGAACGCACGCTGGAGCAGGTGCTTCCCGGCCTGCTGGAAAAATGCCTGGAGCGCGGCTGGCGCGTCGTCGTCCAGGCTGGTTCGCGCGAGCGTGCCGAGGCGCTCGACGCCCATCTGTGGACCTTCCGCGAGGAAAGCTTCCTGCCGCACGGCATGCTGCGCGACGGTACCGAGGCGATGCAGCCGGTCTGGCTGACCGAGGAGGACGACAATCCCAACGCCGCCAATATCCGCTTCATGATAGATGGTGTCGTTCCGCCCGATCTCGGCGCTTACGAGCGCGGTGTCTACATCTTCGACGGGCATGACAATTTTGCGGTCGAATCTGCCCGCGAGCGCTGGAAGGCGGAAAAGTCGGCCGGCCACGACGTCACCTACTGGCAGCAGAACACACGCGGCGGCTGGGATAAGAAGGCATGAGCGAAGACGAAAAGGACGAGGATTTTCTGGCCCTGCGCGATGCCGCGCGTGACGCCGTGAACGCCATCGACAGCGATATGCGCCGCGATGCGCCCGAACGCGCCGCCTTCTTCAACGCCGTTTACGAACAGGCCCACGGCGATCCGGCCTTCGTGCCCTGGGCCGATCTGGCACCGAAACCGCAGTTGAACCAATACCTTGCGGTTCATCCGGGCAAGGGAAGACGAGCCATCGACGTCGCCTGCGGCCTTGGCGACAACGCCGAGGCGCTGGCCGGTGCCGGCTACCAGACGACGGCCTTCGATATGGCGCACGACGCGGTCGAATGGGCCAGGCGCCGCTTTCCCGAAACGAAGGTCGACTACCGCGTCGCCAATCTGCTCGAACCGCCGGATGGCTGGACTGGAAGCTTCGACCTCGTCAACGAGTGCTACACGCTGCAGTCGGTGCCGCCGGAAATGCTCGATGCCATGGCGCCGGGCGTGGCGAATCTCGTCGCACCGGGAGGCAAATTGCTGGTCTACACGCGCATCCGCCCCGACGACATGGACCATTCCGGACCGCCCTGGCCGTTGCGCGAATCCGACGCAATGCGTTTCGCCGATCTCGGCCTCGAACTCGTCGAAAAGACCGAGTTCGAGAACCGCAGGCCGGACCGCGTCGTCCCGCACTGGTTCTGCGTCTGGCGGCGCGGCTGATCGTCGAGTGCGGCGGTGGGTGCATGTCCGCATCGCAAGCCCCGCATTGACGCTCTTTCCATTGGGCGTATAAGCACCCGCGCCATTCGGGCGGGGATGTGCGCAGCCCGGTCCGCCTTCGAAATTCACCCGGAAAGGGATCGATAAGGAGGGCTCGATGTCGAATCTCGGCGCGACGATCCGCTTCCTGCTCTACGTCAACGGTGTGGTGCTTACCGTTCTCGCCGTGGTGATGGCGGTGCCGATGCTGGTCGATTTCGGCGCCGAAAGCGCCGACTGGCAGGTTTTCGCCGGTTGCGCCCTGTTCACGCTGTGCATCGGTGGCATGCTGGCGCTTGCCTGGCGTCACCAGCCGCCGCCGCTTGGCCGCCGCGCCGGCTACCTGCTCACCGTGTCGATCTGGCTGGTCGTCAGCCTCTTCGCCTCGCTGCCGCTTTATATTTCGTCGCTGCATCTGAGCTATGTCGACGCCTATTTCGAAACGGTCTCGGGCCTGACCACCACGGGTTCCACGATCATTTCCGGCCTCGACGATCTGCCGCCCGGCCTGCTCCTGTGGCGCTCGCTGCTGAACTGGATCGGCGGCATCGGCATCGTCGTAATGGCGATCGTGCTCCTGCCCTTCCTCAGAACGGGCGGGATGCAGCTCTTCCACACCGAATCCTCCGACATTTCCGGCAAGCCCGTGCCGCGTGTTACCCAGATGGCCACACTCACCGTCGCCGTCTATGTCGGCCTGTCGGCTGCCTGCGCCTTCTGCTACGGCCTTGCCGGCATGAACGTCTTCGACGCGATCAACCATGGCATGGCAACGCTCGCGACCGGCGGTTTTTCCACCAGGGACGCGTCGATCGGCTATTACGATTCGGTGCCGATCGAAATCGTCGCCATGGTGTTCATGATCGCAGGCGCGCTACCGCTGATCTGGTACGCCCGCCTTGTCGCAGAGCCGGGGGTTGTCCGTGCCGAGGGTAGGCAGGTGCCGGTTTTCCTGGCGATCCTTGCCATCGCCATCATGGTGATGACGATCTGGAACGTCTACGCGAACGACATGGTGCCATTCAGGGCACTGCGGTTTTCGGCCTTCAACGTCACCTCGATCCTGACCGATACGGGATTCGCAAATACCGATTTCTCCCGCTGGGGCGGCTTCGGTATCGGGATGTTCTTCATGCTTTACCTGATCGGAGGCTGCGCTGGCTCGACATCGGGCGCCATCAAGATTTTCCGCTGGCAAATCCTTTTCTCGGGCTTTTTCGTGCAATTGAGCACGACGATCTCGCCCCATCGGGTGATGCGGGTGCGCTATGGCGGACGCAGCGTCGGCGACGATCTTGCAGCTTCCGTGCGCAGTTTCTTCTTTCTCTATCTGCTGACGCTGGGCGTACTGTCGCTGCTGATCATGGCGACAGGCGTCGACTTCCTGTCCGGTATCAGCGCGATCGCACAGGCCATGGCCAATGCCGGCCCCGGATTGGGCGATGTCGGCGGCCCGGCAGGCAATTTCGAGGCAATGCCGACCGCCGCCAAATGGCTGCTGATCCTGACCATGTTTCTCGGCCGGCTGGAACTGACGACTGTCTATGTCCTGTTCCTGCGCAGTTTCTGGCAGCACTAGCCTATCCCGCCAGCGCCGCCTCGTATTCCTCGCTCATCGCCAGCCAGTCCTCTTCCAGATTGACCAGCTTCTTTTCCGCGTTGGCGCGGCCCCTGGTTAGCTTGGTCGCCCGGTCCGGGTTCTTCTCGAACAGGCCGGGCGTCGCCAGTTCCGTGTCGGCGAGTTCGATCAACCGGCGCAGCTTGTCCATTTCCCTCTCGACCTCGCGTATGTGATTTTGCAATGGCGCCAGTTCCCGGCGGCGGTCGGCTGCCTGCTTGCGCCGCTCGCCCGCGGACTTGCGTTCAGCCTCGGCCTCCTGCTGCTGCGGATCGGTCCGCTGCTCGGCTTTCCTGCCGGTCAGCACTTCGCGGCGGTAGTCCTCGATATCGCCGTCATAGGACTTCACCGTGCCGTCGCGCACCAGCCACAGCCGGTCGACGCTGGCTTCGACCAGATGCCGGTCGTGGCTGATGACGATGACCGCGCCGGAAAAATCGTTGAGCGCCATCATCAGCGCCTCGCGCGCCTGGATGTCGAGATGGTTGGTCGGCTCGTCGAGGATCAATAGATGCGGGCCGTCGAAGGCGATGAGGCCGAGCAGCAGGCGCGCCTTTTCCCCGCCGGACAAATCCTTCGCCTTCGTCGTCATGCGCTCGGTATCGAGACCCATCTGGGCCACGCGTGAACGCACCTTGGCCTCCGGCGCACCCGCAAGGAGCGGGCGGACATGGTCGATGGGCGTTTCTTCCGCGCGCAGGTCGTCGAGCTGGTGCTGGGCGAACATGGCGACCTTGAGCCCCTGTGCCCTGACGATGCCGCCCGTCACATGCGGCAGACGCTCGGCGAGCAGTTTGGCGAAGGTCGATTTGCCGTTGCCGTTGGCGCCGAGCAGCGCAATGCGGTCGTCTTGGTCGATCCTGAGATCGAGTCGGCGCAGGATGGGACTGTCCGCCGCATAGCCTGCTTCCACGCCTTCCAGCCTGATGATCGGCGAGGAAAGCAGCTTGGCCGGTTCGGGAAAACGGATCGGCACCGAGTACGCATCGGCGAGCGCCGCGATCGGCTGCATCTTCTCCAGCATCTTGATGCGCGACTGCGCCTGGCGCGCCTTGGAGGCCTTGTAGCGGAAGCGGTCGACGAAACTCTGCAGATGCTTGCGCTGCGTTTCCTGCTTCTCGCTCGCCTTTTCCGCCAGCACGGCCTTTTCGGCGCGCTGGCGCTCGAAGCTGTCATAGCCGCCGCGATAGAAGGTGAGCTTGCGCCCTTCGAGATGCAGGATCGAATCGACCGCCTTGTTCAACAGCTCGCGGTCGTGGCTGATGATCAGCACCGTGCCCGGATAGCGCGCCACGAAGTTTTCGAGCCACAGCGTACCTTCCAGATCGAGATAGTTGGTCGGTTCGTCGAGCAGCAATATGTCGGGCCGAGAGAACAGCACCGCGGCAAGCGCCACGCGCATGCGCCAGCCACCTGAAAAGGACGATGCCGGCCGGCCCTGCGCCGCATCGTCAAACCCGAGCCCGGCGAGGATGGAGGCGGCCCGCGCTTCACCGGCATGCGCGTCGATATCGGCGAGCCTCATGTGGATTTCGGCAATTTTGTGCGGATCGGTCTCGCTGTCGGCTGCCGCCAGCAGGCCGGCGCGCTCGGTATCGGCGGCGAGCACGATGTCGATCAGGCTGTCCTCGGTACCCGGCGCCTCCTGCGCCACCTGGCCGATCCTCAGACCCCTGGGAATGGTGATCGAGCCATTGTCTGGCGCAAGTTCTTTGCAGATTGCGCGAAACAGCGTCGTCTTGCCCGAGCCGTTGCGTCCGACAAGCCCGGCGCGCGCGCCGGTCGGCACGGTGACGCTGGCCTGGTCGATCAGGAGCCTTCCGGCGATGCGGATCGTGAGGTCGGAAATCGCAAGCATGGGCGCGCTTTTGCACCGAACCCGCGCCTGCCGCAAGCGGCAGCCGGCCCGTTAAGGCCGGCTGTGTTGAGAGTGTTGCAGTTTGGACCTATCGGGTCTTCGAGATCATGCGGCACAACGCCAGCAAATCCTTGTCGAAACTTCCCGGATTGGCCAGAATTCCGTGGCAGCGGATTTTGTATCTGGCCAGTTCCGCATTGGTGAGCCCGGCGAATTGCGTTCCGCGCGTGGTCGTCGTCGTTGTTGTTGTGGTGGTCGTGGGGTCTTCCACCGAAACTGCGGATGGCAGACCGAGGCTGAGACCCAGCGTGGTTCCCTGCTGATTGACCGAGACACCGCCCAATGCCGGAAGGCTCACGCTTCCATTGGTATTGCTGTCATTGATGGTGGCGTTATCGATCAGGCCGCTGAAGATGCCCAGATTGACGCCGGCGGTGGTACCGTCGGTGGTACCCAATGTCGCATCGGTCGTGGTCGATGTTGTGCCCAGCAGGTTCGCGAACAGGCCGGCGTTTGTATTGTCGGTACCCACACTGCCGACGGACACGGTGCCGCCGGTGTCGGAATCACCGACCGACACGGTAGAACCAGTGATGCCTCCGCCCGTCACGCCGAGCCCATCCGTTACGCCACCCAGTCCGTCGGTCACACCGCCAAGGCCGAGACCGTCGGTCAAGCCGCCAACCGTGTCGCCTAGACCCTGCGCCCTGGACGGTGTTGCCTGTACAACCGCAAGGAAACAGAATGCGGCAGTCAATACGAAAGTTCTGTTAAATATACTCATGGTACCTCTCCTGGCACTCTACAGTTCGTCAGACTAAAAAAGTAATTGAGATATACAAGTTACCTGAGGTAACTTGTTGAATTTTCGTAACTTAAATCACCGATGGGTGGAGAAATATTATTTAAAGAATTATTAAATTCGAAATGATGGTACGCAAAACAAGCGATTGCGCTCCTAATTCACCACTCTGGACTTTTCGCAAAGCGAAAGCACGAAACTGCGGCGGTTTCTCGCCAGGGCACAGTAGGATGGTGCACGCTCTGACGGTTACGAGAACTGTTTCCCTTGCTCGCTGCGCAGGAAGAACAGCAGGTCGAGTGGAGGCGGATCGCGCTGGAGTAGCGACAGAACGGCATGCGCCTGGCCTCGGTGATGTGTCTGGTGATTGAAGAAATGGCTGAGTGCCGATGACAGGTGCTGACTCATCGTGGCAGGCGAGGTGATCGTCGTATAGTTAAGGTTGGCGACCAGATCGTTGGCCTGCAAATCTTCAATATAGCGGACAATTCGTCGATCCTCCGACTTTCTGGCGACGGCGAGTTCGCGCAGTTCTTCGTACAGGATGGCATCGAGCTGGTTGGGGTGTTCGCCTTCGCCGGTGAAGCGGTGCATCCATATCCGATCCGCAACCAGCATGTGATTGAGCGTGCCTTTCATGGAGTGGAAAAAGACGCCGACATTGCGGTTGTACTCTTTTTCCGACAGTATGGCGGCCGCCTCGTAGAGCTTGTCGTTCGCCCAGCAATTGTAGTTGGCGAACATCGTGAATTGACTGTGCATGACAGGTTCTCAAGGTGAGGGAGTAGAGCCGTTTGGCGCTTGACCTCCGGATTGTGAAAATCCCATTTCCTCGGGTTTCTTGCAAGGCGTGAAAGCTGTGAAGGTGAACAACTGCCTTACGCCGGCTTTTGCTTGCGAGTGCTGATGCATCCCGCTATACAGCCGGCGATTTCTCATTCTTCTCCCAACATCACAGGTGTAACGATGGCCGTCGAACGTACTTTCTCGATGATCAAACCCGATGCGACCAAACGCAATTTGACCGGCGCGATCACGGCAAAGCTGGAGGAGGCAGGCCTGCGCGTCGTCGCTTCCAAGCGTGTCTGGATGAGCCTGCGCGAGGCCGAGGGCTTTTATGCCGTTCACAAGGAGCGCCCCTTCTTTGGCGAACTGACCGAGTTCATGTCGTCCGGGCCGACCGTCGTCCAGGTGCTGGAAGGCGAGGACGCCATCGCCAGGAACCGCGAAGTAATGGGTGCGACCAATCCGGCCGAAGCCGCCGAGGGCACGATCCGCAAGCTTTACGCCCAGTCGATCGGTGAGAACTCGGTGCATGGTTCCGATGCGCCGGAAACGGCCGCCGAGGAAATTGCCTACTGGTTCTCGCAGACCGAAATCGTCGGCTGAGAGATTTTTTTTAAAAAGGCTCTCGATGAACCGCCCCAAAACCCTTCTTGAACTGGCCGGCGCGTCCCTTGCGCCGGCTTCACTGTCCGAGGCGGTCTTCATCATCATCGATGCCCAGGGCGAATATCGCGACGGTGCCCTGCCGCTGCCCGGCATCGGCCCGGCGCTGGAGGCGATTGCCGCCCTTCTAGAACGGGCGCGCAGCGCCCGGACACCGATCGTCCATGTCGCCCACAAGGGCCGGCAGGGCGGCCTGTTCGATCGTGAAGGGCCGGGTGGCCGTTTCCTCGGCGAGGTGGCGCCCTTGGCCGATGAAACGATCATCGAAAAGACGCTGCCCAATTCCTTCGCAGGCACGAGGCTGAAGGAAACGCTCGACGCCATCGGATGCGGCAAGCTCATCCTTGCCGGGTTCATGACGCATATGTGCGTCAGCGCCACCGCGCGCGCCGCGCTCGATCTGGGCTATCTGCCGACCATCGCCGCCGACGGTGTCGCGACCCGCGATCTGCCCGATCCGCTAACCGGCGAAACCGTCCCCGCTGCCGCCATCCATGCGGCAAGCCTGGCCGCACTGGCCGACCGTTTCGCCATTGTCGTGCGGGACGAGGCGATTCCGGACTAGCGGCATCACCGCCAGACCATACTGAAACAACCTTTAATTGTAGTTCGTGCTGACCGGATATGCGCCATGCTTCGATTCGCATGAATATTCATAATGCGTTAGAATTATTGCTGAAAAAGGGAAAGCGGTAGACGGTTTGCGCACGCAGTCTGGTGCTTTGTCAGGCAGATTTAATGGGTTATCTTCAGGATGCACAACTAAAGAGAGCATTCGGGGCGCCCAATGGAATTCGAAGAGATCATCGAGAGCCAACCGAATTTGCGCGAGAACGTTCTTGCAAAACTGGGCCGGCTGTACCCGCTTAAGTCCGGTTGCGGCACCTTCGCAAACACCAAGCTCATGCGCTTCCTGTCCGGAAACCGGAACGTTAATCTCTGGGCCGGCGTTCGTGGTGGCAAGGCATTGGTGCCGATTGACGATCTGGTCGGACGCAGCATGTACTTCGTCGGGGATCTCGATCCGAAGACCTCCTGGGTCGTGGATCGGTTTGTTCGTCCCGGTGACGTCACGCTCGATGTCGGAGCCAATCTGGGCCTTGTTTCCTTGCACCTGGCCTCGAAGGTGGGTTCGAAAGGGCAGGTGCATGCCTTCGAACCCAACCCGGGCATGATCGCCTATCTGAAGCGCACCTTGTCCGCCAATTCACACCACCCGATCACACTGCACGAGATGGGATTGGGTAATGAGGAAACGACATTGCCACTCGGCATTCCGATGGGCAATCTGGGGAGGGCGTCATTCCTCACCAGATTCGAAGCGAGTGTCGATGTGCCGGTCCGCCGGCTCACGGATTATGCCAGCGAAATCGGATTGAGCCGGATCGACTTCATCAAACTCGACGTCGAGGGGTTCGAGACTGAAGTTCTTCGAGGCGGGCTTGATCTGATCAGGGAAACCCGTCCACGGGCGATCCTGCTCGAAGAGCATGCGCCGCTTGATCCGCTGCCGCCCTCGCTCCAACTGTTGAAGGGGCTTGGATACCGCTTGTTCCTTCTTCCCAGAACATTCCTGACAGTGAAACTGATCCCTTTTGATGAGCCAGGGCACAGGAAGTCGCATGACTATGTCGCCGTGCAGCCGGAGGTGCGGTTGCCGGCCTGATCCTGGATCGGTTCATGCGGATAACGTTTTGCGAGCGCGTTGAATCACATTCTGAACTGCCGGAATCGGCCTGTCAGAAACTCAAGCCATCGCCCTGAAAAGACTCAGTCTTCCCAGCGCGCCGCGCTTGAATCATCTTCTGAGCGCGCTTCAACCCATTCACCCTGCGACCCATCGGCGGGATGTTCCTTCTTCCAGAAGGGCGCACGGGTCTTGAGGTAATCCATCATGAAGGACGCCGCCTCGAAGGCGGCCTGGCGGTGGCTCGCGACAGCGATCACCAGCACGATATTCTCGCCCGGTGCAATCCGGCCGTGGCGGTGGATTGCGGTGAGACCCGTGAGCGGCCAGCGCTCGATCGCTTGTCTTGCGATGCGCGCAATCTCGTCCTGCGCCATGCCGGGATAGTGTTCCAGTTCCAGCGCGACGAGGCGGCCGTCCTCGTCGCGGCACAGCCCGGTGAAGGTGACGACGGCGCCGATGTCGCGCCGTCCTTGCGTCAGCCGTTCGACTTCGGCGGCAAGGTCGAAATCCTGCTGCTGGATACGGATCGTCGGTTCGACGCTCACGGATCAACCCCCGGTCATCGGCGGGAAGAGGGCGATCTCCTGGGCTCCGTCGATCGGCGTGGCATGGTCATCGATATGGACGCGGTCGACCGCCACGCGAATGACCTTGTCGTGTTCGAGCACCTTTTCGAAGGCTTCGCTTCTCGAACCCAGCCAGTCGAGCAATTCACCCACCGTGCCGACATGTTCCGGCGGCGTGACGTCTTCTTCCGCCATGCCGAGTTTTTCGCGTATCCAGGAGAAATAGACGAGCTTCATCTTCGCTCTTGTCCTCAGTCGATCACGTGCTTCATCCCGGCGCGGAAATAATCATAACCCGTATAGAGCGTGATGAGCGCCGCGACCCACAACAGCGTGATGCCGATCTGTGTCGTATAGGGCAGGATCTTGTCGCCGGCGGGGCCGGCGAGCAGGAAGCCGATGGCGATCATCTGCAGCGTCGTCTTCCATTTGGCGATGCGGGTCACCGGTACGGAGACCTTAAGTTCCGCCAGGTATTCGCGCAGGCCCGAGACCAGGATCTCGCGGCACAGGATGATGATCGCCGCCCATAGCGACCAGCCGGCGATGGTCCGTTCGGTGTCGGCGGCCAGCAGCAGCAGGCAAGTCGCCACCAGCAGCTTGTCGGCGATCGGGTCGAGCATGCGGCCGATGGTCGAAGTCTGCTGCCAGATGCGCGCCAGATAACCGTCGAGGAAATCGGTCACGCTCGCCGCGATGAAGATGCCGAGCGCCCACCAGCGCGCCGAGTCCGAGCTTTGCAGCTTGCCTTCGAAATAGAAGCACAGCACCACCATCGGCACCGCGACGATACGTGCATAAGTGAGAAGGTTGGGCAGCGCCGCCCAATGCGCGTTGACTTTGGGCGCATTCGTTTCAGCGGATTTGCCGGTGGCAAGGGTCATGTCGCGCAAACAAGCCGGTTTCGAGTTACTTTGCAATCGCTCCGGCGTCACATCCGGTCGTTTTCGTGCCCCCTATTGGCGCGGGCATCAACCCTTCTCATGAAAATGATTATAGATCGAGCGCGCCATCTGCTCCGAAATGCCTTCGACGGCAGTCAGATCGGCGAGCGCGGCGCGGCTGACTGCCTTGGCGGTGCCGAAATGCATGAGCAGCGCACGTTTGCGTGATGGCCCGATGCCAGACACCTCGTCGAGCGGGTTCTTCACCATCTCCTTCTTGCGCCGTGCCCGGTGCGAGCCGATGGCGAAGCGGTGCGCCTCGTCGCGCAGCCGCTGCACGAAATAGAGCACCGGATCGCGCTCGGCGAGCATGAAGGACGGGCGGCCCCTCATGAAGAATTTTTCACGCCCCGCGTCACGATCGGGCCCTTTGGCGATACCGGCCATGGCGACCGCGTCTTCAAGCCCCAGTTCCACCATCACCTCGCGCGCGGCATTGAGCTGGCCTTGTCCGCCGTCGATCAGCACCAGATCGGGCCAGGGCGGCAGGCCGCCATCATCGGTCTCCATTTCGCCGTTCAGGTCTTTCTCGACATCGCCTTTGGGTCCGGCTTCCTTCATCAGCCGCGAGAAGCGGCGCTTCAGCACCTCGCGCATCATGCCGTAATCGTCGCCTGGCGTCAGATCCGATGAGCGGATGTTGAACTTGCGGTAATGGTTCTTGGCGAAGCCTTCCGGCCCGGCGACGATCATGCCGCCGACGGCGTTCGTTCCCATGATGTGCGAGTTGTCGTAGACCTCGATACGCCGTGGCGGTGCTTCGAGGCCGAAGGCTTCCGCCACCCCTTCGAGCAGTTTCGCCTGCGAGGAGGTTTCGGCCAGCCGCCGGCCCAGCGCCTCGCGCGCATTGAGGCTGGCATGCTCGACCATTTCCTTCTTCGCGCCACGTTGCGGCACGGTGATCTCGACCCTGTGCCCGGCCTTCAGCGTCAGCGCTTCGGCGAGCAGTTCCTCTTCCTCGATCTCGTGCGACAGCAGGGTCAGGCGGGGGCAGGGCTTGTCGTCGTAGAACTGGGCAAGGAAGGCGCCGAGCACTTCGCCCGCCTCGTAGGATTTGTCGGCGCGCGGGAAATAGGCCCGGTTGCCCCAGTTCTGCCCGGTGCGAAAGAAGAAGACCTGGATGCAGGTCTGTCCGCCCTGCTGGGCCACGGCGAACACGTCGGCATCCTCCACACCATGCGGATTGATGCCCTGATGGCCCTGGACATGGCTCAGCGCGGCCAGCCGGTCGCGATAGATCGCCGCCGTCTCGAAATCGAGCGTCTCGGACGCTTTTTCCATCTCGACGCCGAGCTTGTCGCGGATTTCGCTGGATTTGCCCGACAGGAATTTCTTAGCCTCGGCCACCAGCCCGGCATAAGATTCAAGGCTGATCTCGCCGGTGCACGGCGCAGCACAACGCTTGATCTGGTAGAGCAGGCAGGGCCGTGTGCGGCTTTCATAGACCGAATTCGAACAGCTTCGGATCAGGAATGCCTTCTGCAGCGCATTGATCGTGCGCGCCACCGCAGTGGCAGAGGCGAAAGGCCCGAAATAGGTGCGGTGCTTCGAGCGCGCGCCGCGATGCTTGAAAATGCCGGGCGCAACATGGTCGTCGGTCACCACGATATAGGGAAAGCTCTTGTCGTCGCGCAGCAGCACGTTGAAGCGGGGGCGCAACCGCTTGATCAGATTGGCTTCCAGCAGCAGCGCCTCGGTTTCGGTATGGGTTCTGAGGAACTCCATCGCCGCCGTTTCGCGGATCATCCGTGCGATGCGGTTGGTATGCCCGCCCGACTTGGCATAGGAGGCGACACGTTTCTTCAGGCTGCGCGCCTTGCCGACATAGAGCACGTCGCCGGCTTCGTTGAACATGCGGTAGACACCGGGCGAATTGGGCAGGCGCTTGACGAACTCGCCGATCAGTTCGACGCCCGTAAGACCATCCTCGCGAGGTGTGGTCTCTTCCCACGCGACATCGCCCGCGCCGCCGATGAGGGCGGCGACCGCTTCGCTGGTAGGGGTGTTGTCGTTATTTGCAGTGGCGGGCATGGCGTCGGGCCGGTTTTTCCTCACTCCGGTATGCCGGCGATATCCGGCGTTTCCCAAGCCAGATGCTGGCCGCCGTCGAGCGCGATCATCTGGCCGGTAATCGATGGGGTATCGTAGAAATAGCGCACCGTGGCGCCGAATTCATCCAGCGACGGCCCGCGTTTCAACATCAAGCCATCGATCTGGCGGGCGAAATCGGCTTCCGCCTGGCGCTCGCTGCGGATCGCCGGACCTGGCCCGATCGCGTTGACCCTTATCCTCGGCGCCAGTGCTTGGGCAAGCGTGCGCGTCTCGGCCCACAGCGTCGATTTCGACAGCGCATAGGAAAAGAAATCGGGATTTGGCCGCCACACGCGCTGGTCGATCATGTTGACGATCAGGCCGGCGTCGATTTCCTCCTGCGCCGCAATGGCTGCGGCCAGTTGCGCAGGCGCGCGCGCGTGCATCGCAAAATGCAGGTTCCAGATCTCGGCTTCATGATGGAGCGCACTGTCGTCCCTGAAGATCGAGGCATTGTTGACGAGAAGGTCCACCGGTCCGAGCACTGTGCGAACCCGGCTCACAAGGCCTTCGGTCTCGCCGGGATCGGTAAGGTCGGCGCGAAAGGTCTCGGCCCTGCCGCCTGCGGCGCGAATGGCGCTGGCCAGATCGCTTGCCTCATCGCGTGATGCCAGATGATGGATGGCGACGGCGAATCCGTTTGCGGCCAGATCGCGGGCAATCGCCGCGCCGATGCGCCTGGCTGCACCGGTAATCAGCGCCGTGCGCGGTGCTCTGGTCGGTATGCTCATGGAATCTTCCCGTCCCGGTTCCATTCAGCCTAGAAACAGCAACAGCGTATAGATCGCATAGGCCGCCAGCATCGCCGTCCCGATCCCCTTGCCGATGACGGCGCGCCGCCAAGCCAGCAGCGCGATCAGCAGCGAAGCCGCCAACATGACCCACATGTCGACCCTGACGACGTGATCGGCGACCTTGATCCCGGGTTCGGCAAGCGCCGTCAGTCCCATGATCAGCCCGATATTGAAGATGTTGGAGCCGACGACATTGCCGAGCGCGACCGACGAATGCTTGCGGATCACCGCGAGCAGGGTTGCCGCAAGTTCCGGCAGCGACGTGCCGATGGCGATGATCGTCAGGCCGATTACTTCATCCGACACGCCCCAGCTCTTGGCAATGCCCGTAGCACCGCTCACGGTCATGTCGGCTGCGAGCGGCAGCGAAATCAGGCCGCCAATCAGCATGGCGGCAATAATCGGCGGCGAATCGGGCGCCTTGCCCAGTTCGCCCGGATATTCATGCGACTGGCGCTTTGCCGAGCGCCGATGTTTGCGTGCCGATCGCATCTGGTCGAGCAGGAAAAGGCCGAGCAGCACCAGCAGGATGACCCCGTCGGAACGATCGAGGACGCCGTTGGCGAGCGTTCCCATGAAGACGATGGTAATCGCGATCATCACCGCGATGTTTCGCCCGATGCCGGGTTCGCGGCAGGGCGTGGCGGCGATCAGCGACGGCAGCGCCAGCACCAGCAGGATGTTGGCGAGGTTCGAGCCGATGACATTGCCGATGGCAATGCCGCCGGCGCCTTCATGGGCGGCCTTGAGAGAAACCATCAGTTCGGGCGCCGAAGTGCCCATCGCGACAACGGTGAGCCCGATGATCAGCGGCGGGACATGCAGCCTTTCGGCGACGCCGACTGCACCGCGGATCAATATGTCGCCGCCGATAAAAAGGACCACCAGTCCGGCGATGAGAATGAGATAGTCCGTCATGCTGCCTTGCTGCTGATCCTGTCGCGGTGAACATCCGCGATGCGAGAGAGGTCCGACCTATATGGAGGGTCCGACCTATATAAAGCCGTCGCCACGATTTGCTAAGGCCAAGCCGACCGAACCGCTTTGCGATGTCTGCGCCACAAATCCTCCCCAATTCGTCACGTCTTTGCCCGATTCTTTCAAGGTGCGGGCCATAATCTGCTGCCATTCTGTCCGACATGGCTGCGGGGCTTTGGCGTGTACGGCCGAAAAAATTCGGCCGGAACACGTACGGGGATGCCAGACGGAAATGTTTTGTTAACCGTCTGGCAAGGAGTCTTGAATGATCATGCCGAGCATTATGAGTACTGCGTATTTTCAGGCCCGGGCGGGTGCGGTCGCCTTTACGATTGCATGCGTCCTGACGATTGGCACGGCGCCGGCACGCGCCGCCGATCTCGTCGACAATCAGCAATCTCCGGAAC
Organism: Salaquimonas sp.; assembly: GCA_022340185.1. Lineage (GTDB taxonomy): Bacteria > Pseudomonadota > Alphaproteobacteria > Rhizobiales > Rhizobiaceae > BOKV01. The sequence continues at coordinate 6,836 of JAJDOK010000048.1, read as the reverse complement.
CGCCAGCTGTCTATCCCGTTGCCGGCACCTATCTGTGGAACGGGCCCTATATCGGCGTCTATGGCGGCTACAAATCGCTTAATGCCGACATATCCAGCCGGCCGGATGTCAACAGCGTCGATGGCCTGGCGGGTGGCGTCTATGGCGGTTACAACTACCAGTTCAACCAGAACTGGGTCGGCGGCCTGGAAGGGACGTTCGGCCTGTCGGGTGCTGACGACGCCTTCGGCGGCACAAGTGTCGACCAGGACTGGGAAGCTTCGCTCAGGGCCCGCATGGGCTACGCCTTCTCCAATTCCATGATCTACGGCCTGGCGGGCGTCGCCGGTAGCGACGTGAACGCCTCCACGGTCAACGGCAAGGACTCCAATATCCTGCTTGGCTGGCAGATCGGCGCGGGTCTTGAAACCTTCCTGACCCAGAATGTCACGGGCCGCGTGGAATACGATTATACGGACTACGCCGCCCGCAGCTACTCGCTCGGCGCCAGCGGCTCGCCCGACATCGGCCTGGCCGGCCACACGATCAAGATCGGCGTCGGCTTCAAGTTCTGATTTAAACAGAGTCAAAAGATTCGACGGATTCGGCGCTTGGCGCCGTTTCCGGAATCATTTTCTCGGACTGGATGGGTGCAATCTAGCCGCGGTCGCCGCCGATGATGTCGCCCAGCGTGCCGAGCACCGAGCCTTCGCCGACATCGCGGCCGCCGCCCTTCGGTGCGGCGGCTAGCATGCGTCCGGCCAGCCGCGAAAAGGGCAGGGACTGGATCCACACCTTGCCCGGCCCCGTCAGCCGCGCAAAGAACACGCCCTCGCCGCCGAAGATCATCGACTTGATCGAACCGGCCTTGACCAGGTCGAAATCGATGTCGCCGGTGAACGCGGCAACGCATCCCGTGTCGATATGCAGTTCCTCGCCCGGCGCCAGCGTGCGTTCCATGGTCGTACCACCGACATGGACGAACACCCAGCCGTCGCCCTCGAGCGACTGCATGATGAATCCCTCGCCGCCGAACAGCCCGGTCATGACGCGCCTTTGAAAGAACACCGACAGCGACACGCCTTTCGCCGCGCATAGGAAGGCATCCTTCTGGCAGATGAGCCTGCCGCCGATCTCGTCGAGCTTGATCGCCAGCACATGGCCCGGATAGGGCGCGGCGAAGCCGACACGCGCCTTGCCGTTGCCGTGATGGGTGAACACGGTGGTGAACAGGCTTTCCCCGGTGATCAGCCGTTTGCCCGCGCCGACCAGCATGTCGAACAGACCGCCCGACTGGCCAGAACCGTCGCCGAACACCGAGGTCATGTCGACATCGGGGTCCTTGAACATCATCGATCCGGCCTCGGCCACCGCCGATTCGCCTGGATCGAGTTCGATTTCGACGAACTGCATTTCGAGACCCTTGATCTCGAAATCGATGTCATCTGCGATGCCGGTGCTGCGCTGGTGCCGTGCCGCCGGCATATCCGGAACGCTTCCGAACGCCATGATACCTCCCAGTTTGGTCGGGATGGATTGGTTATTGATCCCGGCGGATCAGTGCCGCAGCACTCGGCACGCGCCGTCATAGACATGCCAGCGATCGTAACCGGGCAGGCAGAACTCGACCTTGAAGCCGATGCCGGCAAGGCCCATGCCCCGCTCGATGCGGTAGTAGACAACGTTGCTCTTGCCGTTGTTCAGCCATGCCCGCGCCTTGCAGTAGCGCCGGTCGATCGGAGCCCCGACGCCGGGCTCGCCGAAGGAATCGATCGTTTGCTCGCTTTCATAGTCGATCGAGCGGATAGAAACGCCGCGATAGAAGGTGGCGCGGTCGGCCCAGTTGAAACGCGCGATGATCCGCGCCTTGACCGTGCCATTGCTGCAATCGGGGAAAGTCTGAAACAGCTCCTGGAAATAGCTCGGGAAATAGGCCGATGCCGTGTTTGGCATGGCGAGCATTACCAGCAGGGCGCCTGTCAGAATCTTCAACATGGTCGTCGCTTTCACCTTGGATCGGGTGGCGTGTCCAATTCGTTCCGGACACAATCTTGCCGGAATTGGTGACACGGTCAAGAAACCGGCCCCCGGTATTGTGCTCATTCCTCCGTCAATCGTTCGAATTTCCAGTCGGCTGTTGCCGTTTGGCCAACAATGCGCACGAGTTCCGGCATGAGAACTGCCATTTCCGCTTCCAGCACATAGGGCGGGTTCTTTACGATCAGACCGCTGCCCGACAAACCTTGCACCGGGCCTTTGCCCGAAGGATCGACGTCGAGTTCGATGCGCACCAGATCGGGCAGGCCCGAGCGCTTCAGGTCGGCGATGAAGGTTTCGAATGCATTGCCGCGCTTGAGCGGATACCAAAGGCAGAACATGCCGCCCGGCCAGCGCCGATGCCCTTTGGCAAGCGCGTCGGCGAGCCGGGCGAATTCGCCTTCCTTTTCAAAGGGCGGGTCGATCAGCACCAGCCCGCGCTTTTCCTTGGGCGGCAGATGTGCGCCAGGCACCAGCCAGCCGTCGAGCCGCGTGACGCGGGTCTGGAAATCGCCGGCAAACAGCGATGATAACGTTGCGAAATCTTCTTCATGCAGTTCGAACGCCGACAGCCGGTCCTGCTTGCGCAGCAGGCGCCGGATGATCAGCGGAGAACCGGGATAGGCCGCCAATTGCCCGTCCTGGCGATATGCGCGCACGACTTCGAGCCAAGGCGCCAGCAAACTTTCCACCTCCGCACTGAGGGTAGCATCGAGCAATCGGCCGATCCCGGTCATCCATTCGCCGGTCTTGGCGGATTCGACGCCGCCAAGATTGTAGAGGCCAGCGCCGGCATGGGTGTCGATCACACGGAAGGCGGCATCCTTGCGTTTCAGATATTCGATGATCCGCGTCACTACCGCATGCTTGTGGACATCGGCGAAATTGCCCGCGCGATAGGCGTGGCGGTAGTTCAAGATCAGCTTCCCGGACCGAGTGGCGGCGAGAACAGGGCGCCGTCCCCCGGATCGGCCTGCGCGTCACCGAACACGACACGGCCGCCCGATAGCCGCGCCGCGCCGCTGGCGACCAGCGAAAGCGCGTGCGGGTAGAGTCGGTTTTCTGCGGCAAGCACCCTTGCAGCCAGGGTCTCGGCACTGTCCCGCGTAAGCACCGGTACGGCGGCCTGCGCGATGACTGGCCCTTCGTCCACGGCTTCGGTGACGAAATGGACGCTCGCGCCATGGATGCGCACGCCGGCCGCCAATGCCCGTTCATGCGTGTCGACGCCGGGGAAGGACGGCAGCAGGCTCGGATGGATGTTGAGCATCCGCCCCTGATGGCGCTGCACGAAACCGGCGGTAAGGATGCGCATGTAACCGGCAAGGCAGATGAAATCGGGTTCATCGCCCGCCAGCACCTCGCCGACCGCTTCCTCATGCGCCTCGCGGCCTTCGAATTCGCGATGGTCGATGACGCTGGTCGCAATGCCGGCATTTTCGGCGACAGCAAGCGCCTTGGCGTCGGGTCTGTTGGAGATGACACGGGCAATCGCTGCCGGATAGGCCGGGTCCATCGCCGCCTGGATGAGTGCGGTCATGTTGGTGCCGCGTCCGGACACGAGGACGGCGACCTGTTTTCGCCGCGAAGTGTTCAAAGCGCCAGCCTTTTCTGCGTGACAACCGCCTCGCCATCGCGGGCAATCAATTCGCCCAGCGCAAAGGCGGTTTCGCCTTCGCGCGCGAGCGCCTCGATCACCGAGTCCGCTTCGCCCGCGTGCGCCACGACAACCATGCCGATGCCGCAATTGAAGGTGCGGATCATCTCCCTTTCCGCGATGCCACCCTGCGCCGCGAGCCAGCCAAACACCGCCGGCACCGGCACGCGCGACAGGTCGACCCTCGCGGCAAGGCCCTTGGGCAGCGCGCGAGGCACGTTTTCGATAAGCCCGCCGCCCGTGATATGGGCGAGCGCCTTGATGGCGCCGGTGGAACGGATCGCCGCAAGCACCGGCTTCACATAGATGCGCGTCGGCGTCAACAGCGCTTCCGCCAGGCTCCTGCCCTCGCCGGAAGGGTCCGGGAAAGGGCAGGGGGATTCGAGGCTTAGCCCGGAAAGCTGAATCACTTTGCGAACCAGCGAAAAGCCGTTCGAATGAACCCCGGAGGAAGCAAGCCCGATCAGTATGTCGCCCTCGGCGATATCGTTCGCCGGCAACAGGCTGCCGCGCTCGGCCGCACCGACGGCAAAACCGGCGAGGTCGTAATCGCCCGCCTGATACATGCCCGGCATCTCCGCCGTCTCGCCGCCGATCAGCGCGCAGCCGGCGATGCGGCAGCCTTCCGCGATGCCCTTCACAATCGCGGTCGCCGCTTCGACATCGAGCTTGCCAGTGGCGAAATAGTCGAGAAAGAACAGCGGCTCGGCGCCCTGGACGACGAGATCGTTGACGCACATGGCGACGAGATCGATGCCGACGGTCTCGTGCAAACCGGAATCGATTGCCAGTTTCAGCTTGGTGCCGACACCATCATTGGCAGCGACCAAAACCGGATCGTCAAAGCCTGCCGCCTTGAGATCGAACAGGCCGCCGAAGCCGCCGATTTCGACATCGGCGCCCGGCCGGCTGGTCGAACGCACGGCCGGCTTGATCGCCTCGACCAGAGCATTGCCGGCATCGATGTCGACGCCGGCTGTCGCATAGGTCAGTCCGTTCGACTTGCCGCCTGCCGTTCCTCCAGGCAAAGAGGGATCGCTTTGTTTCATGGGCTGTGCCGGGTTTTCCTGACGCTCGCAATACACGGGCTTGCCTTTGCCCTTCAAGCGCTATCGCCAACATGTGTGCTGTGATTCACAGTTTGGCTGTGCTATTTTGTGTACAAACGAACACAAGGTTTGACCATGCCTGCAAGCACCACGATGACCATACGGATCAGTTCCGATGTGAAGGAGAAGCTGGAAAGACTGTCGCGGAACACCAGGCGCAGCAAGTCCTTTCTCGCCGCCGACGCCGTCTCCGCTTATGTCGATCGCGAGCTTGAGATCATCGAGGGAATCCGCAGCGGATTGGCCGATGTCGAGGCCGGCCGCGTAATACCGCATGACGCGGCCATGGCGGAACTTGAAGAAGTCCTCGAAACGGCGCGACGGGACGCGAAAGGGTGAAGCGGCCTGTCCGGTGGTCGCGCTCCGCGCTTGACGACCTCAAGCAGCAGATCATCCACATTGCCGCCGACCATCCGGTGGCGGCGCAACGAATCGTCGAACGGATTCGCGACGCTGGCATAGTGCTGGGCGAGATACCGACCGGCCGGCCCGGGCGTGTCGTCGGCACATACGAGAAGTCGGTTTCCAGGGTGCCTTATATCATCGCCTATGCGATTGGCGCCGCGGGCGACGGCGAGGTCATCTCCATCCTCCGGGTTATCCATACGGCGAGGGACTGGCCGTCCGATACATGGCCGGAACCTTGAAACCGCCTGGCGCTAGCGACGCGTGTCGCGTTCGACCAGATCTGCATACAGCGCCTGCAGGCGGTGCATGATCGGGCGTTCGCCATCGCCGGTCTGTTTCCCGTCGACGCTTGCCACCGGCGTAAGGCCGCCGAAACTGCCGGTGAGGAATGCTTCGTCGGCGCCATAGACGTCGACCAGGCTGAAATTCCGCTCGAATACGGGGATGGCGTTTTCCCGGCACAGCTCGATCACCTTCGCCCGCGTGACGCCGTTCATGCAGTAATCGCCCGTCGATGTCCAAACCTCGCCCTTCCTGACAATGAAGAAATTGCAGGAATTGGTCGTATTGACGAAACCGTGCGGGTCGAGCATCAGCCCCTCGTCGGCGCCGGCCTGCTCGGCCTGCAGGCAGGCGATGACGCAATTCAGCTTGGAATGCGAATTCAGCTTCGGGTCCTGCGACATCGGCAGGCCGCGTACCTGCGGCACGGTGGCAAGCGTGACACCTTGTTTGAGGCTTGCCAAAGGAACGGAATGCTCGACAATGATGACGATGGTTGGTCCCGACCGTGACAGGGAAGGGTGCTGGAACGGGCGAACTTTCACGCCCCGTGTCACCATCAGCCGGCAATGGGCGTTGTCCGTCATGCCATTGGCCTGCGCCGTGCGATTGAGCGCGTCGACGAGGCTTGCGCGGTCCATGCCGATATCGAGTGAGATCGCCTTGCAGGAGGAAAACAGTCGGTCCAAGTGTTCGTCGAGGAATGCCCAGTGCCCGTGGTGCAGCCGCATCCCCTCCCACATGCCGTCGCCCAGCATGAAGCCGGAATCATAGACCGAGACCCTGGCGTCCTCGCGCGCCACGATCTCGCCATTGACGTAGATCCGGATGTCGCGATTGCGCGGATCGTCTTCCGCCCCGTGCGCCGTCTTCTTCTCGTCCTGCATGGCTGTGTCCGCGCTGTTGACTATTCGGGCCTCGGATTTGAATGTTCGGCCACCCGCAGGTCAACTGTCCAGGGATCAAATGTCGGAAACCAGCATCATCGCCCCTCCGCAGATCATTGCGATGTGGTCGGGGCCGCGCAATCTGTCGACGGCCATGATGCGCTCCTTCGGTGCCAGGACGGATTGCCGGGCGACGGACGAGCCGTTCTACGCCGCCTACCTGGCCGCTACCGGGCTCGGCCATCCCATGCGCGAGGAGATCATCGCGGCCGGCGAGACCGATCCGGTCAAAGTCGTGCAGCAATGCCTCGAACCGCCGTTGCCGCCTGACAAGCTGGTCTACCAGAAGCACATGACCCACCACATGATCGAGGGTTTCAATCTTGGCTGGATGGGGCAGGTCGCCAATGTTTTCCTGCTGCGGTCTCCGGCCAGGGTGCTGGCAAGCTATGCAAAAAAACGCCAGCAGGTGACGGC
>JAJDOK010000045.1 GCA_022340185.1 Salaquimonas sp. | reverse complement strand
CTGGCGACGCTGTACGAGCGCGCCGGTTCGCTGAAGAACAAGCCCGGCACGGTGACGCAGGTGCCGATCCTGACCATGCCGGCCGACGATATCAGCCATCCCATTCCCGACCTGACCGGCTACATCACGGAAGGCCAGATCGTTCTCGACCGCGAGCTCGACCACAAGGGCATCTATCCGCCGGTCGGCGTGCTGCCGAGCCTGTCGAGGCTGATGGACAAGGGCACGGGCGAAGGGTTCACCCATGCCGACCACACCGCGCTGGCGCACCAATTGTTTGCATCCTATGCAAAGGCGCAGCGCACCCGCGTACTGGCAAGCGTCGTTGGCCGCTCGGGACTTACCGAGATCGACCGGCGCTATCTCGATTTCGCCGACCGTTTCGAGGAACGTTTCGTCACCCAGGAGGGCAGGCGGACGCTGGAAGAAAGCATGGATGCGGGATGGGAGGTGCTGCGCGTGCTGCCAGCCGGCGAATTAATGCGGCTGTCCGGCGAACAAATCGCCAAGAATATCGACGCCAAGGCGGGGGCTGGCTGAGATGGCCGACTATCCGGCAACTCGGGCTACGGCGATCGCGCTTGGCGAGGAAGAGCGGCTGATCCGGCAGGGCTACGATTTCCTCGACGAGAAACGCATGTTGCTTGCCGGCGAGATCATGCGCCAGCTCGACGACTGGAAGCGCCTGCGCGAGGCTTATGGTGCGGCCATGGCAAGCGCGCGCGAGGCGCTGGGGGCGGCCATCATCGATCACGGTCTGGAGGAATTGCAGGTCCATCCCCCTGTTGGAGAAGGAGTTGATCTGGCGGAGGTGCGACGCAGCGACTTTCTCGGCGTGAGGCTGGTGCATGTGGCTGCTCAGGAAGAAACCGGCAAGAAGGTCGCACTGGAAAGCGACAGCGTGGTGCGCTGTGCAAGCGCCTTTCGCGCCCTGATACCCTTGGCGCAACGCATGGCGGCGGCGTCGGGCAATCTGCATCGGCTTGCGGATGAATATGCACGCACCGAGCGCCGCGCGAGCGCGCTCGAAAACGTGCTGCTGCCGGAGATCGCCAATGCGCTCAAGACGATCGATGAGCAATTGGAGGAAGTGGACCTGGAAGAGGCGGTGCGTGTGCGCCTTGCCGGCAGAAGGATCGGCTGAGCTGGCCGCGCCGGCACCTCAAACCGGTCGTGGCGTATGTATTTACCGCGAGGAATGTGGGCGAGCGCACAAATAAATTTGCGATTTCGTACGCAGGTCACTGGCGGTTGGCGCTCTGCATGTTATTAATTGCGAAGATACTAATAAATGGATGAGTCTGGGACTCGCGGAAATCCAGGGATGGAGTGCACAGTTCTCGTACTGGGTATTGGCAACACGCTATTAAGCGATGATGGCGTCGGCGTGCATGTGATACGCGCCCTGGAAGAGAGGCGCGGCGAAGCAACTGGGCCGGAGAACTCCCTCGAAACGAATGAAAATGTGCGGCTGCGCGACGCCGGTACAGTCGGCTTGGCGTTGCTGCCGGAAATCGCGGCTGCCGAAAGCCTGATCGTCGTCGATGCGACCAATTTCGGCGGTGAGCCGGGTGATGTGCAGCTTTTCGAAGCCGAGAACATGGATATGGTGCTCGGCGCAAGCCGGCTGACGCCGCACGAAATCTCGCTTTCCGATCTGTTTTCCGCCGCAAGGCTGAGTCAGAGTTTGCCAATGCGGCGCGCGCTCGTCGCCATCCAGCCGGCCGATACGGCGCTCGGCCTCGATCCGACCGAGCATGTCGCCGCCGCCATACCAATCGCACGAAACGCCGTCTCCGAGATCATTGAGAGATGGTTGACCTGAATCATGTCTGCAAACCGGCCATGAGCTAAATTAGGTGCAGCAAGTAGGGGAGCTTTGAAGCATGACCGAAACCGACACCACATTAGGCGCAGAGCTTGTGCGGCGCGGCGTCAGTCGAAGAGCCCTCCTGCAATATGCCAGTGTTGTTGCAGCGCAGATGATGTTGCCGGCTTCCGCCGCCAGGACCATTGCGGCGGAACTGGCCAAGGTCCACCGCCAGTCGGTGATCTGGCTGTCCTTCCAGGAATGCACGGGCTGCACGGAATCGATCACCCGATCGTTCTCGCCGACGCTGGAAGATTTGATCTTCAACTTCATCTCGCTCGACTATCACCACACTCTGCAGGCGGTTTCCGGCGAGGCGGCCGAGCAGGCGCGCGAAACGGCGATGAAGGAGAACAAGGGCAAGTACATCGTCGTGTGTGACGGCTCGGTGCCGACGCTCGACGGTGGCGTCTATTCGACCATCGCCGGGCGCACCAATCTCGACCTGCTGCATGAAACGGTGGAAAACGCCTTTGCCGTCGTTACCGTCGGCACCTGCGCGGCCTTTGGCGGCATTCCGCACGCCAAACCCAACCCGACGGGTGCTGAAAGTGTTGCCAGCCTCGTCAAGGACAAGCCGGTCATTAATATTTCCGGTTGTCCGCCGGTGCCCGAAGCGATGACCGGCACGATCGCCTATGTGCTGTCGCTCGGCAGGATACCCGATCTCGACCATCTCGGCCGGCCCATGGCGTTTTTCGGCGAGACCATCCACGACCGATGCTACCGCCGGCCCTTCTACGAAAAGGGCTATTTCGCCAAGAGCTTCGACGATGAGGGCGCGCGGCAGGGCTGGTGCCTCTATGAAGTCGGCTGCAAGGGACCGGTCACCTACAATGCCTGCGCCACGGTCAAGTGGAACAGCGGTGTCTCCTTCCCGATCCAGTCCGGGCATGGCTGCCTCGGCTGTTCGGAACCCGATTTCTGGGACCGTGGCGGCTTCTACCGGCCGCTGGCGGCGAGCACGTCGACCAAGACCGGCATGTATGTCGGCGGGGCGGCAGCCGCCGGCGCGCTCGCCGGTCTCGTCGCGACCACGGTGGCGCGCAAACGCAAATCGGCGGCCGTCGCATCGATGGCGCAGCCTGCTCCCGAAAAAGCCGAAAGCAAGGAGGGCTGAACGATGGAACTGCTCGATTTCGCACGCGGTCCGGCCATCTCGGTGGCGCTCGCCATCTTCGTTTTCGGCACGGTGTGGCGTCTGGTGGCGCTGTTCGGCCTGCCGCGCATGCATGATCTGTCCGTACCCCGTCCCGGCACGCCGGGACCGATCGTCGCCGGCACGAAGGAAATCTTCCGGCGGATGTGGCCGCGACACGAATTCAGCCAGTTGTCGATGTTCTCCTTCCTGAACGGTTACGTCTTCCATATCGGACTGGCGATCATCGTCTTCGCCTTCGCGCCGCATATCCTGTTCCTCAAGGGACTGACAGGGCTGCATTGGCCGGCGCTGCCGAACAATGTCGTCTACGCGGTCGGCGCGATCACCGTCATTTCGCTGCTGGCCGCCCTGATCCACAGGTTGACCAGTCCGGTATTGCGGCTGATTTCGACGATGAACGACTATTTTTCCTGGTTCATCACACTGCTGCCAGTCGTTACCGGTCTTATGGCGGCAAGCCATCTCGGGGCGCGTTATGAGACGCTGCTTGCCATCCACATCCTGTCGGTCTGCGCATTGTTGATCTGGTTCCCCTTCGGCAAGCTGATGCACGCCTTCCTGATCTTCATTTCACGCGGCACAACCGGCGCGTTCCTCGCCCGGCGCGGCATCCAGTTCTAAGCGGAGGATCATGCCATGAACAACCGTGTCGTCGTCGATCCCATCACCCGCATCGAAGGCCATCTGCGTATCGAGGCGGAGCTGGGCGATGCCAATGCCATTACCGGTGCCTGGAGTTCGGGCACCATGGTGCGCGGTATCGAACTGATCCTGAAAGGCCGCGACCCGCGCGAAGCATGGGCCTATGCGCAACGCATCTGCGGCGTGTGCACACTGGTGCACGGCATCGCCTCGGTCAGATCGGTCGAGAACGCGCTTGGCTACGAAATTCCGGCCAATGCCCAGATCATCCGCAATCTGATGATCGCCGCCCAATATGTGCACGACCATGTCATGCACTTCTATCACCTGCACGCACTGGACTGGGTTGATGTGGTTTCGGCGCTCTCCGCCGATCCGAAGGCGACCTCGGAACTGGCGCAATCGATCTCCAGCTATCCCAAATCCAGCCCGGGCTATTTCGCCGACACGCAGAAGAAGCTGAAGGATTTCGTCGATTCCGGCCAGCTCGGCATCTTCGCCAACGGTTTCTGGGGCAATCCTGGCTACAAGCTGCCGCCGGAAGCCAACCTGATGGCGGTCGCGCACTATCTCGAGGCGCTCGCCTGGCAACGCGAGGTGGTGCAGATCCATACCGTCTTCGGCGGCAAGAACCCGCACCCCAACTTCCTCGTTGGAGGCGCGCCGTCGCCCGTGTCCTCGGCAACGGGCGGGGCGGCGGCAACGGCGGTCAATATCGTCGGGCTGGAACAGGTACGCGAAGTCATCAACCGCATGCAGGCCTTTGTCGATCAGGTCTATCTGCCCGACACGCTGGCGATCGCCTCCTTCTACAAGGACTGGTTCGCGCGCGGCGAAGGCCTCGGCAATTTCATGACCTATGGCGACTTCCCGCTGAAGGGCGAGAACAACAAGGATCTGTTCATTCCAGGCGGGGTCATCCTCGATCGGCAGCTCGACCATATCGAGCCGGTGGATCTCAGCGATCCCGAGCAGGTTCAGGAATTCGTGGCGCATGCCTGGTACGACTATTCCGGCGGCAAGGAAACCGGCCTGCATCCCTGGGACGGCGAGACCAATCTCAACTATTCCGGGCCGAAGCCGCCCTATGACTATCTCGACGTCGAGGCGAGCTATTCCTGGCTGAAATCGCCCCGCTGGCGCGGTCATGCCGTCGAGGTCGGACCGCTGGCGCGCGTGCTGATGCTTTACGCCACCGGGCACGAGCAGACCAAGGAACTGGCCGGCATGGCGCTGAAAAAGCTCGACCTGCCCCTCGATGCCATGTTCTCGACGCTCGGGCGCACGGCGGCGCGGACGCTGGAAACCAAGATCATCGTCGACCAGATGCAGGGCTGGTTCGACGCCTTGATGGCCAATATCAAGGCTGGCGACATCTCGGTGCACAACCCGACAATGTGGGAGCCATCGACCTGGCCGAAAGAGGCCAAGGGCGTCGGTTTCATGGAAGCGCCGCGCGGCGCGCTCGCCCACTGGGTCGTCATCAAGGACGGCAGAATAGACAATTACCAGGCGGTCGTGCCGAGCACCTGGAATGCCGGACCGCGTGATTCCAAGGGCCAGCCTGGCGCCTACGAGGCGGCACTGATGGACCGCACTTCCATCTACGATCCCAAGCAGCCGCTCGAAATCCAGCGCACCATCCATTCCTTCGACCCGTGCATCGCCTGCGCGGTCCATGTGACCGAGCCCAATGGCGATCACATGCTCGAACTGTCCGTGAGGTAGTTGCCATGAACGCTCCCGTCGACATCAACAAGGCTTCGGCAAAATTCCTGCAGGTGACGGCCGAACATCTCGCGGTCTACATGGAGGCCTGCGTACGCTGCGGGCTGTGCGCGGAGGTCTGCCATTTCCATCAGGCGAGCGGCGATCCGCGCCATACGCCAGCCTACAAGCTGGTGCCGATGACCAAAGCCTATCGCCGCCAGTCCGGTCCGTTCGCCTGGCTGGGCCTGGCGCCAAAACTGACCGAGAAGGATCTGACCGAATGGGAGGAACTTCTTTTCGACACATGCAACATGTGCGGGCGCTGCACCATCGTGTGCCCGATGGGCATCGACATCGCGTCGATGACGGCGGCGGCACGCCAGGCCTTCGTCGCGGCGGGACTGGGACCGGAGGATTTGGAACAGTCGGCGCAGAACTCGCTCGATCATGGCAGCCCGCTCGGGCTGACCGTCGACAAGCTGGAAGAGCGTATCGACTGGCTTGCCGACGATTACGAGGTGGATATCCCGCTTGACAAGGGAAAGGCCGAGGTGCTGCTGACGATCTCGTCGATCGAGATGATGAAATATCCCGATTCCGTTGTCGCCATGGCGAAGCTGTTCAACGCGGCCGGTGTTGACTGGACGTTTTCGACCAAGGGTTACGAGGCGACCAATTTCGGCTATCTGGCCGGTCGCGCCGACATCGCCAAGGCCATGGTCGAGCGTATCGTGGCGGCGGCCGAAGAGACCGGCGCCAAGACGGTGGTCATCCCCGAATGCGGCCATGCCTATGGCGTGCTGCGCTGGGGTGGCGGCAACATTCACGGCAAGCCGCTGCCTTTCGAGGTGTGGCACATCACCGAATATCTGGCGAAGCTGAAGCGCGAGGGAAAGCTGAAGTTCAAGCCGATCGACGGCAAGGTTACCTATCACGACCCCTGCCAGGTGTCGCGGCGCGGCGGCGCCAAGGACGATGCGCGCTATCTGCTGGAATCCTTCAAGGAATTCCGGGAGATGGAGCCGACTGGCAATTACAATTGGTGCTGCGGCGGTGGCGGAGGCGTGCAGGCGATCCAGCGCTCGGCCGAGATACGCTACAAGGTTTTCCGCATCAAGATGGACCAGGTCGAGAAAGCGGGCGCCGACGCGCTGGTCTCGTCCTGCGCCAATTGCCGGCTGACCATGGATGAATCCAAGGCGCACTGGAAATGGGACCACGATCTGGTCTCCATCGTCGAGGCACTGGCCGATGCCATTGACGGACCGGCGGCGGCCAAAGACTGACGCCGGAAGCAGGAAAGATGTGCATCGGCATTCCGATGAAGGTGGTCGAGGCGGGCGAACTTACCGCGCTGTGCGAGGCAGAGGGCGGGCACCAGCGTGTCGACATGACGCTTGTCGGAAGCCTGCCCGCGGGCGCCTGGGTGATCGTGCACAAGGGTGTGGCTCGCAGCCATGTCAGCGAAGAAGAGGCGCGCAAGGTCGCCGACGCATTGCAGGCGGTTGAGCGCGCGCTCGGCGGCGATACGCAGGTTGACGATCTGTTTCCCGATCTGGGGCAGGGGCCTTTGCCGCTGCCACCTTCCACCATCCAGTAACCGACAGGCGGGAGGTCGCCTTTGCGGTCGCCGGTTGGCGTCGAAGCCAATAATTTCGACATTCGCAAAAAATTCTCGGGGCGCAGCTTGAAGCTTTGCAGCTAACAGTGTGAACTGTGAATCCGACTGACATCGATTAAGCCAGCCGCAACGGGATAGCCGATCATGCCAGACGCCAAGGGCGCGAGCTTTCTACTCGACAGTCCGGGACCCCTTGTCGATGCATTGCGGAGGCAGGGCTGGCGGGTGATCGGGCCGAAACTCGGCCAGGGCGCCATCGTCTATGAAGAGATCGAAAGTGCCGCCGATCTGCCGCGCGGCCTGACCGACGAGCAGGAAGGCGGCCATTACCGGCTTCGGGAAGGTGATCCGGACCGCTGGTTCGACTATGTCGTCGGCCCGCAGAACTGGAAGAAATGGCTTTTCCCGGCACGCCAGAAATTGTGGTCGGCGGAACGCAGCAAGGACGGCTTCAGTGTAGAGTCGCATGAGGATGAGTGGCCGAAAACCGCGATCTTCGGTGCGCGCGCCTGCGAAATCGCTGCGATCGAGGTGCAGGACCGGGTCTTCGACAATGGCGATTTCGCCGACAGCGGCTACACGAAGCGCCGCGCCGGCATGCTGATCGTCGCCGTGCAATGCGCGCGCTCGGCTGCGACCTGTTTCTGCGCCTCGATGAACACAGGCCCACGTGCCGAAGCCGGTTTCGACGTCGCGCTGACCGAACTGGAAACGGGCGGTTTCCTGGTCGAATGCGGCTCGGATGCGGGCGCGGCAGTCCTTGACGGACTGGAACTGGCCGACGCCAGCGCCGCCCAGCAGCAGGCCGGCGAAGCGGTGTCACACAAGGCTGCGGCAGAGCAGACCCGCACCATGCCGGCGAATGTCGAATCCGTGCTGCGCGACAATCTCGATCATCCGCGCTGGGAGGAGGTGGCGGAACGCTGCCTGTCCTGCGCCAATTGCACTTTGGCCTGCCCGACCTGCTTCTGCTCCGATGTCGAGGAGGTCAACGACCTTTCCGGCGACCATGCCGAACGCTGGCGGGTGTGGGATTCGTGCTTCAGCCTCGATTTTTCCTACATCCATGGCGGGGCGGTGCGCCGCTCGACACTGTCGCGCTACCGCCAGTGGATGACCCACAAACTGTCGAGCTGGCATGACCAGTTCGGCACATCCGGCTGTGTCGGATGCGGGCGCTGCATCGCCTGGTGTCCGGTCGGCATCGATATCACGGAAGAGGCGGGCGCCATCGCGGCTGAACCGCTTGCACAGGAGGTCTGAACGCAATGGAGATTCACAGTGTCGGGGAAATCCTGGCCGCCCATCCGGTGTTCAGGGATTTTGACGAAGACACGCTTGATCTGTTGGCCGGCTGCGCGCGCAACGAGCATTTCCACGCCGATCAGACGATCTATTCGGAGGGCGATGAAGCCAGCAAGGTGTTTCTCATCCGCGAGGGCGATGTGGCGGTCGAAATCTCCGCGCCAAACCATAATCCGCTGGTTGTCGAGACGCTTCGCGCAGGCGACGTGCTCGGCTGGTCGTGGATGGTGCCGCCCTATCAGCACATGTCGGGTGCGCGCGCGCTGAACGATGTGCGCGCCATCAGTCTCGACGCGGTGTGCATGCGGGATAAAAACGAGGATAATCCCGAACTCGGCTACCAGATGTTTAAGCATTTCGTGCCGCATATGGCGACGCGTTTCCGCGCGTTGCGCCTGCAATTGCTCGACGTCTACGGAACGCGAAGGGGCTGACGGCGTGAGCGTTTCTGCCGCAACCGATCCGATGCTGCCGCGCCGATACCGCGTAAGAAAGACGTGGAAGGAACTGGCCGACGTTTCGACCATGGAACTCGAAGCGCTCGAGGGCCAATCGATGGCTTTCCAGCCCGGCCAGTTCAACATGCTTTACGCATTCGGTGTCGGCGAGGTCGCGATTTCGATCTCGGGCGATCCGGCCGAGGAAGGCAAACTCGTTCACACGATCCGCGACGTCGGCGCGGTATCGGGCGCGCTTGCGAGCGTGAGCGATGGCGACATGATCGGTGTGCGTGGGCCGTTCGGCTCGGCATGGCCGGTGGCCGAGCAGACCGGGCGGCATATCGTCTTCGTCGCCGGCGGACTCGGTCTCGCCCCGCTCCGGCCGGCGATCTATCATGTGCTCAACAACCGCGATCAGTATGCGGGACTGACAGTGGTCTACGGTTCGCGCTCGCCGCACGATCTGCTCTATGCGGAGGAAGTGCGCGGCTGGAAATCGCGCTTCGACACCGAGATCGAAGTGACCGTGGACCATGCCGAACCCGGCTGGACAGGCCAGGTCGGCGTGGTGACGGTGCCGCTCGACCGGGCGCTCGCCGGCAACAATGGTGCGGAAGTTTCCGCCTTCGTCTGCGGTCCTGAAATCATGATGCGGTTCTCGGTAATGAGCCTGAAGGCCGCCGGCGTGAGCGAGGACAAGATCTGGATTTCGATGGAACGCAACATGAAATGCGCCATCGGCTTTTGCGGCCATTGTCAGTTCGGCGGTGATTTCATCTGCCGTGACGGCCCGGTATTCCGTCACGATCATGTGGCAAAGCTGATCAACAGGAAGGAGGTGTGATGTGACGAAGCCCAAGCTCGCCGTCTGGAAATTCTCCTCCTGCGACGGTTGCCAGCTCACCCTGCTCGATTGCGAGGACGAACTGCTCGATATCGCGGGCGCTATCGACATTGCCCATTTCCTCGAGGCGACGAGCGAGATCAAGGGCGGGCCCTATGACATATCGCTGGTGGAAGGTTCGATCACCACGCCGCATGACAGGGAACGCATTCAGGAAATCCGCAAGAATTCGAAGGTGCTGATCACCATCGGGGCCTGCGCAACGGCGGGCGGCATCCAGTCGCTCAGGAACTTCGCCGATGTTGAAGCCTTCACCAGCGCGGTCTACGCGCATCCCGAATACATCTCGACGCTGGCGAAGTCCGACGCCATCGCCGACCATGTGCAGGTCGACTTCGAACTGCGCGGCTGCCCGGTTTCCAAGCACCAATTGCTCGAACTGATCACGGCGACGCTGGCAGGCCGCATACCGCGCGTGCCCAAGGTGTCGCAATGCGTCGAGTGCAAGCTTTCGGGCACGGTCTGCGTGATGGTGGCGCATGGCACGCCCTGTCTCGGTCCGGTGACACAGGCAGGCTGCGGCAATCTCTGCCCGTCGCACGGGCGCGGCTGCTATGGCTGCTTCGGGCCGAAGGAAAATCCCAACCCGCCGGCACTGTCGGCGCATCTTGCCGATCTCGGCATGGCGCCGAAACAGGTGCGCGACTTCTACCGTTCCTTCAATGCCGGCGCGCCGGCTTTCGCAGAGGAGAGCAAATCGCATGAGTGAGCGCGTTCTCCAGGTCGATGCGCTGGCCCGCGTGGAAGGCGAGGGCGCGCTCTATGTGCGACTGAAGGGCGAGGAGATCGAGAAGGTCGAATTCCGCATCTTCGAGCCGCCGCGCTTCTTCGAGGCCTTCCTGCAGGGCCGCGACGGGCACGAGGCGCCGGACATCACGTCGCGCATCTGCGGCATTTGCCCGATCGCCTATATCATGGGTGCCAGCCATGCCATGGAAATGGCGCTCGGCGTTTCGGTGACGCCCGAAATCCATGCAGTTCGGCGCCTGATCTATTGCGGCGAGTGGATCCAGAGCCATGTGCTGCATGCGGCGATGCTGCATGCGCCGGATTTCCTCGGCCTCTCCGACGCGATTAAGATCGCCGAGGTCAATCCCGATCTGGTGAAGACGGCGCTGAGATTGAAGAAGATCGGCAACTCGCTGATGGAAGTGGTAGGAGGACGCTCGGTCCATCCGGTCAATACACGGGTCGGCGGCTTCTATTCGGCGCCTGAAAAAGCCAAGGTGAGGGCGCTGCTGGACGAACTGGAATGGGGGATAGAAGCCTCACGCAAGGTGGCGCTCGCCTTTTCCACGTTCGATTTTCCCGACGATGAACACGACTACACTTTCGTGTCGCTGTCCGATCCCGACACCTACGCCATCTGCGAAGGCCGGCTGGTTTCAAACCGCGGTCTCAACATCGCGGTCAGTGAATTCAACGATCATTTCTACGAAGAGCATGTCGACCGCTCCAACGCGCTGCACGGGCGTATGAGGGACGGCTCGCCCTATCTGGTCGGCCCGCTGGCGCGCTACGCCAACAATTATGCGCTGCTCTCGGACGGCGCCAAGGAAACGGCGGCAATGTGCGGACTGGGCGAGGTGGTGCGCAACCCGTTCAAATCGATCCTAGTGCGCATGATAGAGACGCAATATGCCTGCGAGGAAGCAGCAAGTATCGTACGCGACTATGAGGAGCCGAAACCTTGCTTCGTCGAAACGCCACCGAAAGCCGGCGAAGGCCATGGCTGCACCGAAGCGCCGCGCGGCATCTGCTACCACACCTACAAGCTCGACGATGAAGGCCGGATCACGCATGCCCAGATCGTGCCGCCGACCTCGCAGAACCAGCCGCAGATCGAGGTGGACCTGACGCGCGTCGTCGCCGCCAATTTGGGCATGACGGATGCCGATCTGAAATGGCGCTGCGAACAGACCATCCGCAATTATGATCCCTGCATTTCGTGCGCGACGCATTTCCTGAAGCTGACCGTTGAGCGAAGCTGACAAACTGCTGGTCGTCGGTATCGGCAATGCGTTCCGTTCCGACGACGGCGTCGGGCCGTTCGTCGCCGAGGCGCTGCTGGCGAAAGGCCATCCCGCGCTTGTCCATGCCGGCGACGGCACAGGGCTGATGGACCTGTTTCAAATGCATGGCAGGCTGGTGCTGGTCGACGCGACGCGAAGCGGCACCGAACCGGGCACGATGGTCAGCTTCGACGCGTTGGTGCAAAAGCTGCCCGCCGAACTGTTCCATTATTCGACGCACCGCTTCGGACTGGCGGAAGCTGTCGAGACCGCGCGTGCACTGGGCTCACTTCCAAATGCGCTGACGGTGTACGGTATCGAGGGCGGCAATTTCGAAGCCGGGACACAATTGTCCGAGGCGGTCAGGGAGGCGGCTGGCAGGCTGATTGAAGAACTGGCCGGAACGCTTTCGGACCCGTAGGGTGCGTTTTCGAACCTTTTGAACTCGTTTGATCATGACAACTACGCGCGGAGGAGGACGCTTGGTAACGGTCGGCTGGCGTGTCCGCGTGCAGGGGCTGGTGCAGGGCGTCGGCTTCCGTCCGCATGTCTGGCGCATCGCGCAGGAAGAAGGGCTTGCCGGCCAGGTGATCAATGACGGGGCGGGCGTGGCGGTCGAAGCCTGGGGCAGCAAAGCCGCGCTGAGGCGCTTCGTCGAGCGGATCGAGACCGAGGCGCCTCCGCTGGCGCGCATCGACGCCATCACCCGGGATGAACTCACCGTCGCGGCCCCGGATAAAGGCTTCGTCATCGCGCAAAGCGAGGAGGGCGATATTTCCACCGGCGTCGTGCCAGACGCGGCGACCTGTCCGGCCTGTCTCGGGGATATCGCCGACCCGGCCAACCGGCGTTTCGGCTATGCCTTCACCAATTGCACCCATTGCGGGCCGCGCCTGTCGATCGTGCGCTCGATCCCCTATGACCGGGCGCGCACCTCGATGGCGGCCTTTACGATGTGCGCCGATTGCGCGCGCGAATATGGCGACCCAACCGACCGTCGCTTCCACGCCCAACCCAATGCCTGTCCGGTCTGCGGACCGCGCATGTGGCTGGAAGACGAGAACGGCGAAATCGCCTGCGATGGCGTGATCGATGCCGTGGCACAGGCGCTCGGCGAAGGCCGGATCGCCGCGATCAAGGGCATTGGCGGCTTCCATCTGGCCTGCGACGCGACAAATGAGGAAGCGGTAGGCAAACTACGGGCGCGCAAGCGGCGCCATGCCAAGCCGTTCGCGGTGATGATGCGCGATTTCGATCAGGTGCAAGCCCATTGCAAGGTTGGGGAGGCCGATTCGGAACTGCTGGGTTCGAACGTCGCGCCGATCGTCCTGCTTGCCTATGCGGGCGACACGTTGGCGCGTTCCATTTCTCCCGGACATGACCGGCTCGGCGTGATGCTGCCCTATACGCCGCTACACCATCTGCTGCTCGGACAGGTTGGGCGGCCGCTGGTCATGACCTCGGGCAATCTGTCCGACGAGCCGCAGGTGACCGACAATGACGAGGCGCGGCGGAAACTGGGCGCGATCGCGGACCTTTTTCTTTTGCATGACCGCGACATCGTCAACCGGCTCGATGATTCCGTCATCCGTCTCGACGCGCCGGGGCCGCAGATTATCCGCCGCGGGCGCGGCATGGCGCCCGAGCCGCTGAGGCTCGGCGAAGGCTTCTCCGATGCGCCGGCGGTGCTCGCCATGGGCGGCGAGTTGAAGGCGAGCTTCTGCCTGTTCGCCAACAGACAGGCTACATTGTCGCAGCATATGGGCGATCTGGAGGAAGCGGCGACGCATGCCGATTACCGCCGCAATCTCGACCTCTACCGCGACATCTATCGCTTCGAGCCGGAAGTGATCGCGGTCGATCTGCACCCCGACTATTTGTCGACGAAATGGGGCGGCGAACTTGCGCTGAAAGAAAGTGTGCCGCTCGTCGCCGTGCAGCACCATCACGCCCATCTGGCAAGCTGTCTCGCCGAGAACGGCATCGCGCCGGATCGGGACATGACGCTTGGCATCGTGCTTGACGGGTTGGGGCTCGGCGAGGACGGTACGATCTGGGGCGGCGAACTGCTCGCCGGAGGTTATCGCGACTATGTGAGGGCGGGACATTTCCTGCCTGTAGCGCTGCCGGGCGGGGTGCAGGCGATGCGCGAACCCTGGCGCAATACGGTAGCGCACCTCAGAACCGCCTTCGGCGAGGACTGGCGGGCAAAGGCCGCGCCGCTCGCGGGCATGTTCGAGGGCAAACCGGTCGAGTTCATCGAACAAATGCTGGAACGCGGCACCAATTGCCCGCTGTCATCGTCAGCCGGCAGGCTGTTCGACGCGGTTGCCGCCGCACTCGGGATATGCGCCGACAGGCAGCACTATGAAGGGCAGGCGGCGATGGAAATGGAAGCGCTGGCGAGGCCGCATGTCGCGCATGCCGGGGCCTATCCCGCCGAAACTGTCGAAGCGGAAAAAGGACTGTCCGTGCTGTCATGGGCACCGCTGTGGCAGGCGCTGCTGGCCGACCTCGCTTCAGGCGTGGAGAGGGGTGTCATCGCGGCACGTTTCCATACGGGCCTGGTCGAACCGGTCGCGAAGGCGGCGGAACGCGCGGCCGAGCGCCATGGCTGTCACGCAATCGCACTTTCGGGCGGCGTCATGCAGAACCAGATCCTCAGCGAGGGGCTGCATCGCGTCCTGGCCGGGCGCGGGCACCACGTGCTGGTGCAGACGCGTGTGCCGGCCAATGATGGCGGGCTGGCGCTGGGTCAGGCGGCAATCGCGGCGGTACGTGCGGTCAGGCCGCGTCCGTCATGACCTTGCGTCCGTAATCGCGCAGGGCTTCGAACTCTTCGCCCAGTTGCCGGCCCCAGGCCGTGATATCGCGGTGGGAAACTGCCTGACGCAGGAGTTTCATCCGCGCCCTGCGTTCCTTTTCCGGCATGTTGAGCGCGGTCAGAATCGCGTTGTCCATCGACCGGTAGGAAAAGGGATTGGCAATGACCGCCGATCCCATCTCGACGGCTGCGCCAGCAAATTCCGACAACACCAGTACGCCGTCGCCATCGTCGCGGGTTGCGACATATTCCTTGCAGACGAGATTCATGCCGTCGGCCAGTGGCGTAATCCAGGCGACGTCGGCCGCGCGGTAATAGGCAACCAGATCGGTGAAGGGAATCGCGCGCGTGATCAGCGCGACCGGCTGCCAATCCAGCGTGCCAAACCGGCCGTTGATCCGGCCGGCGGCGGCCTCGATATCGTTTTGAATCTGCTCGTAGATGTGCATGTTGCGATTGGCACTGACGGAGACGTGCATCAACCGTACCTTGCCGTGCAGGTCGGAATTGTTTTCCAGAACACGCTCGAAACTCTCGAGCTGCTCGACGCCGCCCTTGGTGTAGTCGGTGCGGCCGACCGACAGTACAAGCCGTCTGTCCAGAAGGTCGGTGCGAATTTCCTCGACCTTGTGTAGCGTGGCAGCTTCGTTGGCGCATTGATGTATGTAGTCGACATCGACACCGACGGGCGCCACCGAGATCGCCACTTCGCGTCCCTGACACCGGATCAGCGTGGGCAGGGAGCGCTCGGTCAGCGCGGTACCTTCGAAAATCAGGTCGTCTTCGACCTTTACGCGCTTCCTGACCTCGACCTCGAGAAGGCTGCGGGCGGCGGAGACGAAGTTCGCCGCATAGCGCGGGATGTGAAAACCGACGACATCGCATTGCAGCAGGCTTTCGAGAATCTCCTTGCGCCATGGCAGGACGTTGAACATGTCGGCGGAAGGGAAGGGCGTGTGGTGGAAGAAGGCGATGCGCAGGTCGGGACGCAATTTGCGCAGATAGCCCGCCACGAGCCAGAGATTGTAATCGTGGACCCAGACAACGGCACCTTCGGCTGCTTCGGCAGCGGCCGCTTCGGCGAATTGCCAGTTCACCTCGCGGAAATTCGGCCAGTCGACCGGGTCGTAATTGTAGCGCTCGCGAAAGCCGTGCAGGATCGGCCAGAAGGCTTCCTTGGAAGTGACGTGATAGAATTCCTTGACTTGCTTCGGCGAGAGCGCCAGGCGTGAAACTGTATAATTGCCGTGATCGTCCTCAACCTCGATCGTCTGCTTGAAGTTAGGCCTGGACGGGTCTTCCGCCTGTTTCCACGCGATCCAGGCCCCATGGTCGACGGAGCCGAAAAAGCTCTTCAACGTCGGCACGATCCCGTTTGGGCTCTTGTTTTCCCGAAGCTCGATGCGGCCGTCGACCTCGACTTCTTCATAAGGCTGGCGGTGATAGACGATAACCAGATCAGAGGGCATATCTTTTACTTCATCTCCTTGTTTTTCAGTTCAAATATTCGGATGCAGTCCAAAGGCGCGGATCGCCTCGGCGATGCCGGCGGTGCCGATCGCCTCGGCCGTCAGGACATGGTCGAGACCACCAATCTTCTCCAGCAACGCTTTCTCAGCGCCGCCCACGGCAACTGCGGGCAGCCCGCATTCGAGCATGGTGAGATCGTTGAGCGTGTCACCGGCGGCAAGGCAGCGCGCCGGATCGACGCCCAAATATCCGATGAGCTTCAGCAATGACGGGCCCTTGCTGAAACCCTTCGGCAGCACGTCGAAATAGCGATCTGCCGATATCAGCCAGTCATGGCCCAGTTCCTCGACGATGGCGCAAGCGGTGGCGCGGGCATCGTCGTCGAACCGGGTACGGTCGATGTCGTAGCTGACCCGGTAGCGGAAACCGGCAGGCTGGACTGCAAGTCCGGCAATGTCCTCAAGCGCCGAACGTATCATCTCGCCGGCATCGGCTCCGGCGTGGTTCCAGGCCGCTGCGATGTCTGCCTCCAGATCGGCGATCGGCTCGACCGCGCCTTGCCGGGTGACTTCGGCGATGGTGGTGCCGACGTCGCCCACGACAAAGTCGGGCCGCGGCACACCCTGGCGAGAGGTGACGTCGACAATGAATTCGGGGTCCCGCCCTGTCACGAAGATCAAGCCGACCGTGTCGCGATTGTTCTCGATCCAGTCATGGAACCTGCATCGGTCTTCGACGCTGCCACCCAGAAAGGTGCCGTCGAGATCGGTTGCCAGCACAAAATGCTTGCTGGAGATGGGCGCTTTTCCGACCGCCTGTTCGCATGTCGCCAGTTTTGCGGTCACAACAACACCGCATCGGATATGGGGTCGGCGTCAAACGTGGCGCGGGAAGCGAACGACGTCGCAAAGATAACTATAGACCCGCATGATGCGGTTCGGAGTTTCATAGTGCCTCGATTATTGTCGATTCGCGCTTCGAAACCATGGGACGGTTCCATGCCGCATCGCAAAAAGGCACAGGGGCCGAACGGTGCGCGAATGAGGATCAGGCTTGGCTGATGAAACCAAGTATATGGATTTTTGATATATTTTCAAGTTTGCGCTGATTTGTGCGCCTGCTAATACACTGCCTGCAAGCCCGATGGGGACTTCGTGCAGTCCCTGGCTTTGGCAGATGATACCTAAAGGTGCTGCTCTTCGTAATCGGCGCAACTCAGGCCGAGCGCGGCAAGGCCTGCTTCCAGGTTGTCGGGCAGCATGGGGTCGCCGATCAGGTATTGCGAGGTGCGGTCATTATGCGCCTCTGCGGCCTGCCGGCGCAATTCCGGCCAGTCGGTAGCGGTATTGTCTTCATCGCGGCCGAGCCAGTTGAGCGCCACGAGATCGATCTGCTCGTCGACGGTCAATTCGTCGATGAGGCTGGTGATCTCCTCCTCGACGGGATCGTCGGGACTCTCCTCCAGCACGTCCAGCTCGGCATCGTCAACGGGGTTGGAGCCGGAATCATCGTCGCTCGACTCCTCCTTCACCTCGAATTCGCGGCCCTTGATGATGATGAAACAGACTTTTGCGAGCGCGATCTCGAGATCGACTGCCGGCTCGTCCGACTGGTGCGATCGTATGACCATCTTGTTTCCTCTTCTCCCGTCTGCGCCAACACTGCATGGCATGGCACAATCACGCAAGACAGGTTGCAATTCATTGATCGGGATCAAGGTTTGCCCACCACCATCTGTTGCAATAAATGTAGAGGCAGGGTGGCAGACGGTGCACTGCCGCTTTATATTAGCAAATGATCATGTATGCTGCCGGCAGAAATGGCGGAGGAGAGAAAAATGCGATTGCGTGTCATCGATTTCGGCTTTGTCCCGGCGATCAGGAGCCAGGCGATCTATCACGGCGTGGCGCGGGCGCTGAAACGCGATGACGAGCCTGTGCTGACCCTGGTCAATCCGTTGTCGCCCTATGTGTGTGTCGGGGTACACCAGGAGATCGACAAGGAAGTGGATGAAGTCTTTTGCAAGCAGGCCGGCCTGCCGGTCATACGGCGCCATGTCGGCGGCGGTGCGGTCTATCTGGACGAGAACCAGATGTTCTTCCACTTCATGTTTCCGCGAGAAATGGTGCCGCAATATGCGGTCAATCTCTATCCGAAGTTCATCGAACCAGCGGTTCGCACCTATCGCGAACTCGGCGTCAATGCGGAATACCGTCCCGTCAACGACATCCAGGTGGCCGGCCGCAAGATCGGCGGCACTGGGGCGGCCTCGATCGGCGTGACGACTGTAATGGTCGGCTCCTTCATGTTCGATTTCGACACCGCGACCATGGCCCAATGTCTGAAAGTGCCTTCGGAGAAATTCCGCGACAAGCTACGACAGACGCTGGACGACTACATGTCAACCATGACCAGGGAGCTCGACGTTCTGCCCACGCGCGAAGAGGTCCGCGAGAAATTCCTCAAACATGTCGGCGACGTGTTCGGCCTGACGCCGGAACTCGTCGATCCGACACCGGCCGAACTGGCGGCGATCGAGGCGGAAGAGAAGGCACTCAGCGATCCGGCCTGGACCTACAGGAAGGGACGGAAACTCACCGACATGGGTGTGAAGATCTCCGAAGGACGCCAGCTCACCGAAAGCATGCACAAGGTGGCAGGCGGGCTGATCCGCACCCATCTGCTGGCGCATGACGGCGTGATCGAAAACCTGATGATTTCCGGCGATTTCACCTGTCTGCCGGAAGACGGCGTCGATCGGCTGGCCGCGGCGCTGACCGGTGCGAAGCTCGAAGAGGCTCCACTCACCGACACCATCACCACCCAGGTCAAGCAGCTCGGTCTCGACATGCCAGGCGTAGAGCCGGCGGATATCGCCGCGGCAATCATGCTGGCGGCCGGGCAGGACGGCTGACGGCCACGCAATGAAAACCATTGCCGTCATCCAGCATGTCGAAGCTGAATATCTGGGATTCCTGGAGGATCATCTTGAAGCCCGCAATATCCGCTTCAGATATTTCCGGCCGTTTACGGCGGGCGGCACGCTGCCGGCTGGTCCGGACGAGAATCCGGGAGAATTCGACGGGCTGATCGTACTCGGCCAGGGGCCGCTCGGCATCGTTTCCGGTCCGTTGGTGCCAACTCTGGCGCCGGAACTCAGGATCATTCGGACATTTCTCGATCACGGTCTTCCCGTTGTCGGTGTCGGACTTGGCGCGATCATGCTTGCCGTTGCGGCGGGCGGCGGAGCCGAGGAGGCGCCGCTGCGCATCGAGGTGGGGCGGGCCACGCGTGAAAACGCTGACGCACTTGGCGGCGCAATGCCGGAGAGCTTCCCCTATGCGACCTACATCCGCGATCGTGCCGTGTTGCCCAAGGATGCCGAGGTCCTGGCCCGCAACGAGGCCGGTGAACCGGTCGCCTTCAGGTGCGGCGCCAGCGCCATCGGCTTCACCGCCCATCCCGGCATCAAGTCGGCGATGATCGAGGACATCATCATGGAATTCGAGGAATCACCTGACGATGTCGCAGAAAAGCTGGAAAGTTTGCGTAACGTGCAGGGTGGCATCGCCGAGGCACTGACCTCGATCATGGTAGGCCTCGTTGCCGAAACGGGCTGGATGAGGCAGGAGGAAACCGCTCAGAAGGCGTCTTCCCCAAGCTGAATCGGCCTGCGACGTAATGGGTCTGGCATTCATCGTAATTTTGCTATATTAGCATCTATTAAAATACGCCAAGCCCGCTATATATACCGGGTCAGAGCATCAAAATGGGCAGGAGGAAATGCGGCATGGCCGAAAAACTCATCATCATCATGGTCAATACCGATCCGCGCAATGGCGAGGAATTGGGCGCCCCGTTCTTCCAGGCAACCGTCGCCGCGGCGATGGATTACGAGGTCGAGGTGATCTGCACGGCCACTTCCGGCCAGTTGATGAAGAAGGGCGTCGCCGAAAAGCTCGTCGTCAAGGAAGGCTCACCTAAAACCGTCTACGATTTCATCAAGGACGCGCATGAGGCCGGCGTCAAATTCTATTGCTGCTCACCCAATCTGGACCTGTTCGACATGAGCGAAGAGGATTTGATCCCCGAGTGCGAGGGTATCGTGGGCGGCGCCAAGGTCATCGAAAGCGTCATGGAAGACGACGACGCCAAGGTACTGACCTACTAGTCGATCAGTTGAAGATAGCAACGCCACCGGGAGGATAACATGGCGCAGCAAGCGGCAGTGATTGGTGATCCGGTTTCGACCGAGCCTGTTGTCGCGCGCGAGAAACTCGAGGAAATCTTCGAGGACATCTCTTCGCACATCCTCTACGACCACGAGCTGCATGGTTGCCTGAACTGCGGCATTTGCACAGCGACGTGTCCTTCCGCGCAATATTACGACTATTCGCCGCGCGAGATCGTCCAGCTTTTGTGGACCGAGAATCTGGAAGGCATCTACGACGCGATGCAGGAAAAGATCTGGGCCTGCGCCCAGTGCTACACCTGCGCGGCGCGCTGCCCGTTCGAGAATTCGCCCGGCGGGCTGGTGATGATCATGCGCGAAGTCGCCATCAAGCACGGCATGGAATCGGCCAAGGAAGTGCTGAGACCATTCAGCCGCGTGCTGCTGAAGGTCATTTCCACCGGCAACCAGCTCGCGCCGAACATGATCACCAAGGAAGCATTCCCCGACTGGGGACCGAACGTCTCCAAGGTCGATGCGCCGCTCAATATCCTCAGAAAGGCGATACCCGTACCGACCATGCACACCATGGACACGGCCTGGGAGGTCAATCTGAAGACGTCGATCGAGCTCTACACGATCTGGGAGGCGACCGGCGTGCTCGACCAGCTCGAGACGGTCGACGAGAACCTGTTCGACGTCGTCCAGGACGTGATGGACGAAAAGCGCGAAGAATACGAGGAATGGCTCGAAGAGCAGGAAGAAGATGACGAGGATGAGGATTGAGCCGGCCCGGAAACGGGTATCAGGCGGTTCGATTGACAGGAGGCGAAATTGAGCAAGGCAAAAAGTGGTTCCGGAAACGGCAACGGGCCGGCGATCGACCCCGTAAAGGGCCAGGAGGCCGGCGAAGGTGCCTTTAAAGGCTTCGGCGACGAATGGCGCCAGTCCAACCTGACACCGGCGGAAGCCAGGCGCGCCACCGACTGGGTGGAAGCCAGGATCGACAAGCGCTCCATGCTGACCCAGAAGGATCGCGTGGAAGATATCCGCGACGCCATGTGGCAGCTCGAAAAGGACGGGGAAATCCTCGTCCACCGCGTCGGCGACCAGCACGAACCGGTCATCGCCAAGACGATCTATGGCTGGGAAAAGAAAATCCCGACCAACAATCTGTGGCAGCACAAGAGCTGCGGCCAGTGCGGCAACATTCCGGGCTATCCTTCTTCCGTGATGTGGCTGATGAACGAGATGGGCATCAACTATCTCGACGAGACCGACCAGACCTCGTGCACGGCGTGGAACTATCACGGCTCGGGCATTGGCAATGTGGTATCGCTGGCCGCCGTGTTCCTGCGCAATTTCCACCAGGCCTACATGTCGGCCAAGGCGCAGGGGCTGCCGGAAGGCACCTACTTCCCGCTGGTTCACTGCGGCACTTCCTTCGGCAATTACAAGGAGATGCGCATCTTCCTGATGCATTCGGCGGAACTTCGCGCCGAAGTGAAGAAGATCCTCGGCAAGCTCGGCCGTCTCGTCGACGGCAAGCTGCTGATCCCCGAAGAGATCGTGCACTATTCGGAATGGCTGCATGTAATGCGCCACCGCGTGCAGGAACGCCAGGTCATCGACGTTTCCAGCATCCGCGCCACCGTTCATCCGGCCTGCCATGTCTACAAGATGGTGCCGGAAGACGTGATCTATGACGACACGGTGATGGACGGTAACCGCGTTGCGGTTTCGACCGGCCTGTTGCAGACGCTCGGCGCCAATGTGGTCGACTATTCGACCTGGTACGATTGCTGCGGCTTCGGCTTCCGCCACATCATCGGCGAGCGCGAGTTCACCCGTTCCTTTGCCATCGACCGCAAGATCAAGGTGGCGGTGGAAGAAGCCAAGGCCGATGTGATGATCGGCCACGATACAGGCTGCATCACGACGCTCGACAAGAACCAGTGGATCGGCAAGGCGGTCGACAAGGTCTACGCGCTGCCGATCATGGCGGACTGCCAGTTCGCTGCGCTCGCGCTCGGCGCGCATCCCTACAAGCTGGCGCAATTGCACTGGCACGCTTCGCCCTTCGAGAACCTTCTGGAGAAGCTCGGCATCGACTGGGAGGCCAAGAAGGCCGAGTTCGAGGCCTATCTCGAAGAGGTCAAGGCCGGGCGTATCGAGACGCTTTACGATCCCAAGCGCGCGATTACCTCGGGACCGGGCTATGTGAAGCCCAAACAGCTGGCAGGAGCCGCCAAATGACCAAACCAGTTCTGATCGTTGGCGGCGGACCGGCCGGCCTTTCCGCTGCACAAGCGCTGGCCGCCGCCGGCCAGAAGGTCGAGATCGTCGAGAAGGAAGACCAACTCGGCGGCGCGCCGATCCTGTCGGGCTATGCCAAGCTCGTACCGTCGGGCGAATGGGCCAAGGACGCCATTGGCGGCATGGTCAGCCGCGTCGAGGGCGAGAAGCTCGTCACGGTCCACAAGGGCGTGACGGTCAAGAAATTCTCCGGCGAACCGGGCGCGTTTGCCGCCGAACTGTCGGACGGCAAGAAGATCGACGCTGCGGCGACGATCCTGGCTACGGGCTTTACCCATTTCGATTCGATCAACAAGCCGGAATGGGGCTTCGGCACCTATCCCGACGTCGTCACCACGACGCAGGTCGAGCAAATGCTGTCTTCGGGCGCCGGCGTCAAATGTCCGTCTGACGGGCGCGAGCCGGAGCGTGTCGCCATCCTCCTGTGCGTCGGCTCGCGCGACCGCCAGATCGGGCGGACCTGGTGCTCGAAGATCTGCTGTACGGTTTCGGCCAATATCGCCATGGAAATCCGCGAGAGCCTGCCGAACTGCAACGTCTACATCTACTACATGGATATCCGCACCTTCGGACTCTACGAAGACAATTACTATTGGGACAGCCAGGAGAAGTTCAAGGTCAAGTACATCAAGGCGCGCATCGCCGAGGTGACCTCCGACGGCAAGCGGCTGATCGTCAAGGGCGAGGACACGCTGGTCAAGCGGCCGATCACCATTCCCTTCGACATGGTGGTTCACGCCGTCGGCATGGATCCCAATGTCGACAACATGACGCTGTCGGCGATCTTCGACGTCAAGCTGCATCACCACGGCTATATCGACAAGGCCTCGACCTATGCCTCGATGTCGGGAACGTCGCGGCCGGGCGTCTTCGTCGCCGGTGCCGCAACGGGACCGGAGACGATCGACGATTCCATCGCGCAGGGCCAGGCCGCGGCCATGGCTGCGCTCGCCGTCGCCCGTCCGGCACTGGAAGCGGCGGAATGATGTTCGG
The DNA here is from genome assembly GCA_022340185.1 of Salaquimonas sp. Classification (GTDB taxonomy): domain Bacteria; phylum Pseudomonadota; class Alphaproteobacteria; order Rhizobiales; family Rhizobiaceae; genus BOKV01. The sequence goes on along the minus strand of JAJDOK010000045.1, from coordinate 90,066 downwards.
CTTCGGCGCCCGCAAGGAGAATGTTCCGGTCCCGGCGCAGGCCGGGCCGGTGCTCGACCTGTCGGGGCCGCGGCTACGGCGCGCCTTCGAAAACCTCGTCGAATCGGCGGAAGCTTCCGGCGGCGTCGAGCGTTATGTCAGTGCGCTGGCGCTGAAGGCCTCGCTGTTCGCCGAAGTGCTCGGCAAGGGCAAGGTGCGCGAGATCACCGAAACCGAATTCTGCGAGATCGCCTGCTTCATGGCACCGGTCAGGCGACGGATCGGCCCGTGGCTCGCCGACAACAAGTTCGAGGCGATGCGCAAGCGCATCGAAACGCTGCTGGAAGGCTGGTCGGATACGCGTACGGTTGATGCGCGCATCGATGCTTTCGTCGCCTCGTTCCCGCAGGACCGCGAACACCGCTGGATACGCGATCTGGCTGGCGAAATCCTGCATTTCACCGCACCGGACCGCTATCCGCTGATGACACGCTGGATCTGGGACCAGAAGACCAGAACCGGCGTCATCCGCGAAATCTGGCATGCCGACGATGTCGACACCGCCGAGATCGAGGTCGAAAACTCGTTCACCACCTATGCGACGTTGCGCGAGGAACTGGAAGGTTTCCTGGCCGAGAACGGCGTGTTTCGCGACACCGTGTTCTATGTCGACCTGCTCTGCGCCCACGTCTATGCCGGCTACATCAACGACCGAGGCGGGCAATATCTGCGGCCCGATTTCTGCGGCGGCAATGATGGCACCGGCGATGCCATGCTGCACACGCGGCGCATGCTTGGCCTCGACGCGGTCGACACCGAAACCGGCCGTACGCGGCTGAAACTGATCGACGGCAAGGCCTATGTACTGGGCGATGTGCCGCAACTGAATTGATGAGGAGCAATTCATGCCGATCCACGAAAAAACGCTGATCCGGCCGGAGAACCTCATCGAGCATGAGGAACTGGTGCTCGACGGCGTCGATGTCTCCGGCCACTGGTCAACCTTCATCGAGAGCCGGACGGTCACCGACTACAACGAGGCGTTGCAGGAAGAAATTGCGGCACTTCCGGGCGGCGAGAACATCCACCGCTGCTGGCAGTGTGGCTCATGCACCAATGCGTGCACGGTCAACGCAATCAATCCCGACTTCAATCCGCGCTACTGGATCTACCTGATCCGCGTGGGCATGGAAGAGGAATTGCTGCGCGACAAGGACATCATCTGGCAGTGCGTCTCCTGCAACAAGTGCACCTATGCCTGCCCGCGCGACGTCTTCCCCGAAGGGGTGATGAAGGCCACCGCCCACTGGCTGGAACTGAAGGGCTACACCGAAAAGAAGCCGTCGATGATCTTCGACGAGGAATTCACCGAGCAGATCGTGGCTTCCGGCAAGATCGAGGACGGCAAGGTGCTGCGCCGCTTCTTCCAGAAGACCGGCCAGCCGCTGATGCAGGAATGGCTGGTCGCGATGGTGCGCGGCCTGGTGTTCCGTCTTCCGGTCAGCCTGCTGATGAAGATGGGGCTTGCCACGCTGTTCCATCCGCGCACGTCCGGCTGGGACCGGTCACGCCGGGCGATGGAAGACTATATCGATGAGCGTCACGAGGCCGACAGGAAGTCGCTGGGCCTCGACATGAAAAGTGCAGAAATGGGAGCCGAATAATGAGCGGAAAGTACGACAAGGTCGCCTATTATCCCGGCTGTGCGCTGGAAGGCACCGGGCATGCCTATAACCGCTCTACCAAGGCGGTCGGCAAGAAGCTCGGCCTCGATCTGGTGGAGCTGAAGAACTGGAACTGCTGCGGTGCCATGGAGGTCAAGAATGTCGACCCCAAGCTGCAGACCTATCTTTCCGCGCGCAACCTGTCGATCGCCAAGGATATGGGCTTCGATACGGTGATGGCGCCGTGCAATGGCTGCTACCACAATCTGAAGAAGGCCGAATACGATCTGGCCAACGATGACGCGTCGCGCGAGGTCAATACGCGTCTTGCGACCAAGGCCGGTCACACCGACTACCAGTCCGGCGACGTGACCACGATCCATGCGCTCGACTGGATCAAGGAAGGCATCGGCGAGGAAGATCTGAAATCGCGGGTGAAGAACTCGCTCAAGGGTCTGAAGATCGCCAATTATTATGGCTGCATGTACACAAGGCCGCGCCATATCTTCCCGGAAAAGGACCAGGGCCCGGATTCGGAATCGACCTCGAAGCCGCATTTCATGGATGATCTGCTGGCCGCCGCAGGTGCCGAAAATGTCGAATATCCGCTGAAGACGGCCTGCTGCGGCGGCGCGCATACGCTGTCGGATTCCGACACCTCGACCAAACTCGTGCTCAACCTGCTCGAGACGGCGGAAGCGTGTGGCGCCGACGTGATCGCGACCGAGTGCCCGACCTGCCATAGCGGGCTGGAAATGCACCAGATGCGGGCGGAAAAGGTGTTCGGACGCAAGACGAATGTGAAGATCCTCTATTTCACCCAGCTGCTCGGCATCGCGCTCGGCCTGTCGCCGCGCAAGGTGGGCGTGCACGAGAACATGTCGGAATCGCGTGATCTGCTGCGTGAGAAAGGATTGGCCTGATGGCGTCGCGGACGGCCCCTTCCGAACTTGCTTCAACCGGGCATGACGGCGTGTCGGCGACCCTGTTTGACCGACTCGACGAGATCGCGCGCCTGGATGATGCTGTGCTTGTCAGTCGCGCCGAAGCCCTCTCGGGCGAACTGCTCGGCATCGGCGAGACGGTGCTGGAAGCCTGGCTCGCCGCCCGGGGCAAGCCGCTCGACACGAAGCCGGTGGAGGGTTTTCGCCTGCTTGGCCTGCATCGCGCCGGCGCGCGGGGCGATCCGTCCTTCAACGCCTGCCGCGAAACCTGCCGTGAACTGGTCTATCGTACCAATTGCGCAAGGCTGGGCGATGACGATAAAGTAATAGCCCAACAGTTGCGACTGGCTGCCATGGTGGCCAGACATCTGCTATTATTCATCGATGGCAAGCTGGAAACTGCCGGATTGGGCGAGTTTTGCTGCTCGTCACGAAGTTTGAGAACAAGGGACGTGGTTCTGCCCGTCCCGCCGAAATAAACAGGAGCTGACAACCATGCCGATGGTACGGGGCTGCGATCTGCCCGACGATCTCCTCTACGACGTGGAAAACAACATCTGGTACCGCGATAATGGCGATGGAACCGTGACGCTGGGCATGACGGCCGTGGCCTCAGCGATGGCCGGCCCGCTGGTCGCGTTCACGCCGAAAAAGACGGGCCGCTCGGTCAAGGCCGGCAAGTCCTGCGCGACGGTCGAATCGGGTAAATGGGTCGGCCCGGCCAAGATCGCTTTCGATGCGGAAGTGACCGAGATCAATGAAGATCTCGTCGGCGATCCTAAAATGGGCGCTACTGACACCTATGGCGTCGGCTGGCTAGTCAAGGTCAGGCCGGATGACTGGGAAGGCGCCAGAGCATCGCTCATCATCGGCAGTGAAGTTGCCGGTCCGTATGAAGCGAAAATGGCCGCCGACGAATTCGCCGGCTGTGCCGAGTTGGCATGAAAAGCATGCGGAGCGCCATGACGGCGGCTCCGGCAATCAGAGAGGCCGGCCCGGCCAAGCGAGGGTAGTCCGGCACTGGGCCGGCAGGAGGTAAGCATGAACGCCGAAACCCGAACGAATGCCAAGACCATGAGCATGATCGTGACCAAGGGGTCGCTGGACTGGGCCTACCCGCCCTTCATCCTGGCAACCACGGCGGCCGCGATGGGGGTGGAGGTGACGATGTTCTTCACCTTCTATGGTTTGTCGCTTCTGAAGAAGAAACTCAACCTGCAGGTGACGACGCTCGGCAATGCGGCGATGGAAATGCCGATGATGGGCATGCACATGACCATGCCGAACATCGTCTCGGCCATTCCCGGTGTCGATGCGGCGGCGACTTCGATGATGAAGAATCTCATCAAGAGGAAGGGCGTCGCCTCCATCGAGGAACTGCGCGAAATGGCCGTCGAAGCCGATGTGAAGATGATCGCCTGCCAGATGACCATGGACCTCTTCGAATACAAGATGGAAGACATGATCGAAGGGCCGGTGCTCGGAGGAGCCGCGACCTATATCGAGGAAGCGACCAAGAGCGAAATCAATCTGTTCATCTAAAACGCGCCTGAACGGCGCATGGCATATACGACAAAGAGGTAAGAGATGGCCGACCAGGTGCTCGACGTAAAAGGACTGAACTGCCCGCTGCCCATCCTGCGCGCCAAGAAGACGCTGAAGGACATGGACATGGGTGCAACGCTGGAGGTGCTGGCCACCGATCCGGGCGCGGTGAAGGATTTCGAGGCCTTCTGCCGCACGACCGGTAACGAGCTGGTCGAATCGGACGCCGGCGAAGGCCTGTATCGCTTCGTGATCAAGCGTATGTCGTAACGCTCAGATTGTCGCGATAACCGATCAAGCCGCATCCGGGCAGAGCCCCGGGTGCGGCTTTTTCATTCAGGCGCATGCCGCGGTGTTGCGGGGCTCGATCTCGGTATTGAGCACGGCGACCGCGACGGGGTTTTCACGGCCGCGGATCAGCCTGGTTCCGGCCGGCGTGAAGCTGGCCTTTCCGCCGGATGCATCGACGACATCGCAGGAGGCCAGAACAACGGCCTCGTCGCCCGGTTTCATCAGATCCTTGGCAAGCTGTTCGAGGCGCTGGGCGACATTCACCGTGTCGCCGACAATCGTGTAGTTGTGGCGGTCGGGGCCGCCGATATTGCCGACGACGACGCGGCCGGTATGCAGCCCCATGCGCACGCGCAGCGGCGCTTCGCCGAGTTCGCGCCGCGCGGCGTTTTCCTCATGCAGCGAACGCGTAATGGCTTCGGCGGCTCTGACCGCATGCATGACATGGTCGGTGTCGGTCTCCGGCGCGCCCCAGAAGGCCATGACGCCATCGCCCATGAACTTGTCGATCGTGCCGGAGGTGGCCTCGACATTGCGGGTGACCATCTCGAAGTGCTGGTTGAGCACATGGGCGACCTCGGCGGCGTTGAGCTGCTCGGAAATCGTGGTGAAGCCCATGATGTCGGAGAACAGGATGGTGACCTCGCGCTCCACCGGATGGCTCGCCGACTCGCCCGAACGCATCAGCCTGGCGACCAGTTCGCGCGGCACGTAGCGCGTGAAATGCAGCAGGATGTTGCGCATGCGGTTGAGCGCGACGGCCTGGTCGTCGATCTCGCGGATGCGCGAACGCGGCAGCGGGTTGATGTCGTCGAGGCGGAAATCGGAGAAATGCGCCGCGGCTTCCGCGACTTCACTCATGGGACGCGAAATACGCCGGCCGAGCAGGATGGCGGCGACGACGGCAGCGAGCATGCCGGCGAGGCCAACCAGCAGAGAGTTGACGGCACGCAGCATCTCGGCACCAAGGTCGGTGGCGGCGAAATAGACGCCAAGCGTGAATGGTTCGGCGGAATAGTCGGTGAGCCGCCGGGTCAGGAAAATGTGCCCGCCCTTGGCGTCGCGCGAGGTGAAGACGCGGATGCCTCGTTCTGCCGCCTTGCCGTAGTCGCGGTCCTCGGTGGCCGTGGGCAGTTCGCGCAGCACCTCGTCGGGGAACTCGTCGATCGAGATGATATCGCGGCTGCGGAACAGTTCGGGCAGGCGCGAATGGCTGATGACGCCATTGCCCTCGCTCAGCATGAAGACCGTGGCGTCGCTTTCATTGGCGAGCCGCATCATGATCTGGCTGACCATGTCCTGGCCGACAACGGCAACCGCCACGCCTTCCACCTGGTTGCCGCGTTTGAGCGGCAGGGCGACATTGTGAAACAGCGTGGTGCCGATGGGCACCGGCCTGCCCCAGACGGGTTTGTCGGCAGCTTCGATCTTCTTCAGATCGAACAGATCGCGCAGATCCGCAAACTGCGCACCGGTCGAGATGCCTGACGGGAGCAGCGCGAAACCGCCATCCGGGGTGCGGAACAGCGAGGCGGAGTCGCCATCCTTGCCGAACAGCAGGATGCCCTTGACCGAGGGTGCGGTGTGCAACAGACCGGCAAGCACGGCCCTTTCGTTCGGAGCGGCGACCGCCGGCGAGGCATCGAGGCCGATTTCGTCGTCACGGTAGAGCGCCGACAGGGCTTCGACGACGCGTTCGGCCTGGCTCGCCTCCGCCGTTATCTGGCGTTCCATGCCGTCGATCAGTTCGATGGCGCGGGTATTGAGGAGCGACAGCGTGTTGGTGAAGTTGGCGCGGACCGAGAGCGCCAGAACCGCGCCGACGGAAAGCACTACCAGTCCGCCGAAGGCGAACGCGAGCAGCCACGACAGCGAGATGCCCGGCCAGGGGGCATGTTCGCTGCCATGATGCTCATGGCTTTCCGTGCTGTTTTGCGAAGCGGTCAACGCAATTGATCTCCCGTTTCGAGGTCTCCCTCGCCTCAGGTCCGCATGACGCGGTAGATCGCCGGAATGACGAGCACCGTCAGCAGGGTGGAGGAGGCGAGGCCGAACAACAGCGAGATGGCGAGACCCTGGAAGATCGGGTCGGCCAGGATAACGGCGGCGCCGATCATCGCGGCGAGTGCGGTCAGCAGGATCGGCTTGAAGCGGATCGAGCCGGCCTCGATCAGGACTTCCGTCAGTGGCCTGTCGGGCGAGGAGGCATTGCGGATGAAGTCGACCAGCAGGATCGAGTTGCGCACGATGATGCCGGCAAGCGCGATGAAGCCGATCATCGAGGTCGCCGAGAAAGGCGCGCCGAACAGCCAGTGACCGCCGAGGATGCCGATGAAGGTCAGCGGGATCGGGGTCAGAATGACCAGCGGTACCTTGAATGAGCCGAACTGGGCGACGACCAGGATGTAGATGCCGAGCATGGCGACCATGAAGGCGGCGCCCATGTCGCGGAAGGTAACCCAGGTGACCTCCCATTCGCCATCCCACAGCAGCGTGGGATGATCTTCCTCTTCCGGCTGGCCATGCAGCGAGATGACGGGCTTGGGCAGATCGCCCCAGTCCATGTTGTCGATCGCCTGCTGCACGGCGAGCATGCCGTAAAGCGGCGCCTCAAAGGAGCCGGCAAGCTCGGCATTGACCATCTCGGCGGCACGTCCGTTATGACGAAAGATCGGGAAGGAAGAGCGTTCCTCGCGAACCTTGACGACGTCGCCCAGTTCGACAACGCCGCGCGCGCCCGGCAGCACATTGGCCGGGATCGGCGTCGTCAGGAAGCGTTCGTCGAAGGTCTTCTCACCCTTCGGTCGCTCGATGCGGATCGGGATCGGATGGCGACCGCCGCCACGATGCGAATAGCCGACGGTCGTGCCGGCATTGAGCGTGGCGATGGTGTCGAAGATGTCGCTTTCCTGTACGCCGAAGAATTCGGTGTCGTCGGAGGAGATCGTGGTGCGCAGACGCCTGGCCGGCTGACCGTAGGAATTGTCGACGTCGACAATGAAGGGAACCGAACGGAAGGCTTCCTCGACCTTGGCGGCGACCTTGCGCCGAGTTTCGGCGTCGGGACCGTAGATCTCGGCGAGCAGCGTGGCGATGACCGGCGGACCCGGCGGCGGCTCGACCACTTTCAGGCTGGTGCCTTCGGGCACGGGGATGTCGGCGATGCGCTTGCGGATATCGAGCGCGATTTCGTGACTGGTGCGGTCGCGTTCGGACTTGCCGGTCAGATTGATGGCGACATCGCCCATCTGCGGTTCGGCGCGCAGGTAATAGTGGCGCACCAGGCCGTTGAAGTTGAATGGCGCAGCCGTGCCGGCATGGACCTGCGCGGATTTCACCTCCGGCATGTCGAGTATCTTGGCCGCAACCGCCTGGGCGACGGCGTCGGTCGCCTCGACGGAGGAGCCCTCCGGCAGGTCGACGACGACGGACAGTTCGGACTTGTTGTCGAAGGGCAGCAGCTTGACCGTGACATGCTTGGTGTAGAACAGGCTCAGCGAACCCAGCGTCAGGATGCCGACGATGATGAGGAACAGCCAGCTGCGCGCCTTCGACGCCAGAACGGGCCGGGCGACCATGGCATAGACCTTGCCCAGCACGCCGCCATGCTCGCCCTCGTCATGGGCGGGTATGGGAGCCTTGCCGGCGGTCTTCATCATCAGCCATGGCGTAACCATGACGGCGATGAAGAAGGAAAAGATCATCGCGGCCGAGGCGTTGGCCGGAATCGGACTCATATAGGGGCCCATCATGCCAGAGACGAACAGCATCGGCAGCAGCGCGGCGACGACCGTCAAGGTGGCGACGATGGTCGGATTGCCGACCTCGGCAACCGCCTGGATCGCCGCCGTACGCCGGTCGCGACCGTCCTTCATGGCCCAGTGGCGGGCGATGTTCTCGATGACGACGATGGCGTCGTCGACCAGGATGCCGATCGAAAAGATCAGTGCGAACAGCGAGACGCGGTTGAGGGTGTAGCCCATCAGCCTCGAGGCAAAGAGCGTCAGCAGGATGGTGACCGGGATGACGACGGCGACGACGATCGCCTCGCGCCAGCCGATGGCAACCCACACCAGCGCGATGATCGAAAGCGTGGCGAGGCCCAGATGGAACAGCAGTTCGTTCGCCTTCTCGTTGGCGGTCTCGCCATAATCGCGGGTGATCTCGACGGAAACGCCCTCGGGGATGAGTTTGCCCTCGAGCAGTTCGACGCGATGCAGGATCTTCTCGGCGACGGTGACCGCGTTGGAACCGGCACGCTTGGCGACGGCGAGCGTGACGGCGGGGACGCGTTCGACCTTGCCGTCCTGTTCGGTAACGGTGGAGACGAGTGCCTCGCTCATGTCGTTTGCGAAGGCCACGTCAGCGACGTCGCGGACATAGACCGGCCTGCCGTCGCGTGCGGTGATCAGCAGATTGGCGATCTCTGCGGGTGTTGACAGCGTTTCGCCGGCAAGAACGTCGATCTGCTCGCCCCAATGACCTTCGCGACTGTCGCGGACCATGCCGGAATTGAAGGCGCGGTTGGCACCCGAAACCTTGCTGACAAGCTGCTGCAGCGTGACGCCGTAGAGCGCAAGACGGTCCGGATCGGGCGTGACACGCATCAATTCGCCCGTCTCGCCAACCAGATAGGTCAGACCGACATCGTCGATCTTGGAAATCTCGGTTCTGAGTTCGCGGGCGATGCGGGTCAGGTCGTTTGCGGTGACGTGGCTGGCATCGCCCGGCTTTGGTGAAAGCGTGAGCGCAACGATGGCGACATCGTCGATGCCGCGGCCGACGATCAGCGGCTCCTTGATGCCGACGGGAATTCGGTCGAGATTGGCGCGCACCTTGTCGTGAACGCGCAGGATGGCGGCATCGGCGGATGTGCCGACGACGAAGCGCGCGGTGACCATGACATGGTCATCGCTCGACTGCGAATAGACATGCTCGACACCGTCAATGCCCTTGACGACCGTTTCCAGCGGCTCGGTGATGAGCTTGGCGGCGTCCTCGGCTTTCAGGCCGGGGGCTTCGACATGGATGTCGACCATCGGCACCGAAATCTGAGGCTCCTCCTCGCGCGGCAGGGTGGACAGCGCGACAAGGCCGAAGATGAAGGCGGCCATCAGGAATAGCGGCGTCAGCGGCGAGGAAATGAAGGCGCGCGTCAGCCCGCCTGCTATGCCCAGGCTCTGTTCAGGCTTTTCGGAACTCATGGCAGGACGACCATATCTCCGGGAGCAAGACCGGTCAGGATTTCGACCATTCCGGCGGTGGCGCTGTTCGGGGCCCTGCCGATGATGACGGCACGTTCGACCTCACCGCCTTCGGCCTCGACTTTGACGAAATCGATGCCGGAACGCGTAAGGACAGCCCCTTCGGGGACGAGCAGGGCGGTGCGGTGTCCGACCGGAACCTCGACCAGTACGCGGGCATCGACAAAATCGGTGTCGAGCGCATCGACCTCGACATCGGCGATAACGCGGCCGTTCTCGATCTGGGGATAGATCTTGGCGAGCCGGCCCTTCTCGTGCAGGCCTTCCGAAGAAATCTGGATTTCCGCGCCTTCCTCGAGGCTGGCCGCGTGGCGCTCGGGAATGGCCAGACGCAGGAAGAAGCCGCCGCCGCCGATGGTGGCGACCGTTTCGCCTGCCATGATGACGGCATCACGGGTAACGGGAACGGTGATGACCTTGCCGTCTACGGGCGCCAGCACGTCGCCTTCGGCGGTTTGCTGCAGAAGGACGGAGCGCTGCGCTTCTGTGGCCGCGATATTGTTGCGGGCGACATCGACGGCCGTGCGCAACTGGTCGAGTTGCTGGGCCGTGGCGACGCCGCGCTTGACCAGCTTTTCGGCACGGTCGAGATTGGCCTGGGCGGTCTCCAGCTGCGACTTGCCGGCGCGAAGCTGGGCGTCAGTGGCTGCAATCTGGAAAGCGATCTTGTCGTCATGCACCTTTGCGATCTTCTGGCCGGCGGTGACGGCGTCGCCCTCGCTGACCAGCAATTCGACGACCGTGCCGCCGATGCGCGCACGTGCGGGCACGGTATCGCGCGCCTCGACGCGGCCATAAACGGCCTTCCATTCGGTGACAGCCGTCGGGGCGAGCTTGAGCGTCCCGGCCGAGGCCGGAAGCACGGAAAGGCTGAAAGCTAAGGCTGCCAGCGCTGTGATGGGGAGCAGTGCGCGAGTCATCAGAATGCACAGCCCGGCTTGACGCCGAATGCCTTGAAAATCATGGCAGCCGGGCACCAGCCGGTGAAGGCCGACTGAATCATGTTGGCGCCGATGAAGACGGTGAACCAGGCGAAATAGGGCGAAACCCAAACCGTCAGGGCAACGGAAATCAGGGTCATGATGCCGGCAAAGGCGAGAACGGAACGGTCGAGCGACATGTGGATACTCCGTAAATATTAGCAAATGCTGATATACGTATTCTGTCGCGGATTGCAAGATGGTGGATATGCCGCGCATTTTTGTCGCGTTTCGGCTGGTGACAGCGTTAATGAAAGCTGAAGCCGTTGTCACGCGATTTCCCGGCAATCATCTGAAAAACCACAGGAATCAGGCGCGTGCGTCTTCCATTACCATGGCTGCGCCCTTTTCGGCGATCATCATGGTTGGCGAGTTGGTGTTGCCGGAGGTGATCGTCGGCATCACGGAAGCGTCGATGACGCGCAGTCCGGCAATGCCACGTACGCGCAAACGTTCGTCCAGCACGGCATTCGTGTCGCCGTCGCCTCCCATGCGGGCGGTGCCGACGGGATGGAAGATCGTCGTGCCGAGATCGCCTGCAGCAATGGCCAGATCCTCGTCGGAAACCACATGGGCGCCGGGCTTGAATTCCTGCGGCGAATAGGGCGCCAGTGACGGCTGGGCGACGATCCTGCGCACCCAATTCAGCGCATCGACGGCGACCTGGCGGTCAGCCTCGGTCGAAAGGTAATTGGGCCGGATCGCGGGATGTTCGGTGGCCGAGGTGGCGGCGACATGAACAGAGCCTCGGCTGGTCGGACGCAGATTGCACACGCTGGCGGTAAAAGCGGGGAAGGGGTGCAGCAATTTGCCCCAGTCGTCGAGCGACAGCGGCTGGAAATGGAACTGCAGATTGGCGGTCTCGTATTCCGGTGAGGAGGCGACGAAGGCGCCAAGCTGGGAGGGCGCCATGGTGAGCGGGCCGCGCCGGCGCAGCGCATAGTCCAGCCCCATCAGTGCGCGATTGAACAGGCTGGCATAGGTCTCGTTCAATGTCCTGATGCCGCTGACCTTGTAGATTGGGCGGATCTGGAGATGGTCCTGCATGTTTTCCCCAACACCCCTGGCCTCGACCAAGGGTTCGATACCGTTGGCCTTCAGGATTTCCGGGTTGCCGATGCCCGAGCGCTCCAGGATGGCTGGCGAGGCGACGGCACCAGCCGACAGCAGGATTTCCCCGCGTGCGGAAGCGCTGAATGCTTCGCCACCCTTCCACCAGGTGATCGAACCGGCGCGGCCATCGGCGAATTCGACCCTGTCCACGAGTGCGCCGGTGACGACGTGCAGGTTCGACCGGCTCATGACGGGCTTCAGGAAGCCCCGCGCCGCACTCCAGCGCCGTCCGCGCCGCTGGTTGACCTGGAAATAGGACGAGCCCGCATTGTCGCCGGTATTGAAATCATCGACCTTGGAAATGCCCGCCTCCTGCGCCGCATCGCGGATGCGGTCGAGCACGTCCCAGTGGCCGCGCAGATGTTCGACCCGCCATTCGCCGCCGCTGGCGTGCTTGTCGTTGGGCGGGTTTTCGTGATCCTCGTGCTTCATGAAGAACGGCAGCACGTCGTCCCATCCCCAGCCGGCGAGCCCCATCTGGCGCCAGCCATCGTAGTCACGCGCCTGACCGCGCATGTAGATCATGCCGTTGATGGCCGAACAGCCACCCAGCACCTTGCCGCGCGGATAGTTCAGCGCGCGGCCGTTAAGGCCAGGTTCGGATGCCGTCTTCATCAGCCAGTCGGCGCGAGGATTGCCGATGGCGAAGAGATAGCCGACGGGAATGTGGAACCATATCCAGTCGTCATTGCCGCCGCCTTCGAGCAGCAGGACGCGCGTTTTCGGATCGGCGGACAGGCGGTTGGCCAGCACGCAGCCGGCAGAGCCGGCGCCTGCGACGATGTAGTCGTATTCGCCAGCCGATTCACGCATCATGTACGTCTCCCGAAGCGCGCAGTGTTCATTTCCGTCGTGCGGTCCCAGGCGGGAAAAGGCAAGCAGTGATTGATTACCCTGGGGGCCGCGTTGTCACGGTCTTGCGCCGCGCGCCATCACGTAGATCGCATACAAAGAGGTGGTTGCGGCGATGAACAGGCGGTTTCGCTTTGGCCCGCCGAAGACGCAATTGGCGACGACCTCGGGCGTTCGGATCAGTCCGAGCAGCGTGCCGTCTGCATCATAGCATTCAACGCCCTCGCCAGTAGACGTCCAGATGCGGCCGTCCTCGTCGAGGCGGAAGCCATCGAACAGGCCTCGCGTACACTCGGCGAAGACCGCGCCGCCCTTCAGACTCCTGCCATCGACAACGTCGAAAACCCTGATATGGGCAGGATGTTCCGGCCCCTCGGTGCGGCCGGTATCGGCGATATAGAGCCTGGAATGGTCGGGAGAGAAGGCAAGGCCGTTGGGTTGGACGAAATCGGTCGCCACCGCCGTGACCTCACCGCTCGCCGGATCGACGCGATAGACATTGGCCGAACCGATCTCGGAAATGGCCTTGTCGCCCTCGTAATCGGTCTTGATGCCGTAGGTCGGATCGGTGAACCAGATCGCACCGGCCGAATCGACGACGACGTCGTTGGGGCTGTTGAAACGCTTGCCCCCGAAATTATCGGCGATGACGGTGATCGAGCCGTCATGCTCGGTGCGGGTAACGCGCCGCGTACCGTGTTCGCAGGTGAGAAGCCGGCCTTCGCGGTCGACATAATTGCCGTTGGAATTCCAGGAAGGCGAACGAAAGACGCTAACGCTGCCATCGGTCTCGTCATAACGCATCATGCGGTTGTTGGGGATGTCGGACCACACCAGATAACGCCCTGCGGCAAACCAGGCCGGCCCCTCAGACCAGCGACAACCGGTGGCAAGCTGGTCGAGATGCACGTTCGAGTTGAACAATGCGGAAAATTGCGGATCGAATATCTCGTAGATCGACATGCAACCAGCTCCTCCCGTCGGACCTCGTGGATCGATAGCCAGTGCGGTCACGATGCCATGGTGGACGCCTGAGCCGTGCAAACGGCCCGGGTGCTTGCCCGCGCTGGAAATAAAGGCTACCTCCAGAGGGTAATCTAGCGTATCAATGTTAGCGCTAGCAACAGATGTTTGATTTTTCGGAAGTTCCTTGAACCTAGGAAACAGGCGAACAAGAGCGCGCAAACGGTCTGGCAAGCCGACGCTGGCGGATGTCGCCAAATCCGCCAATGTTAGCGCTATTACGGTGTCGCGCGCGCTCAGAAGCCCGGCGAGCGTGTCGCCGACATTGCGCGAGCGGGTCGAACGCGCCGTGCGCGAGATCGGCTATGTGCCGAATTCGGCGGCGCAGGCTCTGGCTTCGGCGCGCACCAATGTCATCGGCGTCATCATCCCGTCGATCTCGAACGTGGTGTTCACCGATGTCCTGAGCGGCATCTACGACAAGGTCGAGGACAGCAGGTTTCAGGTCCAGCTAGGCGTCACCAACTACTCGACCCTGCAGGAGGAAGCGCTGCTGCGACTGTTCCTTGGCCAGCGGCCCGCGGCGATGGTTGTAAGCGGCCTCGGCCAGTCGCGCGAGGGTCGGGAACTTCTGAAGTCGCTGAATTGCCCGGTGGTGCAGATCATGGAGCTGGGGCCGAACCCCGTCGACATGCTGGTCGGCTTTTCGCACAGGAATGCCTGCGAGGCGGCAACCCGCAATCTCATCGCGCGCAATTATCGCCGCATCGGCTTTCTCGCGGCGCAGATGGACCCGCGCACGCGGTTGCGGCTCGAAGGTTATACCAGGGCGATGCGCGAGGAAGGGCTCTACGATGAGCGCCTGGTCGTCACGACGACCAAAACTTCCAACACCACGCTGGGCGGGGAATTGCTGTCGGAACTTCTGGCGCGCGTTCCCGACGCCGATGCATTGCAGGCAAACAATGACGACATTGCCATCGGCGCGATGTTCGAGTGCCAGAGGCGCAGGATGCGCATTCCGGAGGATTTCGGCATTTCCGGCTTCAACGATCTGGAGATCATGCAGCTTGCCCATCCCTCGATCACCAGCGTGAAGACGCACCGCTATGAAATGGGACAGGTGGCGATGGGCATGGCGATGGACGCCGTGGCCGGCAATCGTCCCGAACAGAAAGTGGTCGATCTCGGCTTCGAACTGATGCTGCGCCAGAGCACCGACCGGCCGCTTGGCAGATAACAGTCTACCTCGTGAACTTCTCGCGGCCGTAGAGCAGCAGCATGGCGACGATGACGACGCCATAGATGATCTGGCGGCCGAATTCGGCGATCTGCATGACCGACAGGATCGATTGCAGCAGGGTGATCAGGATCACGCCGGCAACCGTGCCGAGATAGTTGCCGCGACCGCCGAGGATGGATGTGCCCCCTAATACGACAGAGGCGATGGCCGGCAGAAGATAGACATCGCCCATGGATTGGGCCGCCTTGCCGGCATAGCCGGCGAGCAGTACGCCGCCCAGGGCCGCCAGCGCGCCGGAGATGGCAAAGGCGAACATCAGGATACGCTGCGTCGGCACGCCCGAAAGATAGGCCGCGCCCTCGCGATTGCCGATGGCATAGACGGAGCGGCCGAAACCCGTACGGCTCAGCACGAACACCGCCACACCGCCGACGACGGCCCACACCAGAACGGCGTTGGGGATGCCGAAGATGAGTTCGCCGGTGGCGAGATAGCGCATGGCGGGCGAAGCGGAATCAGCCGGTGAAGCGCCCCCGGTAAAGGCAACCATCAGGCCCTGGGCGATGGCGTTCATCGCCAGGGTCACGATCATCGCCGGTATCCTCAGATAGGCGACGCCGATGCCGCTGATCAGGCCCATGACGAAGCCGCAGGCAACGCCGAAGGGAATGGCAAGGATAGCACCCGCCGTGCCATAGGCGGTCGCCGCCGAGGCCATCATCGCGCCCGTCGTCAACAGCCAGGGCACCGACAGGTCGATATGGCCGAGCAGGATGATGAGCATCATGCCGGTGGCAATGACGCCGAGGAAGGAGGCGACTTTCAGTTGCTGCAGCAGATATTCCGGCGACAGGAAGTTTTCCGAGTAGAGGCTGCCGACGAGCAGCAACACGATGATGCAGGCGAAAGCAGTCACGATCGGCAGGTCGATGCGGGCGGCAATGGCGTGCCAGAAGGAATGACGTTCGCGCGAGGATTGGATGGTCATCGCCCGGCCCTCAGTTGAACAGTTCGAGGCGGTTGCGGACCTGGAACAGGCGCGCCGCGCCCAGCGTGACTGCGAGGCCCAGCACGATGCCCTGGAACAGCGGCTGCCATAGCGGGTCGAGGTCAAAGACGAAAAGCAGGTCGCCGATCGCGCGGAAGGCGAGCGCACCGAAGATGGCGCCGACCGCGCTACCCCGGCCACCGTAGAGCGAGACCCCGCCAAGCACGACCGAGGCGATCGAGAACAGCGTGTAATTGTCGCCATTGGCGAGTGAAGCTTCGCCCGAATAGGTGATGAAGGTCAGGAAGATGCCGCCGAGCGAGGCGAGGAAGCCGGAAAGGACGAATGCCGAGAAACGGCCGAGACGCACCGGCAGGCCCGACATGTAGGCGGCCTGGTCGGACGAGCCGACGGCATAGACCGTGCGTCCGATCAGCGAGCGGCGGAAGGGTATCCACACAACGACAATGACACCGGCCAGGAAGACGAGACTGGCTGGCACGGTGTCGAAAAGCTTGCCGGTCAGCGCGTCGGCAAGATCGGCAGCGAAATCGGGTTCCGAACCGGGATAGGGCCTAAGCCAGAGCGCAATGCCGAAGAAGATCGCGCCCGTGGCGATGGTGGTGACAATCGGCTGGAGCCGTCCGTAAATGACAATCAGCCCGTTGAGCGCGCCGCAGGCGGCGCCCGCCGCCATGACACCGATGAGGCCGAGCGTGATCTCGATGGCCGACCCGGCGATGATGTAGGAACCGAGGCAGTTGGCCAGGATGAAGACCATGCCGACTGAAAGATCGATGCCTGCGGTCAGCACCACGAAGCACTGCGCCATGGCGACGAGCGCCAGGATCACACCCTTGTTCGCCGCAGTCGTCACCACATTCGGCGTAAAGCCGGCCGGGTGGTTCGTCACATAGATGGTGAACATCAACAGGAACAGGGCGAGAGCCAGCAAGGTGCCGCGCTGTTCGGCAAGGATGTAACGCCAGTCCTTCATCGCCAGTCTTTCATCATTGGGCCCTTGAGGCGAAAGCGGTGTCCGATTGGGCGGAGTCGATGTTGAGCGCGCTGCCGACCAGCGCGTGCTCGGTGATCTCGTCACCGACCAACTCGGCGTGGATCGCGCCGTCATACATGACGAGGACGCGATCACAGCAGCCGATCAATTCGTCGTAATCGGTCGAATACAGGATGATCGCCGCGCCATCGTCGGCGAGGCGGCGCAGCAATTGGTAGAGCTCCTGCTTGGTGCCGACATCGATGCCGCGGGTCGGATCGTTCAGGAGGATGATCCGGGGCGAGATCATCAGCCATTTGGCGATGACGACCTTCTGCTGGTTGCCGCCTGACAAGGCGGCGACAGGTATCGCGGTGCCGTCGGAGCGCACCGCGAGCAGCTTCATCATCCGCTCGATGTCGGCGCTTTCGGTGGAACGGTCGACCACGCCGAAACGCGTCAGACGGTCGAGCGCGGCAAACGAGAGGTTGTCGCGCACCGACATGGGCAGCATCAGCCCCTCGGTCTTGCGGTCCTCCGGGATCAGCGCCATGCCAATGTCTTTCGACTTCGCCTCGCGCGGGCTGCCGATGGTCCTTTTCCTGCCGTCGACGACGATCTCGCCCTCGACGCTGCGCAAGACGCCGAACATCGCCAGCAGCAATTCGCGCTGGCCCTGACCGTCGAGGCCGCCAAGGCCGACGACTTCGCCAGGGCGCACGCCAAACGAGATGTCGCGCAAGCGGTCCGTCCATGACAGGTTCTTCAGTTCCAGTACGGGCGGTTTGTCGGCCGGCGGCGGCGTGGGCTTGGCCGGGAAGACATGGCTGTATTCACGGCCAATCATCATCTCGACGACTTCGTTGTCGGTCTTCGCGCCCTGTTGATAGCTTTCGACATTGTGGCCGTTTCGGAACACGGTGCACTCGTCGGCGAGTTCGGCGATCTCATGCATGCGGTGGGAAATGTAGAGGAGCGCCAGCCCTTCATCGCGCAGGCGCTTGATGACCTCGAAGACGCGGGTGACATCGGAAGCCGTCAGCGCCGAGGTCGCTTCATCGAGGATGAGCAGGCGCGGCTTGCGCGCCAGCGCCTTGGCGATTTCGACAATCTGCTGGCGCGACAGCGGCAGGTCGCGCACCATCGCCATGGGATGAATGTCCTCGCCGCCGGCGCGCGCCAGCGCTTCCTCGGCCATGCGGCGCTGGGCGCGATGGTCGATCAGGCCGAAGCGGGTCGGCGGGTTGGAAACGATGATGTTGTCGGCGACCGACAGATCGGGGATGAGCGACAGCTCCTGGAAGATGCAAACGATGCCTGCACGGTTTGCTGCAGCCGGATCGGCGAAAGAGACTTCCTCGCCTTCAAGAAACATCCGGCCTTCATTGGGTGCGACGACACCCGACATGATCTTGATCAGGGTCGACTTGCCGGCGCCGTTCTCGCCGAGGATGGCGTGGACGGCGCCGGCATGAACGGTCAGCGAGGCATTCTCCAGCGCATGCACGCCGCCATAGCGCTTGGATATCCCTTCCATGCGGAAGAGCGGCGTCTCGCCCATGAGAACCTTCCTCCCCGAAGCCTTGCCGGATTCAAGCCGGCAGGCCTGATCCCATAATAGCCGGATTCGGCCCCGTTTCGATGATTTTGGTAGCGGTGGTGTTGAAAAAGGCCGCGGGAAAGGCGATTTCCCGCGGCCCCTGTCGGTCAGACAAGGATTATTCGTTTTCCTTGGTCTGCTTCATGATTTCCTGCGCGGTGAAGTTGATGCCGCAGGTCGGGAAGGCGTTGCCGACGAAGAAATTGTCGGACTGGTCGGAATAGTAGTTTTCGCCGTCCTTGAAGTCGGGGTCCTCGACGATGGCGAGCGGCAGCTTGACCGACTGCGGCACGACATTGCCCTTGAGCGCGTCGATGGCCGTCTTCATCGCAACGGCGACCTGTGCCGGGCCGGTACCGGCAGACGAGCAGACCAGGCCCTTGTCGGCATATTTGCCGCAGAACTTGCGGAAACCATTCTCGGTCTCACCGCCGAAGGGCACGAAAGGATGGTCGGCGTCGATCATGGCCTGGACGACGCCGGTGTCGCCGCCCTGGGCGGTGATGCCGTCGAAATGGCCGTGCACCGCGATGGCGTCAGCCGTCACCTTCTGGGCGGTGCCGTCATCCCACTTGCCGACGACCTCGACCACGTCCCAGTTCTTGCCGGAGGCGTCGAGCGCTTCGTGGATGCCGGTATGACGGTCGGTGTCGACCGAGGTGCCGGTGACGCCGCGCACTTCGAGCACCTTGCCGCCATCGGGCAGGTGGTCGTTCAGCCAGTTGCCCCACAATTCGCCGAGGCCCTTCTGGTCGACATTGACGTTGATGGCGTCCTCGGTGTCGAGAATGTTGTCGAAGGCGACCAGAACGACCCCCGCCTTCTTGGCCCGGCGGATCACGGGGGCGAAGGCTTTCGGGTTCTGGGCGTTGACGACGATGGCGTCATAGCCCGAATCGATGAAGTTGTTGATCGCCGAGATCTGCGCGGCGACGTCCTCGCCGGTCGACACGACCTTGAATTCCTTCAGATCGGCGGCGACGTCGGGCTGGGCCGCATAGGCCTTGGCCGTCTGGATCATCTGGATGCGCCAGGTATTGGCGATATAGCCGTTGGCGAGTGCGATGCGATAGGGACCCTTCTTGGGTTCGAATTTGAAGAACTTGGTATCGGCCGACCATGGCACGTAGCAGGTCGCGTCTGCGGCAGGACCGGCTACAATCATGGGCTCGGCAAATGCGAGATGGCTCGCGGTGGAAGCCAGCATCAGGGCAGCGGCCAGGCCGCCGGCAGCCTTCATAACTGAACGATATTTCATGATCTCCTCCCAGGAATGGCACCAGAATTGGCTTGCTTTTCGGAAGTGGTCGACTTGCACGATACCGGTAACGCCCGCAATCTCCCTGTTTGCCGTAGGTACCGGCCTATGGTGCGATCCAGGCGACAACGCCTGTTGGCTACAATCCGATCTCACTCCCGAGGTACAGGTAACCCGCCTCTGACAGCGCTGTCAACAATGGAATGCATAGATCTTTGTCATGCCGATAACTGGTTGAATCGCCAGTAAAATGATACCAGAAGTGCGAATATTGACGCTGTATGGCCTGACTGCAGAGGATTGGTTATAAGCTAAGTTATGTTAGCGCTTTCAGCGTTGTCCGCTGCAGATCTGTCCACAGGGAGGAAAAGATGCCTTTTGTCAGCGTTCGAATCGTCAAACAGGCCATTGCCGCCGATCCGGACGGCAAGAAGTCCCGGATGGCAAACGGAATCGCCAAATCCATTGCCCAGGAGACAGGACTTCCACCAGGCGAGGTGTGGGTCGTGTTCGAGGAGGTCGAGGCGAGAGACTGGTTCCTCGGTACGGAAAATGTGAAATCACTGCGTTTTCACGACGCCTGAGCCTCATTTTTGCCCCCGGTGAGATCCAGGGACCACACGGGATTGCGCCGCGGGGAATCGCGCCCTATAGCCAAGTCGTCATCATCGGGATGAGTGGCGGGGAGGCAATCCATGGCGCAGGTAGTCGGCATCGAGATTGAGGACGGGGTCGCGGTCATCGTCGCTGACAATCCACCGGTCAATGCCCTTTCGGCCGACATGCGCAACGAACTCATGTGGGCAATCGAGACGGCCGAGGCCGACGATGATGTCACGGCGATCGTCGTCCATTGCGCCGGCCGCACCTTCTTTGCCGGCGCCGACATTCGTGAATTCGACAAGCCGCCGGCGCCGCCGATGCTGCCCGATCTGATCGACCGCATCGAGGCTTCGTCAAAACCCGTGATTGCCGCGCTGCACGGCACGGCGCTCGGCGGCGGTTTCGAGGTGGCGCTCGGTTGCCATTTCCGCGTGGCGGTGGCGTCGGCGAAAATGGGCCTGCCGGAAGTGAAACTCGGCCTGCTGCCCGGCGCGGGCGGCACGCAGCGCCTGCCGCGACTGATCGGGCCGCAGAAGGCGGCCGACATGATCGTGTCGGGTGATCCGATTCCGGCCGGCAAGGCGCTGGAACTGGGCATTGTCGACGAAATAGTCGATGAGGGTTCCGGAGGAGATCTGCGCGCTGCGGCCGTCGCATTCGCGAAGAAGGCGGTGGTGGAAGAATTGCCGATCCGGCGCATCAGCCAGATCGATGACGGGATCGCGGCGGCGCGCTCGGACATGGCGGCATTCGACGAACATGCCGCCGGACTTCTGGCGCGAAAAAAGGGTCTCGATGCGCCGCGCGCCTGCATCGATTCGGTGAAAAACGCGATTCTGCTGCCCTTCGCCGAAGGGTTGGTCAAGGAACGCGAATTCTTCATGGAACTGAAGAATGGCGTGCAGTCGGCGGCGCAGCGTCATCTGTTCTTTGCCGAGCGTGCCGCGCAGCGCGTCGACGACATGCCGAAGGACGTCAAGCCCGGCAAGGTCGACAAAGTCGCGGTAATCGGCGCGGGCACGATGGGCGGCGGTATCGCGATGGCGTTCGCCAATGCCGGCATCGCGGCGACGCTGATCGACGTGAAGGCTGACGCGCTGGAGCGCGGGCTGGCGACAATCCGCAAGAATTACGAGCGTACGGCGGCGCGTTCCGGCAAGGGCGAGGACTGGGTAAACGAACGTGTGGCGCGGATCACCGGCGCGGATTCGCTTCAAGCCGTGTCCGACGCCGATCTCATTGTCGAGGCGGTGTTCGAGGACATGGCGCTGAAGAAGCAGATCTTCGGCGATCTCGACCGGCTGTCCAAACCGGGCGCGGTGCTTGCGACCAACACCTCGACCCTCGACGTCGACGAGATTGCGGCGGCGACTGGCCGACCCGAATCCGTTGTCGGCATGCACTTCTTCAGCCCGGCCAATGTGATGCGGCTGGTCGAGGTCGTGCGTGGCGCAAAAACCGGTTTCGAGGCGCTGTCGACGGCGATCGCGGTATCGAAGCAGATCGGCAAGGTGCCGGTCACGGTCGGCGTCTGTCACGGCTTCGTGGGCAACCGCATGCTCTATGCCCGCACGCGCCAGGTCGAACGGGCGATGCTGGAGGGGGGCTCACCGCAGGCTATCGACAAGGCAATGACGGATTTCGGTTTCGCCATGGGTCCGCTGGCGGTGAGCGATCTGGCCGGCATCGATGTCGGCTGGCGGGCGCGAAAGCAGGTCGGTTCCACCATCGCGCCGGTGGCCGATGCGCTGGCGGAAATGGGCCGCTTCGGCCAGAAGACAGGCAGGGGCTTCTATCTTTATTCCGAAGGCTCGCGCCGGGGCGAACCGGACCCGGACCTCAACGCGCTGATCGCTGGGATCGCTGCCGAAAAGGGCGTGACACGGCGCGAGGTGCCGGAAACCGAGATCGTCGAACGGCTGATCTTTGCCATGGTCAATGAGGGCGCACGTATCCTGGAAGAGGGGATTGCGGCGCGGTCGTCCGACATCGATGTCATCTGGGTGTTCGGCTATGGCTGGCCGGTGCAGCGCGGCGGGCCGATGTTCCATGCCGATCAGGTGGGCGCAGGCGTCGTCGCCGGCCGGTTGTCCGAACTGGCCGAGGCATGCGGCGACGAGACGCTCCAGCCGGCACCGCTGCTGGCGAAGCTCGCGGCGGATGGCGGCACGTTCGGCAAGCTGTAAGGGCGGCGGCTGAAACCGGCGCGATCCTTCGGTGCAGAAAAAAATTTACCTGCGGCGCCAACGGTTCACGAATTGACACATTCGGTAGCGAAAGTCGCACATGCCGGTTCGGTTCGAAGGCGTTTTGTTTCTCGAACGGCGGCAATGACAGGGGCTCGGTCATTGGTATGAGCGTTCCAATTCACCGCGGAACGCGGCGAGGGAGAGTCTTTTATGAAATCCGTGTTTTCAGCCGGGCTGTTTGTGGTCCTGGCCGCTTTCGGCATATCGCAAGGCGAATCGCAGGCTTCGGCGCAGGAGACCAAACGCGAGATCGTCACCACCGAGAACGCCGACTATTTCGGCTTCGATCTCAGAGCGGAAAAGGACGTCACGCTCGACCAGTGCAAGCAGATGTGCCTGGACGACGACAAATGCCGTGCCTTCACCTTCAACACTAAGGTCAACTGGTGCTTCCTGAAAAGCGATTTCAAGGATCTCGGCACGTTCGAAGGCGCGATCGCCGGCAAGGTCGTCGAGGTTTCGACCGAACCCGATCTCGGCGCGCCGCCGGAACTGACCTTCGTCCCCGCCGGCACGCTGGAGGAAGCCAAGACCTTCGCCCACAAGGTGCGCGCGGCAAAGCCCGACAACACGCTGACCAGCGTTGACGAACTGATCGAGGCCGGCCGGCAGGATTTCGCCGACAACGACACGGGGTCGGCGGCGACCAATTTCACCCGTGCATTGGCGCTCGCCCCGGATAATGCCGGCACATGGCTGACCTTCTCGCGGGAAGCGAGTGGCTGGCTCTCCGGCGACAATCATTACGACTACCGCCTGCAGGAAATGGCGACCTCGGCCGCGCTCGGCGCCTACAATCTGTCGCGCACGGCCTCGGCGCGGGCCGAGGCGCTCGCCGTGCTGGCGGCCGCGCTTACCTCCCGCAGCCTCTACCGTCCGGCACTCGAAGCCTATAAGGCTAGCCTGGAACTGAAGGATTCGCCGCAAATTGCCGCCGACTTCCGCGCGCTGCGCCAGGCGAAGGGCTTCCGCATCACCGGCAACCGGGTGCTGGCCGACCAGGCAAATCCCAGCGTCTGCATCGATTTCTCCGAGGCGCTGGTGAAATCGGGCATCGATTATTCCTCCTATGTGACGATCGATGGCCGTTCTTCCGGCGCGATCGAGGCGAGCGGCAAACGGATATGCGCCGAAGGGCTGGAACACGGCAGCACCTACCGCATTTCGTTGAGGGCCGGCCTGCCGTCCTCGGTTGGCGAAGTGCTGGAACAGCCGGTGACGATCAACGCCTATGTGCGCGACCGTGCGCCGGCAGTGCGCTTTTCCGGCGAGAATTTCGTGTTGCCCGAAACCATGCGTCGCGGCATTCCGATCACCGGCATCAATGCCGACAGCGCCGAACTGCAACTCTACCGCATCGGCGACCGCGCGCTGGCGCGCCTGCTGTCGGGCTCGCAATATTCCGGTTCGAAATTCCTGACCCAGCTCGAAGGCTATTCGGTTGAGGAGATCGGCGACAATCTCGGCGAGCCGGTGTGGAAGGGCACGATCGATCTGAAGCGTGAGCGCAATCAGGAAGTGGTGACAAGTTTCCCGGTCGACGAGGCGCTGCCGGAGCGCAAGCCCGGCATCTATGTGATGACGGCGAAGGTGTCGAATGAACAGAGCGATAGCTGGGAGCCGGTCGCCACACAGTGGTTCCTCGTTTCCGATATCGGATTGACAACCTATGCCGGAACGGACGGGCTGACGGTGTTTGCACGCTCGCTTGAGACGGCCAAGCCGGTCGCAGGCGTCGAACTGACGCTGATCGCGCGCAACAACGAGGTGCTCGGCACGGCGACAAGCGATGCCGACGGCAAGGCAGTATTCACGCCCGGCCTGATGCGCGGCTCGGCGGGGCTGGAGCCGGCCGTGCTGACCGCGAAAACCGGCGAAGGCGAGAAGACCGACTTCTCCTTCCTCGACATGACACGGGCGGGTTTCGATCTTTCCGACCGCGGCGTCGACGGGCGCACGCCGCTTGGACCGCTCGATGTCTTCACCTATCTCGACCGCGGCATCTACCGCCCGGGCGAAAGCGTGCATTCGGTCTCAATCGTGCGCGACGAAGCGGTCAACGCCTCACCCGACATGCCGCTCACCATGATCTTCACCCGCCCCGACGGGGTGGAGGCGTCGAGGATCGCCTCCAACGTTCCGTCGCTCGGCGGCCATGAAGTGTCGATCGACCTGCCGGACAACGCCATGCGCGGCGTGTGGCAGCTTCGCGTCTACACCGACCCGAAAGACGCGCCGATCGCGGAAAAGAGCTTCCTGGTCGAGGATTTCACGCCCGATCGCATCGAGTTCGATCTGACCAGCGACGCAACGTCGATTTCGACAGATCATCCCGCCGACATCGAGGTCAAGGGCAAGTTCCTCTACGGCGCGCCCACCGCCGATCTGGCGATTGAGGGCGAGATGCGGCTCACCAGCGTGCGCGAACGCGCCGATGCGCCGGGCTACCAGTTCGGCCTTGCCGACGAGGACAGCCAGGGCGACACGGTTATACCGCTCGGCGGGCTGGAACGCACCAACGCCAATGGCGAGACGGTCATCACCGCCGGTCTGACGCAATTGCCGGCGACGACACGGCCGCTCGAGGCCAAGATCATCGTGCGCATGCGCGAGGATGGCGGACGCGCGGTGGAACGCGACATGACGCTGCCGGTCGCCTCCGACCAGCCGATGATCGGTGTCAAACCCGATTTTCAGGACGCAGAGGTCAAGGAGAATTCCTCCGCCGGCTTCCATGTGATCGCGCTCGACGGCGCGGGCAAGCGGATCGATCTCGATGGCCTCGACTGGACGCTCAGCCGCATCGACCGGCACTATCAGTGGTATCGCGACGGCAATAGCTGGCGTTACGAGCCGGTTGAAATACCGACCGAGATCGCCAGCGGCACGGTCGACGCCAAGGCGGGCGAGGATGCTGCGATCAAGGCCGATGTCGAATGGGGCCGTTACCGGCTCGACGTCGAGAGTAGCGATGCGCAGGGCCCGGCAACCAGTGTCGAATTCCATGCCGGCTGGTATGTCGAGGCCTCGTCGACGGAAACACCCGATGCGCTCGAAATCGCGCTCGACAAGAAATCCTACGATGCCGGCGAGACGGCGAAGCTGAAGGTCTCGCCGCGCTTTGCCGGTGAATTGCAGGTCGTGGTCGGGGCGGAGAAGCTCTACCGGACCTTCAATGTCTCCGTGCCGGCGCAGGGAACGGAGATCGACATTCCCGTCGGGGAGAATTGGGGTGCGGGCGCCTATGTGACGGCGACGCTCTACCGGCCGGGATCGGCGGAAGCCAGCCATATGCCGGCGCGCGCGCTCGGCACGACATGGCTAAGGGTCAATCCGGGATCGAAGGAACTCGACGTCTCGCTCGGCACGCCGGAGCAGATCAGGCCCGACACGGTATTGTCAGTGCCAGTCCATGTTGCAGGCCTTTCGAGCGGCGATGAAGCCTATGTCACGGTCGCGGCCGTCGATGTCGGCATTCTCAACCTGACGCGCTACACGCCGCCCGATCCGGGCGACTGGTATTTCGGCCAGCGTGCGCTGGGCCTCGAAATCCGCGACATCTACGGCAGGCTGATCGACGGTTCGCTCGGCGAATTTGGCAGGATCAGAAGCGGCGGCGACGGACCGGGGATGACGGCGCAGGGATCGCCGCCGACCGAGAAATTGCTGGCGCTGTTCTCGGGCATCGTGCAGCTCGATGAAAACGGCAATGGAACAATCGATTTCGAGGTGCCGCAGTTCAACGGTACGGCGCGCGTCATGGCTGTCGCCTGGACGAAGGCCGGTGTCGGCTCGGCGTCGAAAGACGTCATCATCCGCGATCCGGTCGTACTCTCGGCAAGCCTGCCGAAGGTGCTGGCTCCGGGCGACAAGGCGCACACGCTTATCGAAATCCACAATACTGACGGCGAGGCGGGAACCTATGCAATCTCGCTTGCTCCCTCGATTTCTGGCGAAGATCTCGTCTCTGTTGAAGGTCTGCCGGCACAGGTGCAACTGGCGCGCGGCGAGCGCAAGCTTGTCGATCTGTCGCTCGATGCAACCCATGTCGGCGTTGGCGAGGTGACGTTCATCGTGTCGCGCGAAGACGAAGAAGTTTCCAGCGTGACAAGGGTGGTGCATGTGCGCCCGGCAACGCTGCCGGTCGCAACCCGCATGGAGTTCCCGCTCGCGGCCAATGGTGCCAGCATGACGCTCGATAGCGGCTTGCTGGATGACAGCATCGCGGAAGGCGCGAAGGTCAATGTCAGCGTGACGCGCTACAAGGCGTTCGATGTCGCCGGTGTGCTGACCAAGCTGATCCGCTATCCCTATGGCTGCGCGGAGCAGACGACCAGCCGGGCGCTGCCGCTGCTCTATCTTTCCGATCTCGACGCGCCATCGTCGCTGACCGATACGCCGGACTTGAAGAAGCGTATCGACGGCGCGATCGCACGGCTTGCCACCTTTCAGTCGGCTTCGGGCGGCTTCGGCCTGTGGGGGCCGGGAGGCGATGACGATCTGTGGCTCGATGCCTATGTCACCGACTTCCTGACAAGGGCACGCGAGAAAGGCTATCAAGTGCCTGAGCAGACGATGCGGCTGGCGGTGCAGAATTTGCAGAACACGCTGGCTTATCAGGATGACGTCAAGTCGAATGGCGACGCAATCGCCCATGCGCTCTATGTGCTGGCGCGCAACCACATGGCGTCTGCCGGCGACCTTCGCTATTACGCCGACACCAAGCTGGAAGATTTCGGCACGCCGCTGGCGCGTGCGCATCTGGCCGCGGCGCTTTCGCTCTATAACGAGCATGAGCGGGCCAACCGGGCATTTTCCTCCGCGTTCGAACTGGCGCGCCATCCCGACATGAAAAACCTCGCCCGCTCCGACTACGGCTCGGTGCTGCGCGACGGCGCGGCGATGCTGGCGCTCGCCTCCGAGACGCGGCCGGTGACGCCGCTGGTACCCGACATGATGGCGTTGGTCAGCGATGAACTTTCGAGCCGGCGCTATACCTCGACGCAGGAGGATGCCTGGCTGCTGCTGGCGGCGCGCGCGGCACAGGTAGCCAACCGCTCTATGGTGCTCGCCATCAACGGCGAAACCCGTCAGGGCGCATTCTCCGATACGCTCGATGGCGAGACGCTTGGTAGCGAACCGCTGTCGATCGCCAACGAAACCGACAAGCCGGTGACCGCGGTGGTGACCACGATCGCCTCGCCGAAGCAGCCACTGCCGGCCGGCGGCGACGGCTTTGCCATCGAGCGTCATTACTACACGCTGGACGGCGAGGAGACCGACCTCAACGAGGTGAAGCAGAACGAACGTTTCGTCGTCGTGCTGACGGTGAACGAGTTCAACGACTGGCCGGCACGTATTCTGGTGAGCGATCTGCTGCCAGGCGGCTTCGAGATCGACAATCCGCGGCTGGTGAAAAGCGCCGATCTTTCCGGCTTCGACTGGCTAGGCGACACCGAAATCGCCCACAGCGAGTTCCGCGACGACCGCTTCGTCGCCGCGCTCAACCGCGGCAGTGGCGGCAATCACGAGTTCTCGGTCGCCTATGTCGTGCGTGCGGTGACGCCGGGCACCTACACCCATCCGGCGGCGAGCGTGGAGGACATGTACCGTCCCGAACTGTCGGCCCGCACGGCAACCGGCTTCCTGCAGATCAAGGCGGCCGAGTAGATGGGCAAGAATGGCGATCAAACGCCTGGGCCTTCATCCTCGCCCTTCGAAGCTCGTGCTGTCGCGCAAGCACCTCAGGATGAGGATGAAGGTTCGACTGGGCGCCAATCTGCCCTCATCCTGAGGCGTAACGCCAAGCGAAGCGAGGCGGAGCCTCGAAGGGCGAGGGCAGGTATACGTTTTGCTGGATTTGCAATAGCGATTGCATCTTTCATCGCCGCCGGTGCCTTCACCCTCGACCGGTTCGACAGGGCTTTCCCGCCGCCGCTGCAGGGCAACAAGCACTTGTCCGTCGAGATGGTCGACCGCCATGGCGAGGCGCTGCGCATTTTCGCCAATGACGAGGGGCGCTGGCGGCTGAACGCCGATCTGGACAAGGTCGATCCGACCTTCCTCAAAATGCTGATCGCCTACGAGGACAAGCGCTTCTACAGCCATCACGGCGTCGATCCGTTCGCCATGATGCGCGCCGCCTGGCAGTTGATCAGCCATGGCCGCATCGTTTCGGGCGGTTCGACGCTGACCATGCAGCTTGCCCGGCTGATCGAGCCGAGGAAGGAACGCTCGCTCGGCGCGAAGCTGCGCCAGATGGTGCGCGCGGTGCAGATCGAGCGGCGGCTATCCAAGCGCGAAATATTGCAGCGCTACCTGACGCTGGCGCCCTATGGCGGCAATCTGGAAGGGGTGCGCGCGGCCTCGCTTTCCTGGTTCGGCAAGGAGCCGGATCATCTGGCGCTGCGTGAAGCCGCCCTGCTCGTGGCATTGCCGCAATCGCCTGAACTGCGTCGGCCCGATCGGCATCCGCAGGCGGCGCGGGCGGCGCGCGACCGCGTCATGGCGCGCATGGCCAGAGACGGCATCGTCAGCGAAAGCGAGGTCCGGCGGGTGGCGCAATTCGACGTGCCGCATCAACGCGAGGCGCTGCCGCAACTGGCGCCGCATCTGGCAGAACGCGCGCGCGACCGCAATCCGGCCGCGATCCGGCATGAAACGACGCTGGAGCGCGATCTGCAAGCTTCGCTCGAAACGCTGGCGCGCGACGCGGCGCGGCGCATCGGACCGCGCGTCTCCGTCGCGATCGTCGCCGCCGACGCCAAGACCGGCGACGTTCTGGCGAGTGTCGGTTCGGCCGATTATCTCGACGACAAGCGCGATGGCTGGATCGACATGGCGCATGCGTTGCGCTCGCCGGGTTCGACGCTGAAGCCCTTCGTCTACGGCCTTGCCATCGAGGACGGGCTAGTGTTGCCCGAGACGATGATCTCGGACCGGCCGGCGGATTTTTCCGGCTATCGGCCGGTCAATTTCGACCAGACCTACCAGGGCGACGTCACCGTGCGGCGCGCGCTGCAGATGTCGCTCAACGTGCCGGCAGTGCGTCTGCTCGACGCGGTTTCGCCGGCCCGGCTGATGGCGCGGCTGAGACGCGCCGGTGTCATTCCGGTGCTGCCCGACGGCGAAAAGCCGGGGCTCGGCATCGTACTCGGCGGCGTCGGCGTGACGCTCACCGATCTGGTGCAGCTTTACGCCAATCTGGTGACGCCCGGTTCCACGCCGATAGCGCTGGGCGATGGCGTGAACTCCGAGCCCGGCGCGCTGGCCGGGCTGAAGCCGATGTCGCCGGTGGCGGCCTGGCACGTGATCGACATGCTGTCGGGCGTGGCCGAGCCGGTCGGCTCGAAACCGCTCGCCATCGCCTACAAGACAGGCACCAGTTACGGCTATCGCGACGCCTGGTCGGTCGGTTTCGACGGCCGGCATGTCATCGGCGTGTGGGTCGGACGCGCCGACAACGGCGCGGTGCCCGGCATCAGCGGCATCAAGACGGCGGCGCCGGTTCTGTTCGAAGCCTTCGACAAGGCGGGCTTTGAAATCGAACCGATGCCGCGCGCGCCAGCCGGCGCGGTCAGGCTTGCGGCGAGCGAACTGCCCGACACGCTGAAGACGTTCAGCCATGCCGGCATCGGACAGGCGTTCTCGATCATTCCGGCGAGCCGGCGATTGGCGATTGCCTTTCCCGCCGATGGTGTGGAACTGGAGGCTTCCAGGCTCGCCGACGGTAGTCCCGCGCCGGTCGTGGTCAAGCTGATGGGTGGCACACCGCCCTTCCGGCTGATGGCCGAGGGAAAGCCCGTCGAGAACGCCTCGCGGCGGAGGCAATTGCTGTGGAAGCCGCAGGGCGACGGCACGACAAGGCTGACCGTTGTCGATGCTGAAGGACAGGCACGCTCGATCGAGGTGGTCGTGCGCTGAAGGCTTCTAATGTTTCCGCGGCGGTGCGTGATGCGGTACGAACAACTGGCCGCGCTCGGTGATCAGCAGGACGATCAGTGTCCCGATGCTGCAGATAGCAAAGCCGAATGCGACCG
This sequence comes from Salaquimonas sp., assembly GCA_022340185.1. GTDB lineage: Bacteria > Pseudomonadota > Alphaproteobacteria > Rhizobiales > Rhizobiaceae > BOKV01. The sequence goes on along the minus strand of JAJDOK010000045.1, from coordinate 59,494 downwards.
GCGTGACCGTGCCGTCATAGTGGCTGGCGATCACATAGCCGATGCTCGCCCCCAGAACGACGGTCGTTGCGCCCGTGAACGACGCAGCGACCCCGGCGACATGGCCCTGCGGCTCCATCGCCAGCGCATTGAAATTGGCGAAGGTCAGGCCAACCATCAGCATGATTGCTCCTTGCAAGGGCAGATAGACCCAAAGGGTAAGCAATCCCGCCTCGTCCGCACCAAGCATGGCGAGTGAGACGATGATGGCGGCAACGGTCGCGCCATGGCTCAACAGGCGCATGCCGAAGCGCTCCACCAGCGAGGCATTGAGGAACGAGGACAGCGACATGAAAAGAGCGATACCGGCGAAAACGATGGCGAACCACTCACCAACGCCGTACACATCGGACAGAATCGGCTGCGAAGAGCCGACATAGCCGAACAGCGCGCCGAAGAAGACTCCTGCCGATACCGTGTAACCGACCGTCTGGCGGTTGCCGAATACGGATTTCAGCGCATAGCTGATCGTCGAAAACCGGATCGGCCGGCGATTTGACGGGTGCAGTGTTTCGGGCATGAAGAATGCCGAAACGACAAGCAGGAACAAGCCGAAAATTGCCATCGAACCCAACACCCATCGCCATGAGGAGGTGAACAGGATGACCTGTCCGACCGATGGGGCGATCACCGGCATGATCAGGAATACGGTCAGGACGAGCGACATGATGCGCGCCATGGCGCGGCCTTCGAAGCAGTCCCGCACTGCGGCCTGTGAGATGACACGGGGCGCGGCCGAGCCGATGCCCTGGACAAAACGCGCCAACAGCAATGCGTTCAGATCGCCAGACAGGGCGGTGGCGATGCTTGCGAACGAATAGAACACAAGTCCGACAATCAACACCGGCCGCCTGCCGAAGCGATCCGCCAGAAATCCGACAAAGAGCTGCGAGATCCCAAAGCCCAGCATGTAGATCGGGATGATGGCCTGCAACTCGGTGACTGGCACATTGCCCAGCCCTGACGACATGTCCGGAAAGGCCGGCAGCATGATGTCGGTGGTCAGCGCGTTGATGCACATCAGGGCGGCAAGCAGCAGGACAAAGGACGTTACCGAAAGAGGTGCGTATCTCGGCGGTCTCGTGTCCTCGGAAACGGGTTCGGTGTCTTCTTCGATTTCCGCTGATGGGCTGGATCGTTGCATGTTGCGCTTATAGTTCAAGGTAAAACGATTTGACCACGCCATTTCGCATGGCTGGCTTGCCCTCAACGCGGGACTGCCCCGCGATGATGCCATGCTGGCCGGGGCGGGACCGCAACCTGATCAGGCCGTCCAAACATCGATTGGTTTGTCGCGGCCGCGAAGCCGCAAGCCGTCATGGCGGGCAAAACCGTCATCCGGCACCTTTTCGCCGGCATGGTGGGCGGCGATCTGCCTGACCACCGAATCCGACACGACGACACGGCAGCCAAGCTCGCGGGATGCGCCCTCCAGGCGGCTGGCGACATTGACGGTGTCGCCCAGCGTGGCGAATTCGAGCCGGTCGAGCGAGCCGATGTCACCCAGGACAACCGGTCCGAAATGCACGCCGACGGATATGGGAAACGGGGGAAGACCTTCCTTCGTCTTTTCCGCATTCCAGCGGTCGGTCGCTACAACGATTTCGCGCGCTGCCTTCAGCGCGCGGTCGGCATCGTCGGGCGCGGTCTGCGGTGTGCCGAAGGTCGCCATGATGCCGTCGCCCAGGAACTTGTCGAGCGTACCGCCATTGTGGAACACGATATCGGCCAGGACCGCATGATAGTCGCGCAGAAGGGTGATGGTGCGGTCGGGCGGCAGTTTCTCGGCAATGCGGGTGAAACCGACGATATCGGCGAACAGGACCGCGACCTCCTGGGAACGCACTTCGGCCAGCGGATTGTCGCGGCTTGCCAGTTCCTCGACCATGGATGGAGGGAAGTAGCGGGACAGATTGGTGCGTTCGGCGGCGAGTTCTGCCTGCCGCATCAGGAGCTGATTGGCTCGCCAGGATTTCAGCGCGAGTACCGTGCCGACGATGAGCAGGACAATGATCTCCTGCACGCGCAGCGGGACATTGGTGGCGTTGGGATCGATCGTTTCGAAAATACGGGCCCATCCGTTCAACGCATTGGCGACGGCAGCTGACAATTCAGGCATGCGCAGACCGAAAAAGTGGATGGCGACCAGACCGACCAGCCAGATGCCGGCAGTCCAGGTTGTGATGGCCAGCACCGTGCGCCAGCTATAGGCGAGCGTGCCGAGCGCCAGGAACACGAAAAAATACATGAAACCGTCGATGCGGTACTGCATCGCGGTCGGCCAAGTGTCATGGCTGAAGGGATTTGGCACAAGAAGCACGATGGCGAGAAGCACGAGATCGGCAAAGATGAGCAGCAATTCCGAGCGCGACTGCCCGACTTGGGCAAGGCGCAGCTGCGCCCAGCCGATGACGAAAAAGACGAGCAGCAGGACTTCGTAATAGACGACCTCGAGGCGCGGATTGGTGAAGGGCAGCAAGATGGCGACTGCGACAAGCGCGATCGTGCGCAGCCAGGCGGCGAAGGTCTTGCCGAAGTGCTTTTCCTCTTCGAGCGCCAGCATCAAATGCCTGTTGGCCTTGGCGCGCTCCTGCTCGTGCTCGCGCGTGCGGCGTCCGAACTGGACGAAGGTAACCAGTCTCTGCAGGCCCAGGGCGTTCAACCAAGGATTCATCTGTCTCTCCCGCGGTGAATTGCCCTTCGATCCCGCTGATATAAGGCGTCGCCGGCGATTCCCTTGAATTCGAGACTAGTCCTTCACGTAGGTGTGAAAAACCGGCATGTGACGATCTGCACGGTTGATCTGGCTCAAATCGGCTTTACTGAACCCAGGATAGAAGGCAAAACAGTGAGGCAGACCTGAAAAAGGGTTGCATTACCGAGCGCCAGATGCAGACTTATTCAAAAAAGTGAATATGTCTGACGGGGAAGCTAGGGAAGGTGTAATGAAGCAGAAGGCAAAGCTGGGACTGGTCGAGACCGGGCCGAAAAGCGAAAAGCAAACCGCCAAGCCGATGCAGTACGAGGCTTTCTTCAAGGAAAAGCTGGCCGGATTGCACGAAGAGGGCCGCTACCGCGTTTTCGCCGACCTGGAGCGAAGGGCAGGCGCCTTCCCGAAAGCCGTGCGCTACACCGCGAACGGGCCACAGGACGTTACGGTGTGGTGCTCCAACGACTATCTCGGCATGGGCCAGCACCCGAAGGTCATTGCCGCCATGCACGATGCGATTGACCGCAGCGGCACCGGCGCCGGCGGCACGCGCAACATATCCGGCACCAATCATTTCCACGTCCTGCTGGAAAGGGAACTGGCCGACCTGCACGGCAAGGAAGCCGCGCTGATCTTCACTTCCGGCTATGTCTCGAACTGGGCAACGCTCGGCACGCTGGGCGCCAACATTCCGGGACTGGTGATCTTTTCGGACGAAAAGAACCACGCCTCGATGATCGAGGGCATTCGCCACAGCCGGGCGGAAAAACGCATCTTCAGGCACAATGACCCTTCCGATCTGGACCGCAAGCTATCCGAATTCGGCCCCGACGTGCCGAAGCTGGTCGCTTTCGAATCGGTCTATTCGATGGACGGCGACATCGCGCCGATCGCCGAAATTCTCGGTGTCGCCGAAAAGCACGGGGCAATGACCTATCTCGACGAAGTCCATGCGGTGGGCATGTACGGCCCGCGCGGCGGCGGTGTCGCCGAGCGCGAAGGGCTAATGGACCGTCTGACCATCATCGAGGGTACGCTCGGCAAGGCCTTCGGCGTGATGGGCGGCTACATCACCGGTTCGGCGGCGCTGTGCGATTTCGTTCGTTCATTCGCTTCCGGCTTCATCTTCACCACCGCACTGCCACCGGCGCTTGCCGCGGGTGCGATCGCCTCGATCAGGCATCTGAAGGAAAGCGATGCTGAGCGCATCGGTCAGCGCGAGGCAGTTGCCAAGGTGCGCGCCGGGCTCGACCGGGCCGGCATCCCGCACATGGTCAATCCGAGCCACATCGTGCCGGTGATGGTCGGCAATGCCGCCAAGTGCAAGTGGATTTCCGACCTGCTGCTCGACAATTGCGGCATCTATGTCCAGCCAATCAATTACCCGACAGTGGACCGCAAGACCGAGCGGCTGCGCATCACGCCAACGCCATTCCATACCGACGACGACATCGCCCATCTGGTCGGCGCGCTGTCGGATCTGTGGAGCCAGTGCGCGCTGGCGCGGAGCGTGGCTTAGCAAGATTTCCCACTCGGACCGTTTCGAAGTCCCGGAAAGCGCGGGTCTTGGCCACGCGTTCGGCAAAAGCCGACCATGGAGGACGCGGTGTCGCTCACTGAGGATCAATTCTTCCGGGTGGTCGCCTCGCACCGGATACCCAGGATCAGGGTGGCTGGTATCGTCGTCCATGACGGAGCGATCCTCGTTCAGCAACCGGCCGACGATCCGTCCTCGTGCTTTGCCTTTATCGGCGGCGAATATGAATTGGGCGATACTTTCGAGACGCGACTGCGCAAGGAATTCGAGGAGGAGATGAACGCCCGCCTGATCGAAGCGCGCTACCTCTTCTGCGTTGAAAACCATATCCGCCACAACGGCAATCTCATTCAGCAGGCGGAACACTACTTTCTGGTGGAGTTGGACCGTCGCGATGTCTCCAGCCGAGAGCCGCATCTGACCCAGCACTGGTTGCCGCTGGCCACGATCGGCAAAGTGGATTTGCGGCCCTTCGTCGTGCGCGATGCCGTGGCGGACGAAACCTATCTGACCGCGAAATATCTCATTCAGATGGCTGATTAGAAGCGCCGGGCAATTGGCCTCTCCGCATCATCACGCCACCATCAGCTTCAGTGCCGTTTCGCGGGCCGAGCGGTCGGCCTCGAAGACGGCCTCCAGCGTATCGGGCTCTTCGCCGGGACCGAGGTGGTCGAGTGTATCCTCGACGGCGCGGGCGATATCCAGAAAGCCGATTTTCCCCTCGATGAAGGCATCGAGTGCCGCTTCCTTGGCGCCGTTGAGGATGGCGCCGGCAAGGCCGCCGGCAGTCATCGCCTCGCGGGCGAGGCGCAGCGCGGGAAAGCGCTGCTCGTCGGGCGCCTCGAAGTCGAGACGGGAAAGCTTCGCGAAATCGAGGCGTTCCACCGGCACATGGGCGCGGCGCGGCCAGGCCAGTGCGAAGCCGATCGCGGTACGCATGTCGGGGCTGCCCATCTGGGCCAGCACCGAACCGTCGGCATAGCCGACCATGGAATGGATCACCGACTGGGGGTGGATGACGACCTCGATCTGCCCGGGTTCCACGGCGAAGAGGTGGCGTGCCTCGATCATTTCGAGCGCCTTGTTGAACATGGTGGCACTGTCGATGGAGATTTTCATGCCCATCGACCAGTTGGGGTGGGCGGCTGCGCTTTGCGGCGTGACATCGGCCATCCTGGCCATCGGCCAGTCGCGGAAGGGGCCGCCCGAAGCGGTCAGGATGATGCGCTCGACCGCGTGGCGCTGATTCTGTTCCAGAACCTGGAAGATGGCGTTGTGTTCGCTGTCGACGGGCAGCACGGCGCTGCCCGAGGAAGCGCATTCGGCAAGGAACAAGTCGCCGGCGGAAACCAGGCACTCCTTGTTGGCGAGCGCAATGGTGCCGCCGGCACGCGCTGCGGCCAGGGTGGGCGCAAGGCCGGCGATGCCGACAATGCCGGCCATCACCCAGTCGGACGGCCTCGATGCGGCCTCTTCCAGCGCCAGGGAACCTGCGGCCACCTCGATACCGGTGCCGGCGAGGGCAGCCTTGAGCGCGTGATATTTTTCCTCATCGGCGGTGACGGCGATCTCCGCGCCGAACTCGATCGCCTGGGCGGCCAGCAGTTCGACATTGGCCATGCCGGTCAATGCGACGACGCGGAAATCCTCGCGAGCGGAAAAATGGCGGATCACGTCGAGCGTATTGCGGCCGATCGAACCGGTCGCGCCCAACACCGTGACACGACGCGGGCCGCTAACCGAGGATAGCTCCTCACTGTCGTCTATGCCTGCAAGTGCCTGCATTCGGGAACCGGCGTGATCGCCTTTCCGTGCTCGAGAAAGGAGACGAGATTGTCTACGGCCAGCCCGGCCATCGCCTTGCGCGTCTCGACGGTCGCGCTGCCGAGATGGGGTGTCAACACGACATTGTCCATCGAAAACAGTTCCGGCGGCACGTTGGGCTCGTTTGAAAATACGTCGAGGCCGGCGGCACCCAGCCGTCCATCGGCAAGCGCTTTTACCAGTTCCGGTTCGTTGACGGCCGAGCCCCGGCCGATGCTGATCAGCGTGCCTTCGGGGCCAAGCGCCTCGATGACGTGCCGGTCGACCAGGCCGGTCGTGGCCTCGCCGCCCGGCAGGGCAACGAACAGGATGTCGCAATCGCCAGCCATCACGACGAGGTCGGGATAATGGCGCAAGGCGACGTCCTGGCGCGGATTGCGGGTGTGGTAGACGATGTCACAGCCGAACACCGCAAGCTTGCGAACGATTTCCCTTCCGATGCGGCCGAGGCCGACCATTCCTACCGTCTTGCCGGCGATGCCGTGGGTCAGCGGGCGGTATTCGCCGCCGGCCCAGCGGCCTTCCCTGACAAAGCGATCGAAACGGACGACCCTTCGGGTCGCGGCGAGCATGTGCGCGATCGCCAGATTGGCGACGTCGTCGTTGAGAACATCCGGCGTGTGGGTGACCATGATGCCGCGCGAAATAGCGTGGCTCGTGTCGATGCGGTCGTAGCCGACGCCGAGGCTGGCAATGATGCGTAGGCCGGGCAAGCGGTCGATCACGGCATTCGGCAGGCCGACATCGCCTCCCGCCGCGGCACCCGATATCGACGGGCCGATTTTGGCGAGAAAGGCTTCCTTGCCTTCCTCGCCGGGCCATTCGTAGACCTCGAAATGGCGTGCGAGCCCGGCCTTCGCCTCATTATCCAGGCCGCCATAGTCGAGCAATCGTTCGCGGGCCATTGCAGTTCAACCCTGGACGACGGTCTGACGCTGGCTGCCAAGGCCGTCGATGCCGAGTTCCATCACATCGCCGGCCTTCAGATAGACGGGCGGTTTCATGCCCATGCCAACGCCCGGCGGCGTGCCGGTGGAAATGACGTCTCCGGGATAAAGCGTGAACAGCGTGGACAGATGCTCGATGATCTGCGCGACGGTGAAGATCATGGTGGAGGTTGTACCGGACTGGCAGCGCTTGCCATTGACATCGAGCCACATGCCGAGCGCCTGGGGATCGGGGACCTCGTCCTTGGTGACCAGCCAGGGGCCGGTCGGGCCGAAGGTGTCGCAGGACTTGCCCTTGGTCCATTGACCGGTGAGCTGGGTTTGAAAACGGCGTTCGGAGACATCGTTGACGACGCAATAGCCCGCGACATAATCGAGCGCATCGGCGGCGCTGACATATTTGGCCTTCGTGCCGATCACCACGCCCAGTTCGACTTCCCAATCCGTCGAGGTCGAGCCGCGCGGAAGTTCGACGTCGTCGTCGGGACCGACAATCGCCGAATTGGCCTTCATGAACAGGATGGGATGTTCGGGAATGGCGGCGCCGGTCTCGGCGGCATGGTCGGAATAGTTCAGCCCGATGCACATGAACTTTCCGATATTGGCGACGCAGGGGCCGACGCGGCTGCCGGCGGGGGCAAGCGGCAGGCTCGACGGGTCGACGGCGCGTAGCCGTGCCAGCGATTCGTTAGAAAGCGCCGAACCGTCGAGTTGGTCCAGATGCGCGGAAAGGTCGCGAATGGCACCGGCGGCATCGAGCATTCCGGGCTTTTCACGGCCCGGCGGGCCAAAGCGCAGCAATTTCACGGGCGTTTCTCCTGAGTTCCTTGATGATTGGACTGGCGTCGCCGTCACCGACCAAGCTATTGCGTCCAGTGGTGTTTGCCAACCTGCCAGCGGCAGGACGGTTTTCACGCTTGCACTGCGTTTTGCTGCACATGGCTGGCGGAAGCAAGAAAAACCGGTTAATTGATAGCGCTAACAAGAACCAGGGCAGATGCTGGAAATCCATTGGGGGAAAGCTGGGAGGCATGACGGCAAGGCTGACAGGAAAACGCGCGCTGATCACCGCCGCCGGGCAGGGTATAGGCAAGGCGACGGCGCTTGCGTTCGCGCGCGAAGGGGCATCGGTCTTCGCCACCGATGTCAACGAGGCGGCGCTTGCCGAATTCGACGGCATGAAGGGAATTGAAGCTTTTGTGCTTGATGCGACCAGTGACGAATCGGTGCGCAAGGGCGTGGGGCGTGCCGAGCCGGATATCCTGTTCAATTGCGCCGGCTTCGTCCACAACGGGACCATTCTCGCCGCCAGCGACGAGGAGTGGGAATTCGCCTTCGACCTCAATGTGCATTCGATGTTCCGTACCATCCGCGCCGCGCTGCCGGGCATGCTCGAGCGTGGCGGCGGTTCGATCGTCAACATGTCGTCGGTCGCCTCCAGCGTGGTCGGCGCGCCCAACCGTTTCATCTACGGCACGACCAAGGCGGCGGTGATCGGGCTGACCAAGTCGGTCGCCAAGGATTTCGTCACCAAGGGCATACGCTGCAATGCGATCTGTCCCGGCACGGTCGAGACGCCTTCGCTGCACGCGCGCCTGAGCGCGACGGGCGATTACGAGGCGGCGATGAAGGCCTTCGTCGCGCGTCAGCCGATGGGAAGGCTCGCAACTGCAGAAGAAATCGCCGCGCTCACCGTCTATCTCGCTTCCGAGGAAAGCGCATTCACGACCGGCCAGATCCACGTGATCGACGGCGGCTGGTCGAGCTGAGGGGGCGAGGGAAAATGCGTGTCCTGATTATCGGCGGCGGCGGCATGGTCGGCCAGAAGCTTGCGGGCAGGCTGGCGAAGGACGGAATGCTCGCCGGAAAACCGATCAGCGAACTGGTGCTGCACGACATCGTGTCGCCGGACACACCTGAAGCCGGTTTCCCCATCACCACGCTGACGGGCGACATCTCGCAGCAAAGCGAGACGGAGCGGGTGGCGGTGCTCAAACCCGACGTCATCTTTCATCTTGCTTCCATCGTCTCGGGTGAAGCCGAGCGTGATTTCGACAAGGGCTGGGACGTCAATACGCGCGGCATGTGGCACCTGCTCGAGGCGCTGCGGACGGCTGGCACCGGCTATCGACCACGGCTCGTCTTTTCGTCATCCATCGCCGTTTTCGGCGCGCCATTTCCCGAGGCCATCCCCGACGATTTCTTCACTACACCGCTCACCTCCTATGGTGCGCAAAAGGCTATCAACGAATTGCTGATCGGCGACTACAGCCGCAAGGGCTTCATCGACGGCATTTCGATCCGCCTGCCGACGGTCTGCGTTCGGCCGGGCAAGGCCAATCTGGCGGCGTCCTCGTTCTTTTCGGGCATCATTCGCGAGCCGCTGAACGGCAAGGAAGCGATCCTGCCGGTACCCGACACGGTACGCCACTGGCACGCCTCGCCACGTGCGGCGGCCGGCTTCCTGACGCATGCCGCCAGTCTCGACACGTCGTTGTTGAAGGAGCGCCGTGCGCTCACCATGCCGGGGCTTTCCTGCACGGTGGCCGAACAGATCGAGGCGCTGCGCGAAATTGCCGGCGAGGATGCGGTGAAATTGATCCGCCGCCAGCCGGACGAGGAAATCATGGCCATTGTGAAGAACTGGCCGGAGAACTTTGAAGCCAGGCGGGCGACCGAACTCGGTTTCAAGGCGGAAACGGATTTCCGCGACATCATCCGTATCTACATCGAAGAGGATCTGGACGGCGGGCGGGCATTTTCCGCGACGGCCGTCGCAGATCGAGAAAGGTCCTGACCTGCCATGACAAACAGGAAATTGCGTTCGCGCCTGTGGTTCGACAATCCCGACGACCCGGAAATGACGGCGCTCTATCTGGAGCGCTACCTTAATTACGGCCTGACGCGGGCCGAATTGCAGTCGGGCAAGCCGATCATCGCGATCGCCCAGACCGGCTCCGACCTGTCGCCGTGCAACCGGCACCATCTGGAACTTGCCAAGCGCGTGCGCGAGGGGATCAGGGAAGCGGGCGGCATCGCGTTCGAATTCCCGGTCCATCCGATCCAGGAGACGGGCAAGCGGCCGACCGCGCTGCTCGACCGCAATCTCGCCTATCTCGGCCTGGTCGAAGCGCTGTTCGGCTATCCGATGGACGGCGTGGTGCTGACCATCGGCTGCGACAAGACCACGCCGGCCTGTCTGATGGCGGCGGCGACCGTCAACATTCCGGCGATCGCACTGTCGGTCGGGCCGATGCTCAATGGCTGGCACAATGGCGAGCGCGCCGGATCGGGCACGATCATCTGGAAAGCGCGCGAAATGCTTGCCGCCGGCGAGATCGACGAAGAAGAGTTCATGGAGATGGCGGCGGCGTCAGCGCCTTCGACGGGCTATTGCAACACCATGGGCACGGCCTCGACGATGAATTCGCTGGCCGAGGCACTCGGCATGCAATTGCCCGGTTCGGCGGCAATCCCCGCGCCCTATCGCGAGCGCGGCCAGATCGCCTACGAGACGGGCCTCAGGATTGTCGAGATGGTGCATGAGGACCTGACGCCGACCAGGATCATGACGCGGCAGGCCTTCGAGAACGCCATCGTCGTCAATTCGGCGATCGGCGGGTCGACCAATGCGCCGATCCATCTCAACGCCATTGCCCGCCATCTCGGCGTCGAACTGAGCAATGAGGACTGGCAGAAGGTCGGCCATCACGTGCCGCTGCTCGTCAATCTGCAACCGGCCGGCGAATATCTGGGCGAGGACTTCCATCGCGCCGGTGGCGTGCCGGCCGTTGTCAACGAGCTGCTCGAGGCCGGCCTGCTGCCATACCCGCAGGCGATCACGGCGAACGGCAAATCGATGGGCGACAATTGCCGCGGCCGCGAGGTTTCCAATCGCGACGTTATCGCCAGTTGCGCCGAGCCGCTGAAGAAGGAAGCGGGCTTCCTCGACCTGAAGGGCAATCTGTTCGATTCGGCGATCATGAAGACCAGCGTCATTTCGGCCGAATTCCGCGAACGCTATCTGGAGAACCCGGACGATCCGAATGCCTTCGAAGGCAAGGCGGTCGTTTTCGACGGTCCGGAGGACTTTCACAAGCGCATCGACGATCCGGCGCTCGCCGTCGATGAACATTCGATCCTGTTCATGCGCGGCACGGGACCGATCGGCTATCCGGGCGGGGCGGAGGTGGTCAACATGCGTCCGCCAGCCTACCTGATCAAGAAAGGTGTACATGTGCTGCCCTGCATTGGCGATGGGCGCCAGTCGGGCACGTCGGGTTCGGCGTCGATCCTCAACGCCGCACCGGAGGCGGCGGCGGGCGGCGGGCTGGCGCTTCTCAAGAGCGGCGACCCCGTGCGGGTCGATCTCAACACCTGCGAGGTCAATGCGCTGGTCGACAAGGCTGAATGGGAGGCGCGGCACACGGCGCTCGAAGCCGCCGGCGGCTACAAGGTGCCGGAGAGCCAGTCGCCGTGGCAAAAGATGTTCAGGGAGAATGTCGGCCAGTTCGACAAGGGCATGGTGATGCGATCCGCACCCGAATTCCGCGACATCGCCAACAAATTCATCCCGCGCAACAACCACTGAAATGCGCCGCCACGCCCGGTGTGCCGCGTGGTCGCAGGCGCAGTTGCCTGCCTTGATTTGTCACCGTGGTGACGCCAGTTTGCCGGTGAACGAAAGGCTTGAGACTTGATCCGAAGGCTGGCCACAACCCATGCCGTGACGCGCGCGCTGATCGCAATTGCGCTGCTGGCGATTGCCTTCGGGCATCAGCCCTTGCGTTTCGGAGCGCCCGCCGACGCCGAAAGGGTCGCTGATCTTGCTGCCTATGCATTGCCGGACGGTTCGCTGCCGGCGCTCTGCCTTGGCGGCGGCTCCTCAACGCACGGCAAGGGTCATGTTTTCCACGCGGGCTGCGATGCCTGCCGGCTGACGGCCTCGGTCGCAATGCCCGAGCCGCCGTGCATCGGCGGTGGCGAACGCGTAGCAATCGAAGCGCCAGCGCGCATTGCAAATGTCCTCATCGCCTTCAACCAGACCTTCCCACCTTCGGCGCCGCCGACAGCGCCGCCGCTCGCCTGATTTCCCTTCAATCCTGGCAAATCTCATTCAGCCGGGGCGTGAATGTCCTCGGCAAACCCAATCCGCACGAAGGAAATCGGAATCATGATCAGGAACTTCAAAAGGGCACTTCCCGGCGCGATCGCCGCGCTGTTGCTCACCGCCGCCTCGGTATGGGCGGCCGATTACAAGGTTGGCAACCTGGAAATCCAGCATCCTGTCGCCAAGGCGACGGCGCCGGGCGCCCAGGTCGCCGGCGGCTACATGACGATCGTCAATCACGGCAGTGAGCCGGACTGGCTGGTCGGCGGCTCGGCAGATTTCGCCGGCAAGGTGGAAGTCCACGAGATGAAGATGGACGGGGACACGATGATCATGCGCCCCGTCGAAGGCGGGCTGGAGATCCCCGCCGGTGGCAGCGTCGAACTCAAGCCCGGCGGCTACCATGTCATGTTCATGAAGGTGACGGAGCAGTTGAAGCCGGACGAGATGCGGCCGACTAAACTCGTCTTCAAGAAGGCCGGTGAAGTCGACATCGAATTCACCGTCATGGGCATGGGCGCATTCATGAAGTCCATGGACGGGATGGATCATTCGATGGGTGAAGGGTCCGACTGAACCAAATGGTGGGCCATGACAGAACGATCGAAAAGCCCGGCCATGGCCGGGCTTTTTTATGGTTCCTTAATCGGGAGCCGTCAGTGTGGGGAAAGGCCGTGCAGATGCCCGGTGAGGAACCGATTCAACTTCCTCACACTCTGATTCCATTCGCTGAAAAATCGATTCACGAAACGGCGCCAAGCCGTTGAAATCGGATTCGATTTTCCTTCTTCAGAAACTGATTCAACCAGACCGCAACACTCATTGCGGGTTGAAATAGAATTCCTTGCGCAGCGCGGAATTGATCCAGGGTTCCTGTTCCTTTTCGGTCGCGTCGTAGACCTCCTGCTTGACGCGCTTGAACATCAGCTCGACCTCGAGACCCTTGGCATCCATGTTGTGGAGCAGCGCGGTGGTGAAGGGCGAGTTCTTGCCCACGCCATCCTGCGCAACCTCGCCGGGTGCGGTGGAAAAGCCGATCAGCACCTGGCCTGTTCCGGACGATGGCGCGGCCAGGCCGCGGCCGATGAAGGCCGAGCGCGTGGCGCCGAGCGAGCGTGTGAAGCGTCGCGACAGCGGGTTGTCGCGGCAGGCGTCGAGCAGCGCAATCGAGATGCGCCCCTCCTGGTTCATGAAGGCCAGAACGGTGTCGAGCGAGATCGTCTCGAAATCGAGCGCGGTGGAATCTTCCAGTTTCGCGTCAACGGGGATGAGATAGTTGATGCCGTTCACCTGCATGCCGTGGCCGGCATAAAACAGCAGTGCGACGTCGGCGCCGTCCATGGCGCGCACGAAATCGCGAACCGCTCCTTCCATCGCCGCCTTGGTGCCGTCGAGGGCGGTGGTCACCTCAAAGCCGAGCGATGTCAGCTTGGCAGCCATGGCGGCGGCATCGTTGCGCGGATTGGGCAGTTCCGCCGTGTTTTCGTAAGCCGAATTTCCCATCACCAGCGCGACACGTTTCTGGTCGGCTATCGCCGCCGGTTTTTCGGGCTTCGGTGCGGGTACGGAAGCCTGTTGCTGCGGTGCCGGTTCTGCTTGTTGCGGCGCGGTTGTTTGCTGCTGCGGCGCCGGGGCGGCCTGCTGGTTCGTATCCGGGCCGATTTCGGGGACACTCGCCGAAGCGGATGGTCCAACCATGGGCACCTGGCTGCCTGGAACCTGGCCGAACGCGATGTATCGGCCATAGGCCCAGCCGTTCATGCCGTTGTCGAGCGTTACCTGGTACCAGTTGCCGCTCTGCCCGGTGATCGAGAGTGTCGTGTTCGCGCGCATGCGGGCGATTTCGCGGTTTCCCGAACCGGGGCCGGTCCTGAGCGACAGGAAGTTGTCGCCCGTGGCATCGAGGCCGGTGACGTAACCTGGCTGGCCGGATGGCGTGGCGGTGCGTGGCTGGGAAGCGGCGGGAGGCGCCTGGCCGCTGCCATTGCGCAAATAGGTGGCGGCAAGCAGATCGGGGAGCGCCAGCGTCTGGGCATTGCTTGGCGACCAGATGGCGCGAACGAAACGCGCGCCGGCGGTGAAATAGCTGTCGGCAGGCACCGAGCCGCTGGAAATCAGGGATTGGAGCAGCGGCTGGGCCTCGCCGATATTGGCCCAACCGAGCGAGATGCCGTAATAGCCATTCGACGACTGGAAAACGATGACGCTGGGAAACCGGTTCGCATACTGGCGAGCGATGGCGATGGCGTCATCGGGATCGCTGCGGCTGGCGATGGTCAGCCAACCCTTGCCGGGGCCAGGCTGGATGGCGGCGGCTGAAGGCAATGGTCTGGCAAGCGGCAGGATCGCCATGGTGAGTGCCATAACGAAAAAGACGCGCAGAAAGCCGCGAATAAGGCGCATTGGACATTCTTTCCCTTGGCATTCCAGTGGAGGAACGAAAAACTTCCATATACCGGGCGCCGTGACAAGCGCAGGCGGCGAAATGCGCCGACTGTGCGGGATTGCACGCCGCTTTGTTGAAAATGATGCCATGTTGGTCTTGAATATCGATACCTATCGACAAAGGGGAGTCGCCACCATGAGACGCATTCATGCATTTGCAGTGTTGTTCGCAGCGGGCCTGGTCGGTGCAAGCCTTGTCAGCCTGCCGGCTGCAGCGCAGTCGGTCGACGCCGGCTCGATCGTCGAACAGCTCACGCCGAAGCACAAACAGCCGCTGACGCGCAGCCTGACCCGGTCCTTCACGACGCAAAGCGCGGAGGAAAAGGCCGACAAGCAGTTCCTGTCCACGCTGCCGACGCGCGGCCTGAGGATTGACCAGCGCAAGAAGCTCGACGAGATCGTCAAGAAGCAGGAACTGCCTAGCATCGACATCACCATCAATTTCGATTTCGACTCCGACCGCATCCGGCCGGAATCGGAGCCCGACGTGGATGAATTGGGCAAGGCGCTGTCGAGTGACACGCTGTCATCGTCGCGCATCGTACTGAACGGCCATACCGACGCCAGGGGATCGCCGGAATACAATCAGGCACTGTCCGAGCGCCGCGCTGCCTCCGTACGCAATTATCTGATCGACAAGTTCCACATCGACCCCAACCGGCTGGTCGCCATTGGCTATGGCGAGGAGCGGTTGAAGGATCCTTCCGATCCCGAAGGGCCGGAAAACCGCCGCGTCGAGATCATCAATCTGACAAGCAGCTGATCCGCGCAATGATTTCCGACGGGAGACGGTCCGACGGGCCGTCTCTTTTTTCCCAACATGTCCAGTTTTCCGATACCTGCCAACCCGATGGCATCTTTTTGATCCATCAACGGTCGCCGCCACGTTGACAAATTTCTCGCGTGACGCGACCTTTGCCATGTCGAGGCGGGGCAGCCCCTCAGGTTAAGAATGCGAAACGGGCACGGACAAGGGGGAATGCTTTGGCCGGCAAACTGAGCGTTGTCTTTCTGTGTCTGGTAGCGACGGTGCTGTCGGTACCGGCGGCAAGCCACACCGGGTTGTCGACGTGGACGTCGCTGGCGGCATCCTCTACCGCTTTCGTCGCGATGGCGATCAACCAGTTCCTGGCGACACGGCCGCGTTATCTGGAGCCGATGTTCGGCGGGCTCGACCGCATCTACCATTTCCATCGCCAGATCGGCATGGCGGCGCTGGCCCTCATCCTTGTTCACTATTTCATCACGCCCGATTTCCAGGGCAAGCAGCTCACGGCCGGACTGAACGCAGCGGCCAAAGTCGTCGGCAGATACGGTTTTTACGGGCTGATCGCGCTGATCGGCTTCAGCCTTGTGAAGCGCATTCCATTCACGAAATTGGAAATACCCTATCATTTGTGGCGCCAGAGCCACCGCTTCATCGGTGTGTTCTTCATCATGATTTCCTTTCACCAATTCTTCATCAAGCGGCCTTTCGAAGGGACCGCGCTTCTTGCCAATTACATCAATCTTTTCATGGTGTTGGGTATATTGAGCTTTGCCTATACACAATTCGTGGCCTTCACCAAACGGCGGCGCTACGAGGTGACGTCGGTGGAGCGTCTGCCGTCGGCGACCGTGATCGAGGCGAAGCCCGTCAGTTCGCCGATCAGGGCGAAACCCGGCCAGTTCGGGTTCCTCAGCTTTTCGCAAAGCGGGCTGCGCGAGCCGCATCCCTTCACGATCGCCGGCCTGGGCGCAGACGGTACCGTACGCTTCGCCATCAAGCCGCTCGGCGATTACACCAAAAGACTGCGCAAGATGGCGGAGGTGGGCGACCGCATCCTGGTCGAGGGCGGCTATGGCCGGTTCAACTCCGCGCGCGGCGGTGAGAAACAGGTCTGGCTTGCCGGCGGTATCGGCGTCACGCCGTTTCTGGCAATGGCCGACGCGCTCAAATCCGATCACGGGCGGCAAATCCATCTCGTTCACTGCGTGCGCGATGCAAATGAGGCGGTGCGCGCCGAAACGCTTGCTGAAAAGGCATCGCAAGTTCCCGGATTCAGCTTCGTCCTGCATGATTCGGCTGCCGCGGGGCGTATCGACGCGGAAAGGCTTGCTGCAAGCGCGCCATTCGATCTGAATGGCGCCGATCTGTGGTTCTGCGGTCCCCCGCCCCTGCGCGAGGCGATCGTCAAGGGGTTGAGGAAGGCAGGCCGGCGGTTGAAGCGGATCGAGTTCGAACGTTTCGAGTTCAGATGAGTGCGTTGCGGCAGATCGGGGTAGCCCATCGCATGTGCCGTATGACACAGTGGCGTAGGCAAAAAGGTGATAGCTTTGTCTTGGACTACTACGCCCGGATTCCAACTGGAGTGAAAAGCATGACTTCCACCCCGAAGCCATCATTCTCATCCGCAGCCGCAATACGAAGCGTGCGCGAAGCGGCACGCCGGCCGGTCGCGCTAATGCTTGCGCTGGCGGCAGGGGCCGCCCTGTCGATTGCAGCGAGCGGCGAAGCGGAGGCGCGCGACCTGTTCAAGCAGGACGCATTCGTCAACTACAAGCCCGATCTGAAAAACGGCGAATACATGCTGAACGCGGCGGGGTGCGCGTCCTGTCATGCGCCGGGCGAGGATACGAAGCTGCTTTCGGGTGGCACCAAGATGGACACGTTCATCGGCACCTTCTACGTGCCGAACATCACCAACCACGCCAATGGCGTGGCCGGCTGGTCGAACGCCGACTATCTGAATGCGGTGATCAATGGCGTGGGCAAGGATGGCAGGCATCTTTATCCGGTCATGCCCTACACGTCCTATGCCGGCATGAAGCCGGAGGATGTGCTCGACATCAAGGCCTATGTCGACACGCTGCCGGGTTCCGACAACAAGGTGCCGCGCCACGAACTCTCCTTCCCCTATAATCTGAGTGCGACCATCGCGTTCTGGAAGCGCGCCAATTTCGACACGCCCGCCTATCAGCCCGATGATGGCAGCCAGCTGGCGCGCGGGCGCTATCTGGTCGAAAATGTCGGTGCGTGCGGCGAATGCCACACGCCGAGAACGATGGATTTCGGCCTCGACAAGTCACGCAAGTTCGAGGGCGAGAAAGGGCTGACCGGTGCGGTCGCGCCCAATATTACCGCGAGCCGCATCTCCTCGGCCGGCCAGGACGCCCTGGTCAAGGGCGTTTTCACCGACGGCAAGAAGCTCTCCGGCACACCGATTGCCGACCCGATCATGAAGAAATTCGCCCATGGCCTCGCCGAACTCAGCGATGAGGACAAGCTGGCCATGTATGCCTATCTCATCGGGACCAAGGTCGAACCCAAGAAACTGCCAGTCACGGCGGAGGAAGCCTGCAAGGACAACGGTTCGGTGCAGGCGAGCCTGGTCTCGGCCGGATCGACGCCGGATCTCGGGGCCCAAGCCGACGATTTCATCGGCAAGTATTGCCGCAACTGCCATGGCCCGGGTGAAAGCGCGCAAGGCAGCTTCCCGGGGGGCGACCTTGCCTCGATCGCGGCCAATGCCGCCTTCGTGACGCCGGGCGACCGCAACCGTTCGCTGCTCTATACCGCAGTGTCGAGCGGGCGCATGCCCTATGGCCGCCAGCCGAGCGCGGACGAGGTCGAAAAGCTCGGCCAGTGGATCGATTCGCTCAACGAACCGACAGCGACGGCGGTCAGCACCAAAGCCGAACAGACGCCGCGCTTGCGGCCGATCCTCGCCTGGCGGGACTTTGCCCAAAAGGCTGTCAGGGATATTGGCGAACTGAACGAAAACGACCGCTCGTTCATCCGTTACTTCTCTTTCCGCAACCAGTTCAACGGCAAGCTTCCTTGCGAGGACGAGAAAGCGTTCGCAAAGCGTCAGGAGCTCTACAAGGCAGGTTTCGCCAAGCTGCTGAATTCGGTTTCGCGCGGCACGAGCCTGGTCGTCCCCGATACGGTCGCGGACACGAAGGACCTGCTGGTGCGCGTGGACATCCGTGATCTGGGCTGGGACAACGATACCTGGGACAAGCTCATCACCACCTATCCCTTCGGGTACGATCCGGCCAGCGATTCGGTCCTGAAATCGCTTGCCGCCGAAACCGGCACCGACCTGCCGATCATGCGCGTCGACTGGTTCATGGCCAACGCGCCACGGCCGGAGAACTACTATGCGCTGCTCAATCTGCCCGACAAGATCAGCGATTTCGAGAAGCGGATAGGGGTCGACGCCGAGGAAGACATCAAGCGTCGGCGCGTCGCGCGGGCTGCCTTCTTCGAAGGTTCGTCAGGCGTATCCGATCACAATCGCATGATCGAGCGTCACGACACGCCGCAGGGCGGCTATTACTGGAAATCCTACGATTTCGCCGGCAGCCGCGATGATCAGAACCTGAAGCAGCATCCGCACGGACCGACGGATGTCGAGCCGCTGGACGAAGGCCTGACCGCCTTCCATCATGACGGCGGGGAGATGATCTTCTCGCTGCCCAACGGCATGCAGGGCTTCTACCTGTCGACGTCCAAGGGCGACCGGCTGGATCGCGGGCCGACCTCGATCGTCTCGTTCCGCCAGCGCCCGATCGGCAAGGGTGTCGACATCGTCAATGCCCGCTCCTGCTTCACCTGTCATTTCGACGGCACGATCGCCAAGCGCGACCAGATGCGGAGCTACATCGAATCCTCGCCGACCTTCACGCTGGCCCAGCGCGAGCTGCTGCTGGAGATGTATGTGAAACAGGCGGAACTTGACGACCTCTTCGCCAAGGACCGCAAGCACTTCACGTCGTCGCTCGAGCGCATCGGCGCAAGCGAGAAGGCGCCTGACGGTACGGTGACGAGCCGCACTGCGCCGGGCAAGGAGGAAATCATCACCTGGTATGCCGACCTGTATGAGGACGAACTCGACGCAGAGTCGCTTGCGGCGGAATTCGACATGACGCCCGAGCAGTTCGAGCAGGCGATCCAGCGGGTCGGCGATTCGACGACGCTCAAGATCGGTCTCGACTGGATTACCCAGCTCAAGGGCGGTTCGAAGGTGCCGCGCTTCGAGGTCGAGCAGCAGTACTCCAAGCTGGTGAAGCCGCTGCTCAATGTCGATCCGCTCGATCTGAAGCAGGAAGAAAGCGCGTCGACCAATGAGGACAAGTCCGACGACAAGAAGGCCGACGACAAGAAGGATCCGGATACACCGGAATACAAGGACGCCGACTATCGCGACGACGCCTTCAAGGACGACGCCAACAAGAAGGGCAAGCTGACGCTGCGCGTCGATGTCAAGAACACCGATGTGTTCGTCGACGAGCATCTGTCCTTCGACGTCACCGCCAACGATGCCTGCGAGTTGCAGATCTTCTATATCGAGGCTGACGGCAATGTCGAAGTCATCCCCCAGGAGATGATCGGCGACAAGTTCCTGACAGCCAACAAGGCAAGGCGGATTCCCGATCCGGCGACCGGTGACCTGGTCTTCGATTCGCCTGCGGAGGACGAGACGCTGCTCCTGTTCTGCCGCTCGGGCGGTCTTGGAGACCAGAGGCTGTCGGCAGACGATGCCAAGAAGCTGGTCGAGAAATCGAAGCAGCCGGCGGCGCGCGGTCTTGCCATCCAGCTCATCAAGAAGGGCAAGGAAGAAGGCGAGAAGGACGCCACATTGAAGGGCGCTTCGGCGATCCACATGGTGACCTTCAACGTCAAGGACCGCAAATAGGCATGAAAAACGGGCGCCGCCGGCAAGGCGGCGCCCACCCGCATTCACCAGACAAGGACAGTCAGGGGCGTTGAAATCTTGATCATGCCGGCATTTCGGACATTGGTGCTTTTTATCGCGCTGCTGGCGGCGGTCTGGCCGCTCGGCGCGTCAGCCGCCGAAGGCCGCGTGGCGCTCGTCATCGGCAATGGCGCCTATACCAATGCGCCGGCACTGGCCAACCCCGCCAATGATGCCAATCTTGTGACCGCCTCGCTGAAGCGCATCGGCTTTGACGTCGTCAGCGCCACCGACGCCAGCCGTCGCCAATTGCTCGATGCTGTCGCCGAGTTCGGCAGGCTGGCGCAAAATGCCGAAATTGCGCTGTTCTTCTATGCCGGCCACGGGCTGGAGGTGAGCGGCCGCAACTGGATCCTGCCGGTGGATGCCGATATCGCGGCCTCGACCGATCTGCCGGTGGCAGCGGTCAAGGTCGACGACATCCTGGAAGTCATGGAACTGTCGGGCGCGCGGGTGCGCCTGGTGTTCCTCGACGCCTGCCGCAACAATCCGCTGCCGCGCTCGCTCAGCCGCGCGGTCGGGCGCGGACTGGCGCGTATCGACGTTTCGGCGGCCGGCACCATGATCGCCTTTTCGGCCGCGCCCGGAACAGTGGCGCTCGACGGCAACGGCAAGGACAGCCCGTTCAGCATCGCGCTCGCCAAGCATATCGTCGAACCAGGCGTGGAGGTGCGGCAGATGATGGCGAAAGTGCGCGAGGACGTGGTTACCGCGACCGGCGAGAAACAGGTGCCATGGGTCAACGAGGCGGTGGTTGGCGAATATTTCCTGGCCGGAAAGCCGGACGGGAAGGAAACGGCGGCGCCCGCACCCCCTGCACCGCAGGCAACCGGCCGCTCCGACGACATCGCGGTGGAACTGGCATTCTGGGATTCGGTCAAGGATTCGGACGACCGGAACATGCTTGAACTCTACATCCAGAAATATCCGCAAGGATCGTTCCGCGAGATCGCGGAAGCCAAGATCGCGATGCTGGACCATCCGCCGGACAACAGATCGACCGTTCCCGCAACGCCACAGGTCAGTCCGAAACCCCAAGCCAACCCGGAAATCCTGATGGAACAGTCGGCGCGCCAGTTCGTGGCGTCGTTCAACGCCGCGCTCTCGGCGCCTGCCGATCAATCGCTGAAGAGTATCTACAACATCTATGCCGCGCGGGTGGATTTCTACGGCAAGTCGTTCTCGACCGCCGATATCGTCCGCGACAAGGCGGGGCTGATCGATCGTTGGCCACAGCGCAGCTACCGGGCACCGGAAAACGAGATGAGCATCTACTGCAATCCGGCGGCTAATAGCTGCAACGTTTCGGCAAGGGTTTACTGGTCGGTTGCGAGCGCGGCGCGGGGCAAGAGTGCCAGCGGTGTGTCGCAAACCGACCTTAAACTGGACTTCTCGAGCGGAGCTCCGCGTGTCGTTTACGAGAACTCCGAGACACTTAGCCGGAATTAGGTCGTGTACTCACAAGGGTTTCGGGCGTGGCGCTAGACGGATTTCGTTGCTGAACAGGAGAGCGTCGCAGCGCGTATCGGCAATATGGGCAAGACGCTCGACGCATTCAGGGACGAAATCCGCTGCGTCCTGAAAGGATTTGGCGCGATTCATCCAATTTGGCGTCGCAGAACCTCGAAAGGTTCCCAACCTGTCATCGGTTCTGCTCCTGAAACTGAACGATTTTCGTCCAAACCACGCTCCAAATCCCTTATGAGTACACGACCTAGTGCGCGTGGCGGAAGCTTCCATTTACCGATCGCTGCGTGTCCACTTCATTAATGGCGCAAAAACCAGTATACCGGGAGCGGAATTTCCGGGCATGTGAGCATTGCATCGAACAGGCCGTAACTGGGGAATGAAAAACTGCCCAAGTCTCGGAAACAACTAGAAAAACCATCATTCTGGCAGTCAGTGGGAGAGCGGCAATGAAACCAACCCTGATTCTGGTAGGCGCCGACAAGGGCGGCGTCGGCAAAACCACCACGGCGCGCGCGCTTCTGGATTTCCTGGAGCGGCGCGGCGTGCGCACGCGGGCCTTCGACACGGAAAATCCGCGCGGAACGCTCAAGCGGTTCTATCCGGGCATTACCGAAATCATCGATCTGCACAATGTCGCCGATCAGATGAAAGTGCTCGACACGATGGACAGTGCGGCCGTCAAGGTGACGATCGTCGACCTCAAGGCGGGCAATCTTTCCACCGCTCTCGACATTTTCGACCGGATCGGCGTGCTGGAAGCGGCGCGCGAAGGCCAGTTCGATCTCGGCCTGTTCCATGTCGTCGGCCCGGCCATCGCCTCGCTCGACGAGATGGGTGAAGTCGCCAAATACACCAATGGCATCCACTATGTCGTGGCGCGCAATTTCATCAACGAAACCAATTTCTTCGAGTGGGACGAAAAGACCTTCAAGAAATATTTCGCGGGACTTTCCAATGCCCGCGAGATCGAGATTCCGAAGCTGAACGAGATGGCCTACGAACAGGTCGATCTGGCCGGGGTGACGTTCACGGATTTCATCGAGAACCGCAATGCCGGTGGCGATCCGGGCAATTTCTCCTTCGTGCTGCGCGGCTATGTGAAGAAATGGCTGAGCGATCTCGACAAGGAACTTGAGCATCTCGACCTGATCAAATCGGTGCTGAAGGCCGGCCGGGAATCTGCAAAGGAAGAGACTGCAGAAGGCTAGGCCGCGCATTCACAAGGGTTTTGGGCGAGGCGTTCGGCTGCGACGGGGGCGGATTCGATGCACCACAGGCATGGTTGGCATTGCGGTCCCGCTTGACCGGCGGTTCTGGAGGAGGCGCGGATAGATTCTCATATCGACATCGTTTGCTCGGATGAGGCGCGTAACGGCAAGACGCTGTTCGCCCGCCTTTATGCCGACCAGTACGCGCTATCCGACATTTCCAGGCTGCATGTCTTCGACACCGACCATCCGCGTGGCGATCTCGCGCACTGGTATCCCAAATGTTCGCAAATCATCGATCTGGCGCGGACGAGCGACCAGATGAAGCTGTTCGACACGATGATCGGCCATCCCGACAAACACTATGTCGTCGATCTGCAATCGAACCTGCTCGACAAGTTCTTCACGATCTTCCGCGATATCGCCTTCGACGAGGGGGCGAGCGAGGCTGGTATCGCGGTCACGGTGTTTTTCATCGTCGACCGGTCCTACAGTTCGGTACTGGCCGCCAGGGGCGTGCACCGCAAGCTCAGGACGAGCGAGTTCGTGACCGTGATCAACGAGGCGATCGGCTCGCCGCTCGAAATACCCCAGGCCGAGCTCGCCTATCGCGGGATCGAAAAGGACCGGGAAATCGTGCTGCCGGCCCTGTCGCGCGCGGCGCGCGAATATGTCAGCCAGCCCGGCTTCACCTTCAGCGATTTCATCGTCAGCGAGGCTGAAGCGGCACCCGCCAATATCCGCTTCGAATTGTGGAGCTTTCTGGAACGAATTCACAATCAACGCCAGGGCCGCATGCCTGCGCGGTATCTGGCGGAACGCTGACAAACGGCTTTTGCCGGTAGATTCGCATGTGACCGGCCAGCCGCGTTTGCAGGCACATAACCTCTTTATTTTAGGTAATTCTAATATATATTAGATGACAACAGGGAATGCAGCGCACCGCCACGCGATGGTGCGCATGGCGGCAAGGAGAACGCGATGAGCGATACATTGATGGCCGGTGAAATCCCGTTCACCCCGGATTTGAGCGTCAAGCCGGAGGTGGTGCCCTTCTTCGATCCCCAGACCAACACGATCTCCTATATCGTGAAGGATTCGAACTCCGACGCCTGTGCCGTCGTCGATTCGGTGATGGATATCGACTACGCAGCCGGGCGGATTGCCTATGAGAGTGCGGACAAGATCATCGCCTATGTCGAGGAGCATGGCTGGAAGGTCGAATGGCTGATCGAGACGCATGTCCATGCCGACCATCTGTCGGCGGCGCCCTATATCCATGGCAAGCTCGGCGGCAAGCTCGGCATCGGCGAGAACATCACCATCGTGCAGGACACGTTCGGCAAGGTGTTCAACGAGGGCACCGAATTCCAGCGCGACGGCTCGCAGTTCGACCGGCTGTTCGGCGATGGCGACAGCTATCGGATCGGAACGATGACGGCCCATGTGATGCACACGCCGGGTCACACGCCGGCCTGCATGACGCATGTGATCGGCGACGCCGCCTTTGTCGGCGATACGCTGTTCATGCCCGATGGCGGTTCGGCGCGGGCCGATTTTCCTGGTGGCGATGCGCGCACGCTCTACCGCTCGATCATGCGGGTGCTGGAACTGCCGTCCGAGATGCGGCTGTTCATGTGCCACGATTACGGTCCCAATGGCCGCGACATCCAGTGGGAGACGACGGTCGGCGAAGAGCGCGCCCACAACATCCATGTCGGGGAAGGGACAAGCGAGAATGCGTTCGTTGCCATGCGCGAGGCGCGCGATGCGACGCTTGCCATGCCAAGGCTGATCATTCCCTCGCTGCAGGTCAACATGCGCGCCGGCCAGCTTCCGCCCGGCGACAAGGACGGCAAGGTCTTTCTGAAGGTGCCCGTCAACACGCTTTAGGAAATGGAAGAGCAAGCCGGGATTGCTGACAGGCAGTTCCCGATTGAGAAGCCGTCATCGAACGGCGTAGAGTTTTGACAAATGATCACCGCAAGGCCAAACGGCCGGTGAAGATCGGGAAAGGCTGAACGAGAATGCGTTTTCAACAGATCGATGAGGAATTTGCCGTGGCGCCGCAGATCACCGCCGGAGACATCGCGGCGATCGCCAAGGCCGGGTTCAAGAGTATCGTGTGCAACCGGCCCGACACCGAGATGGGCGCGGTGCCGCATGAAGCCATCGCCAAGGCAGCACAGGCGGCGGGCCTCGAGTTCCGCTTCATCCCCGTCGGCGGTTTCGGTGGAAACAACCCCGTGCCCGAAATGGTGGGCGCACTGAAGGAGATGCCGCGCCCGATGCTGGCCTATTGCCGCTCCGGTGCGCGTTCGGCCAATCTTTATATGGCAGCGAGCCAGATGGTGCGCTAACTTGCCGGCATGTTCGGCACCCGTATTCTACGTTTCGCGCTTCTGTCTTTCCTCACGATGAACTGCGGTTCGATACTGGCCGCAGTTCCGTCACTAGCGGCCGAACCCGGCATCTACCGGGTGAGCGGTATCGCCGCTGGCGATGTCCTCAACATTCGCGAGCAACCCGGTGCTGACGCGCCAATCGCAGATTCGCTTGCGCCCGGTGCGCATCGCGTTGAAGTGCTCGAGGTACGGACCGTCGATTCCACCGAATGGGGCCGTATCCTTGACGCCGATGCCAATGGCTGGGTGGCGATGCGCTTTCTCGTGCCGGAAGCGGTGCAGACAATTCCAGGCACGCAGATTCCCGTCGGTTTGAAATGTGGCGGCACCGAACCGTTCTGGGACGTGAAACTGGGGACGGGCGGAATCGAGTTTTCGGCAATCGCCGCCAATTCGATTTCGCTGCCGGTTACGGTCGCCACGACGGCTATCGGGCGCAACAACCGCTTCGCGCTCGTCGCTTCCGAGGGCAATCGGCGCATGACTGCGGTGCTTGCAAAGGGCGAAACCTGTTCCGACGGCATGTCGGACCGCGATTATGGCTGGCGGGTAGACCTTCTGATCGAGGGAGACGCCGCGCGCTCCTATGAGGGCTGCTGCCGCCTGCCGGTGGCCAAGTAGGTGCCAAAGGTGCGGCGTCTGCGCCGATGCGACAACTCCCCCCATGTGATCGGCTGCCATTCGCTTTAGATTGAGGGTGACGGATACCTTTCCCAATTGCGGGGGCGAACAATGTTCGACCAATTCGATGCGGCGCTGCTGGCGCGACTGCAGTTCGCCTTCACGGTATCGTTCCACATCATCTTTCCTGCATTCACGATCGGGCTCGCCAGCTATCTGGCGGTGCTGGAAGGCCTGTGGCTGATACGGCGCAACCAAGTCTATCTGAATCTTTTCAACTACTGGAAGACGATCTTCGCCGTGGTGTTCGGCATGGGCGTGGTGTCGGGCCTGGTCATGTCCTACGAATTCGGCACCAACTGGGCGGTGTTTTCCGACAAGGCCGGGCCGGTGATCGGTCCGATGATGGGTTACGAGGTCCTGTCGGCCTTCTTCCTCGAAGCAGGCTTTCTCGGCGTCATGCTGTTCGGCATGAAGAGGGTGGGCGAGGGGCTGCATTTCTTCGCGACACTGATGGTCGCGGCGGGCACGGTGATCTCGGCAATCTGGATTCTCGCCGTCAACTCCTGGATGCAGACACCGGCGGGCTTCGGCGTCAACGAGGCAGGGCAATACGTCGCCGAGAACTGGTGGGCCATCGTTTTCAACCCGTCTTTCCCCTATCGCTTCGTGCACATGGTGCTGGCGGCGTATCTGACGACGGCATTGGTGGTCGGCGCCGTCGGTGGTTGGCATCTCAACCGCCAGAACAGGGCGGGGGGCGTCAAGCCGGCCACGCGCATCATGTTCTCCATGGCGATGTGGATGGCGGCGATCGTCGCGCCGATCCAGATTTTCGCCGGCGATCAGCACGGGCTCAACACGCTGGAGTACCAGCCGGCCAAGATCGCGGCCCTGGAAGGCCATTACGAGACGCAAAGGGGTGCGCCGCTCATCCTGTTCGGCCTGCCCGACAACGAGGCGGCCAGGACACGTTACAAAATCGAGATACCAAAGGCCGGTTCGCTGATCCTGACGCATGAGCTTGACGGTGAACTGAAGGGACTTGAGGATTTCCCTCGCGAGGACTGGCCGCCCGCGGCGATCATATTCTGGTCGTTCCGAGTGATGGTGGGCCTCGGGCTGCTGATGGCGGGGCTGGGACTGTGGAGCCTGTGGGCGCGCTGGCGCGGCACGCTCGGCACCGGCCGCTGGCTCAACCGGGCGGCGGTCGCGATGGGGCCGGCCGGCTTCCTCGCCGTTCTCGCCGGCTGGATCACCACCGAGGTCGGCCGGCAGCCGTGGACGATCTACGGCCATCTCAGGACAGCCGAATCGATCGCACCGGTCGAAGCGCCGGCGGTTGCCACCTCGCTGATCGCTTTTGTCGTGATCTATTTCGCCGTGTTCGGCGCCGGAACCTATTACATCCTGCGGCTGATGGGACGTTCGCCAGACGAACCGCATGGCGTAGAGGCCGACGCGGTGCCGTTGAGGGCGGGCGGATCGATACGGCCCAAACCCGGTACGGCGGGTTGAGGAGGGTATGATGGAACTCGACCTGCCATTCATCTGGGCCGGGCTGATCGCCTTTGCGGTACTGGCCTATGTCGTGCTCGACGGGTTCGATCTCGGCATCGGCATCCTGTTTCCCTTCTTCTCGAAGAAGGAAGACCGCGACGTGATGATGAACACCGTCGCGCCGGTATGGGATGGCAACGAGACCTGGCTGGTGCTGGGCGGCGGCGGTCTGCTTGCCGTTTTCCCGCTCGCCTATTCGATCATCCTGCCGGCGCTCTACGCGCCGCTCATCGCGATGCTGCTGGCACTGGTCTTTCGCGGCGTCGCCTTCGAATTCCGCTGGCGCGCGACGCGTCACCGCTATGTGTGGGACTTCGCATTTGCCGGCGGGTCGATCCTCGCAGCCTTGATGCAAGGCATTGCGCTGGGCGCGCTCGTCCAGGGCATCCATGTCGAGAACAGGGCCTATGCCGGCGGATGGTGGGACTGGCTGACGCCGTTCTCGCTCGTCACCGGCGTGGCGCTCGTCATCGGCTATGCGCTGCTCGGCGCGACCTGGCTCAATCTGAAGACGACCGGTGAATTGCAGTCGAGGGCATGCCGCTTCGCCAGACTGGCCGGTGTCGGCACGCTGGCGTTGATCGGCATCGTCTCTATCTGGACGCCCTTCCTCAACGACGTCTACTATCACCGCTGGTTCACTTGGCCGACGGCGAATTTCACGGCCGTCGTGCCGGGACTGGTCGCAGCATGCGCCCTGTTGCTTTATCACGGGCTGCAGGATGGCAAGCCGGTCCAGCCCTTCCTCGCCGCGCTTGGCATTTTCGCCCTCAGCTTTGCCGGCATCGGCATCAGCTTCTATCCCTGGATCGTGCCGCCGACGGTTACCATCCGCGAGGCGGCCGCGCCCGACAATTCGCTCGCCTTCCTGCTGGTCGGCGCGGTCGTGCTGGTGCCGATCATCCTCGCCTATACCGCGCATGCCTATTGGGTGTTCCGCGGCAAGGTGGACAGCGAAAGCGGCTACCACTGATGGCCGGGCACTGGTGATGGGCAGGCGAATGGTCGAGCGAGAGCCGCTGACAAGACGGCTGATGTGGTTCCTGGCATTGTGGGCAGGCGGTGTCGTGACGGTCGGCGTTGTCGCCTACGCGATCAGGCTGGCCTTGCCGGGCTGAAGCTTCTGCCTACTGGAACAGCTTGTCCTTTTCCTTGGTATCGTATTCGCGCTTCTCCAGTTTGGAGGTCGCGCCGTTGATCGTGGCCTCGAGGCTGTCGGCCAGTTTGAGCGCGTTTTCCAGGCTCAGGTTGAAGCGACGCGAGAAACCCTTGACGGCGTGCTCTATCTGGATGCTGGTCGAACCGTCCTCATAGGAATTGAAGTTGACGGCCTTGAAGTCCTGCGGGTCCTCGCTCTTCGACGTCAGTTCGGACGGCGTTGCCTGATCGGCGCCGGCCGTCTCGTTGCCGGCCGTTTCCTTGCCGGCCGTTTCGTTGCCGGCCGTTTCGTTGCTTGTCGCCTCGTTGGCGCCGGCTGCTTCATCCGGCTTGGCCGTTTTCTCGCGAATGTCGATGCCACTATCGGTTTCCGTGTTCTCGGCGGCCTTGCCGGCTGAATCATCCTTACCGCCGGTTTCGGTTGCCGCGGGGTCGGCGCCATGGACGTCGTCGAAGAAGCCAATCCGCTTGGAAAACAGGCCGACATGGTTCTTCACCGCGATGTCGGTCCATTGCTTGCCCTTGCGGATCAGCGCGACAGCGCGCGTTGCCTCGCCCTTGGTCATCGGAAGCGCGTATTCAGGGTCGCCATGGCCCGGGATCGCGTAGAATTTCGCGTAGAGCATCAGGCCGGCGCCCTCGACGATATTGAACCTGACCTCGGCCACGCCGGTCGGCTCGACGCCGGGCAGGAAATAACGGATCGCGTCGGTGTCGGCAGCCGGCTCCTTCGGTGCCGGCTTGACCAAACCCTGCGCCACAAGGCCGCGCTGCATCGCGGCGGCCCTGCGCACTTCTCCAATGGCCGCCGAGGAGCCGCGCAGGTGCATTTCCAGAATGTTGGTACCGGCGAGGACGCGCAATCTGGAGCCGCGCATCAGACCGCCCAGAATCCGCTCGACATCATCACCCTGCACCACGATCATGTGTTCGTTCGCCACAATGGCGGGAACCGTGGCGAAGAAGCGGCCGTTGATGTCGATCTGGACAGGCATCGTCGTGCCGTTTTCGACTTTCTGGTCCGTCGTGCCGAGCTGGCCGACCGCTATCTGCATGACCATGTTGCCGGCATCGTCATGACCAACCCACACGCCCTGGTCATTGGTGGCGAAGGTATGGCCCTCCTGGATGACGATGTGCCAGCGCGGCTGACCGCTGACCGAACCCCTGTATTCACGGTATTGATAGGGCGGTACGACCACCCTTGGCTCGACCACGACGCCGGGTACGTGCAGCCTGATGCCACCTATCCCGATGCTTGCCGCTTGCGAAGCCGGCACAATGGCGAGCAAAGCCAAGATTACGGCGAAAAGCCTGATGCAAAGCATGGTCATGACAACTCCTCCGGACAGCTTCCGGCCAGCAACAACACCCTGCAAAACATCCTATGTTCGACATGAAAAGCCGGCAAGGACAACACTCGGCAAATTTCCGACCGCAGAATGTTTGGGCAGACTAATAAACAAAAGACCTTTCAGCCTTGACGCAAGTCAAAGGTGAAATATCATCTAATTATCTGTAGTTACAGGTGTTTCTCGAAAGATAGGTGAATTCCGTCAAATCGGCGAAGGCGTTCAGGACGCACCCTTGCGCAGCGCCCGCTCGTCCTGACCAAGGGCGTGGAACACTGCGGTGACGACGCCCGTGGCGTCGAGGCCGGCATCGGCATACATGGCGGCGGGCGAAGCCTGTTCAACATAGGCGTCGGGCAGGAACAGCGAACGGAATTTCAGGCCGTTGTCGAGCAGCCCGTTCGTCGCCAGGAACTGGGCGACTTGCGAACCGAAACCGCCGACCGCGCCTTCCTCCACGGTGACCAGAACGGCGTGCTCGCGGGCGAGCCGGGCGATGAGATCGGTGTCGAGCGGCTTGGCGAAGCGGGCATCGGCCACCGTGGTCGACAGGCCGTGGGCATCGAGTTCCTCGGCCGCCAGCACGGCGTCCTTAAGCCTTGTGCCGAGTGACAGGATGGCAACGCTCGAACCCTCCTTGACGACGCGCCCCTTGCCGATATCGAGGAACTGGCCGCGCTCCGGCATGTCGACGCCGACGCCTTCACCGCGCGGGTAGCGGAACGAAATCGGCCCCTCGTCATAGTCGGCGGCGGTGCGCACCATGTGCTTGAGTTCCGCCTCGTCGGCGGCGGCCATGACGACGAAACCGGGCAGGGTCGCCAGATAGGCGACATCGAAGGCGCCGCAATGGGTCGGCCCGTCGGCGCCGACGAAGCCGGCGCGGTCGATGGGAAAACGCACCGGCAATTTCTGCAGCGATATATCGTGGACGACCTGGTCATAGGCGCGCTGCAGGAAGGTCGAATAGATGGCGCAGAAGGGTTTCAGCCCCTCGGTGGCCAATCCGCCGGCGAAGGTGACGGCATGCTGTTCGGCAATGCCCACATCGAAGGTGCGCTTTGGAAAGGCCTCGCTGAAGAGATCGAGGCCGGTACCCGATGGCATGGCGGCGGTGATCGCGACGATGCGCTCGTCCTGGCGTGCCTCCTGGATCAGGCTTTCGGCGAAGACCCTGGTGTAGCTCGGTGCGTTCGCAGGCGGCTTGGCCTGCGCGCCGGTGATGACGTCGAATTTGGAGACACCATGATATTTGTCGGCTGCCTCCTCGGCCGGCGCGTAGCCCTTGCCCTTCTGGGTGACGACATGGATCAGCACCGGGCCGGTGGCGTTGTCGCGCACATTCTTGAGCACCGGGATCAGGTGTTCGAGATTGTGGCCGTCGATCGGGCCAATATGGAAGAAGCCCAGTTCCTCGAAAAGCGTGCCGCCAGTAACATAGCCGCGGGCATGTTCGACCGCGCGCGTGATCGCACGATCGAGGCGCTTGCCGAGATAGGCGGTCAGCCGCTTGCCGATATCGCGCATGCCGAGATAGGTGCGGCCTGAAGCCAGGCGCGCGAGATAGGCGCTCATGGCGCCGGTCGGCGGCGCGATCGACATGTCGTTGTCGTTCAGGATGACGATCAGGCGTTCGCCGCGTGCGCCGGCATTGTTCATCGCCTCGAAGGCCATGCCGGCCGACATGGCGCCGTCACCGATCACCGCGATGACATTGCGCTTCTCTCCCTTGAGGTCGCGGGCGACGGCCATGCCGAGGCCGGCGGAAACGGATGTTGAAGAATGGGCGGCGCCGAAGGGATCGTATTCGCTCTCGGCACGGCGGGTGAAGCCTGAAAGCCCGCCCTTCTGGCGCAGGGTGCGGATACGGTCGCGACGGCCGGTCAGGATCTTGTGGGGATAGCTCTGGTGGCTGACATCCCAGATGAGGCGGTCGTCCGGGGTGTTGAAGACGTAATGCAGCGCGACGGTGAGTTCGACGACGCCAAGGCCCGCGCCCAGATGGCCGCCCGTCTGGGAGACGGCGTCGATCATCTCGGCGCGCAACTCGTCCGCAAGCTCAGGAAGCTCAACCTCGGGCAGCGCGCGCAGGTCGCCCGGCACGTTCACCTTGTCCAGAAGCGGGGTTTGCGGTTTCGTCAATTCGGTCTCTCGGGAATACGCCGGTGGCTCCATCCGGTTTGACACGGCAATCAAGGCATTTGCAAGGGCCAGACATCCACGGGGCGGGGATAGCGTTTCCCTAAAGTAACGACTTTAAGTCGAAATCCGGATCGGCGGCCTGCTCGGGCGTGATCGATTTTGCAGGATCATGGCCTGCCTCCAGCAGGCGCTTGCCCATCATATAGGCGCGGGGGTCGTTCATGGCATCGACGGCAAGGAACTCCTTTCCCGCGAAATACCATACCGATTGCTGTCCTTCGCGGATGCCGGGGCGCACCACCGTGCTGTCATAACCCAGATTGAAGCCGGCGATCTGCAGTTTCACGTCATACTGGTCGGACCAGAACCAGGGCACGGATTTGTATTCGACCTTCTGGCCGGCGATCACATGGGCGGCGGCTTCCGCCTGCTCGATGGCATTCTGCACCGATTCCAGCCGGATACGCTGGCCGCGGAACTTGAAGGAGGCGCAGTCGCCGGCAGCGAAGATGTCGGGATCGGAGGTGCGGCAGTCGAGGCCAACCTCGATGCCGTTGCCGACGGCGAGATCGGCTTCCTCGGCGAGCGCGACATTGGGTGTGACGCCGATGCCGACGAGGGCGAAGTCGATATCGAGCGCCGAACCGTCGGCGAATTCGGCCCTGGCGACCCTGCCATTGTCCCCGGCCAGACGGATTAGGGAGGCGCTTTCGGTGACGGTTACGCCGCGGGAGCGGTGAAGGGCACGAAAATAGTCGGAGGTTTCGGCGGCCGCGACGCGCTGCAGGATGCGCGGCGCCATCTCGACCACCGTCACCTCGACACCGAGCGTGGCGGCAACTGCGGCAGCTTCAAGACCGATATAGCCGCCGCCGACGACCAGCAGTTTCCTGCCGGGCTTGAACTCATGCGCCATGGCGTCGGCATCGGCGAGCGTCCTGAGCGCATAGACGCCGGCGAGTTCGCCGCCGGCAGCAGGTGCCAGGCGGCGCGGGGTGGCGCCGGTGGCGATGATGAGCTTGTCGTATTTCAGCACCGTCTCGTCCGACAGCACGACCATCTTGTCTTCGCGGTCGATCGAATCGACGGTCACGGAGGTGCGGCATTCGATATGGTGCTCGTCATACCATTCGGCCGGGCGCAGCAGCAGCCTGTCGAGGCTCATCTCGCCGGTCATATATTTTTTCGACAGAGGCGGGCGCTGATAGGGCAGCTCGGGTTCATCGCCGACAAGCGTGATGGGGCGCTCGGGCTGAAGTTCGCGCAGCTTGGCGGCAAAGGCGGCGGCGGCCTGTCCTGCGCCGACGACGATGATGGTGGCACTCACGAGGGCTTCTCCAATGACGATGTCGGGTTACATTTGTGCTTGACGGTTTGCAAGCCGTTGACAATTGGGGCGGGATGAACCGACAGTCGGTTGCGCAGGTCTGCCGTTCATTGGCGGCGAAAAGATGGGCGAGAACAGGCAAAATTCGAGCATGGAACAATCAGCGTCCCGTCCCACGGAATTGCGGGTATCGAAAGACCGCCGCATGTTGACGGTTACCTTCGACGATGGCGCGCGCTACGAGATTCCAGCCGAGATGCTGCGCGTCCATTCGCCCTCGGCCGAGGTGCAGGGCCATTCGCCGGACCAGCGTCAGCTTGTGCATGGCAAGCGCGATGTCGAGATCATGCAGATCATACCGACCGGCAATTACGCCATCCGCATCGGTTTCGACGACATGCACGATACCGGTATCTATACATGGACCTATCTTCGCGGGCTCGGGTCCCATCTCGATACCTGGCTCACGGCCTATGAAGCCGAACTTGCCTCAAAGGGATTGTCGCGCCAGCGATGAATTACGTCATTGTCGCCGGATAAAACCAGGAATCAGGGCGGCGCAGGACGAACAAGACCGCCAATACGGAGAAAAATGCATGAACCAGACCGCCCAGGCCTCCACCAGTGCGCTTCCTGTACTTGGTGCAGCACTGACGATCGGCGACCTCGAACGGCTGCACAACTGGGTGATGGAGGGCAATCGCGATCTGGAGCTGCAGGAATTCTGCTATGCGGAAATTCTCAATGCCGACTGGCGGCCGCTGGCCGACCGCTACAAGCAATTGCTCGACGGCCATCAGGGCAAGGTCGGCATTCACGGGCCGTTCTGGGGCTTCGAGATCAATACGCGCGATCCCGATATCGCGGCGCTGGTTTCGAAACGGATGCTGCAGGCGCTCGATGTGTGCGAGTATCTCGGCGCCGACATGATGGTGGTGCACAGCCCCTACACGGCCTGGGACGTCAACAATTCCTACAATTTCGAGGGCGATGACGAAGCGACGATCAGACGCTGCCACCGCATCATGGGTGAAGCGGTGAAGAAGGCGGAAGATATCGGCGTGACCATCGTCATCGAGAACGTTCAGGACAAGGACCCGCATGCCCGCGTGGAACTGGCCAAATCCTTCGACAGCGATGCGGTGCGCGTGTCGCTCGACACGGGACATGCCTATTACGCCCATGGCATGGAGGGGGCGCCGCCGGTCGACTATTTCGTCGCGGCGGCCGGCAAGATGCTGGCGCATGTCCATCTGCAGGACGCCGATGGCTGCGCCGACCGGCACTGGGCGCCGGGCGAGGGGACGCTGCGCTGGCGCGCCGTCATGGATTCGATCCGCCGCCATTGCGACGCACCGCGCCTGATCCTGGAACTGAAGGACAATTCCAAGCTCATTACCGGCGCCGAGTTTCTTGAAGGCATGGGGCTCGGGCGCTGATCCGGTTTCATGGATGGGGTCGGACGAATTTCTGTTCCATCACCTGCTTGCCCCACTGGTCGCCGGACCATTCCCCGGCGAGCACGAAGCCATTGTCTTCATACAGCTTTCGGGCAGCATCGAGCCCGCGGAACGTCCACAGATGCGTCTCGTCGAAACCGTGCGCATCGCAGAATTCGAGCGCAGTGGACAGAAGCTTTCTCCCCAACCCGGTTCCGCGTGCGGTGTCACCGACAATGAACCAGCGAAGGTGGGCGCGACTTGCCCCCAGGTCCTCGCCGTCGATCGCTATGGCGCCGATGATGCGGTCTTCGGCGACGGCGTGCCATATGCCGTTTTGCGGCCTGCCGACGCGCGGCATGAATTCGGCGAGGTCGCGCGCGACGCGGGTTTCGAAGGCTTCGCCGAAGCCTGTCTCGCGGCTGTAATAGGCCGCATGCATGCCGATGATCGCGGCGAACAGGCCACCCGTATAGCCCTGGCGGATGGCGGGTATGGCGGGGCAGGGGTGCTTTCTGGCCAGCGCATTGGCATAGATTTCAAGGCCGTCGATGATGGTTCGGACCGTATCGACGGGCGTGTCTTCAAGCGCGGCGATGACCTGATCCTCAGCGTAGCGGTCGATGGCGGCCAGCGTGTTGCGACCCTTTGCGGTCAATGCGAGCCGCTTCTCGCGACCGTCGGACGGCGACGGTATTTCCTGCAATTCGCCGTGGCGAACCAGACCGGCGACCAGGCGGCTGATGGTGGATTTTTCGAGATCGAGGATGGCAGACAGATCTTTCGCCGTCATTTCGCCGGCGCGACCGATCTCGACAATGGCGTGGACGGCCGAAGCCGACAGGTCGGTGCCTGCGAGTGTGTGGTCGAGAAAGCCCAACGAACGCACCAGTCGGCGCGATGCAATACGGATACGGGCAATTTCCCCGGAGCTGGCAGGCATGGCCATCCATATAGTTGTATCATACAACTATATGGCACTCATTTCCATCATGCAAGCGATTCGACGATCGTCTGGTTCCGGGTTTTGCGTGGCCAGGCGAAATCGCATATCTGCGCAACAACCGGTTGCTTCGCCAAAATGTGAATGGCAGTGGCTCTGGTTGTGACGCAATAGTGACCTACATTGGATCGAACGAAGCGAGGATTGCCTGCGGATGAGAAGCGATGTGAAGCCCATTGGTGCAAGAGGTGCGGGACCCGTCTTCCGTTTTTTATCCTCGTCCGGCCTTTTACGCTCGGGTCTGCCGATCCTGCTTTCCCTTGTGGTTCTGCCCAACTTCATCTGGCCGAATTACAAATTCGTCGAACGTGATGATGGCGGGTTCCACTATCGCGACTACAAGGGCTCGCCCTATGACCAGCTCAGGACAGGCGATCCGCGTATCGACCAGATCGAGTGTCCGCCGTCGCAAAGACCGTTCTGTGGCGGTTAGTTGTCATTATGTCGTCCGGCGATTTCCCGCCGGACACTGTTTCGGAGGAACACGATGCGGCTTCGGGTTTTGATAATTGTTGCGGCGCTTGCACCTCTCGTGCTGCCGTCGCCTGCGAACGCCCAGAGTGTCGGCATGAGTTGCAGCCAGGCCGTAGCAACCTATGAACGCAGCGGCAGGATCACTGTTACGACCCGCAGCGGCACGACGCTGCCGATCTATGACGGCGTGCCGGTCTCCAAGAAGAGCACGCTGCGCTGTCCCCAGGTCGCTATCCAGGTTCAGGCCACCGACAACAAGCGTTGTGTCGTCGCCTACAAATGCGGCCCGCGCAGCCATGGCGGACGCTAGAATTCGACAGTACCTGTCTGGCAAGGTCTGCCTTCTGCTATGGTGAAGGCGCCATGGACCTTGCCGACACCGACCAAATCGCGATCGATCATCGCGCCTTCGTTGCCTCGCTTTCGCCGGAGGACGCCGTTCGGCTGACCGAAAAGTCGGACGCGGCCGGGCTGGCGCGGCTGGCCTTCCATTGGGGAGCGATCCTGTTTCTGGGAGCGCTGATCGTGGCGCGCGTGCCGTTGTGGCCGGCGCTGATGCTGCCACAGGGCATTCTGGTCGTCTTCCTGTTTACGGCATTGCACGAAACGAGCCATCGCACGCCGTTTGCGGCGCGCTGGATCAACGACGCGGTGGCGCGGATCTGCGGCTTTTTGATCCTCCTGCCGGCGGAATGGTTCCGCTTCTTCCATTTCGCCCATCACCGGCACACGCAGGATCCCGACAACGATCCCGAACTCATCGCCGGCGGCAAACCCGAGACCCTCCGGCAATATGTTGTC
Source organism: Salaquimonas sp. (assembly GCA_022340185.1). GTDB lineage: Bacteria > Pseudomonadota > Alphaproteobacteria > Rhizobiales > Rhizobiaceae > BOKV01. The sequence continues at coordinate 22,181 of JAJDOK010000045.1, read as the reverse complement.
CATGTCACCGGCCTGCCGGTGTGGTCGGGCGAGATCAAAACGCTGTTGCGCAACGCGGCGGGGCGCCGTGACGATACGTTCGTGCCGGAGAAAGCGCGGGGCAGGGTCGCGCGGGAAGTGCGGATGATGCTCGCCCTTTATGCCCTCTTGGCGGCTGGTTCGGTCTGGTCGGGCTCAACGGTGCTGTTGTGGGTATGGGTCGTGCCATCGCTGATCGGCCAGCCTTTCCTGCGGCTCTACCTGCTGGCCGAGCACGGGCGCTGCGCCTTCGTCGCCAACATGCTGGAGAATACGCGCACGACCTTCACCAACAGGCTGGTCAAGTTGATCGCCTGGAACATGCCCTATCACGTCGAACACCATTCCATGCCAACCGTACCCTTCCACCGCCTGCCGCAACTGCACGCGCTGATGCGCGGCCATCTGAAGGTGACGGAGCGGGGCTATGCAAGGTTCAATTGGAAATATGTGGCGACACTGAGTCGGAGTTGAAACGGCCCTCAAGCCCGAATGCTCTAGTTGACCTTCGACATGCGGATCGTACCGGTGCAGCCGGGTTTGCTGCCGATGAATTTGCCGGTTCCGCTGTTACCGCTCAGTGTGCCCTTCTGGGAGTTGATCAGGCGCCCGTCGTGGCGAAATGCATCGAGGGAAAAATGTCCGTCGGATGAAACGGCGCCCTTTTTGGGAACTTTCTGTTTCGGTTCGTTGATCAGGCCGTGATCGACGGTGATGTGATACGAGGTTCCGCTGTTGACAAGACAGCCACTCAGATTGTCGATGGTCACCTTCCAGCGCCCGTCGAAAGGATATTCCACCGTGTCCGGTTTTGACGTGTCCGGTTTGGACGTGTCGGGTGCGGAGGCGGGCGGGTTGTCGCGTGCCGTGTCCAGTTTGCGCTCCAGTTCGGCAAGTCTGGACTGCAACGCCGCGAGCTTGCCGGCCTCGTCCGCAGTTCCGGACTTCGCCCCGCCGGGCTTTCCGGCAAAGTAGAAATCGCCCTTGATCGGCGAGGTCGACAGCCATGGCTGCTGCTGGCCGCCGGTCGCCTCCGATACCTTGACGCCGATCTGGTTGAAGGTGCGGAAGATGTCGAGGCCCGGTTGGCGCAGCGTCTCGGCAAGCGCCTTCGAATAGGGGCTGTCGCCGTCGGCGCCATCGAGCGCGACATTACCGGGCTGGGTCGCAAACGAGATCAGCGTGCCTTCTGGTGCCTGCATCTGCGCCAGTCCGCCATTTGCCGCGCGCATGCCGCGCCCGGCAAACGGATTGTTGCGGCAGGCGTCGAGGATCATGACGTTGAGCTTGGAACCCGAACCCTCCATCTGATGCAGCACCAGATTGGCGTCGAGCATCTGGAAGTCGAGATCGGCCTCCCGCGTGGGATTGGCGTCGACCGGCGCCAGATAGTTGGCGCCGTGAATCTGCAGACCATGGCCGGCATAGTAGAACAGGGCGACTTCTGCGCCCTGAATCTGGCGACCGAATGCCTGCACCGCGTTGTCGATGCCGGCCTTGTCGAGATCGAGCTGCGGGCCGCCGCCGACAAGCGTGAAGCCCAGACCCTCCAGCGTCCCGGCGATTAGCCTGGCATCGTTGGCCGGGTTGGTCAGGCGCGGCACATGGACATATTGCGAATTACCGACCACCAGCGCAATGCGCCGGGCTTCGGCTGGCATCATGCCGCCAGCGAACAGAAGTCCTGTGAGAATCAGGAACATGACCGTGCGCACGGCTATCTCCTTTCCCAGTGGCAAATTTTATACGCCGGATCGATAACCACACCAAGCGATTAGCAATACGGGGTCATTCAGCTTGAAAACAATACATATGTATGGTTTGTTTTCTGGCATGATTCAGGGTAGCGTCGAAACGATAGAGGCGAGGCGGGAAACGACTAGGCTGACGCATCAGGCGGCGAAGAGCGACGCCATGCGCGCAGCCATTCTGGATGCGGCGGTGAACCGGCTTTCCAGTACAGGTTACCACGCCAGTTCGATCAAGAAGATCGCCGCCGAAGGGGACTTTTCCATCGGTGCGCTCCAGCATCACTTTCCCTCCAAGGAAGACCTGATGGTCGCTGTCGCCGAGCGAGGGTTGAAGCGCGGCGAAATCTTTTTGACGCGCTGGGCGGAGGAAAGGGGCGCGGCTGGCCTACCGGAACTGATCGACGATTCCTGGTCCAGCCATATCACTTCGCACTGGTACAAGGCGATGCTTGAGATCTTTGTCGCGGCGCGCACCGACGAACGCCTGTGCGAGCGGCTGGCACCGGCGATCGCTGCCTATTCGCGCGAGGCGGAAGGGCGGGTGGCGGCACTTGCCACCAGAGACGGAACGGACACCGAGCGGCTGAAATTCCTGATCACTGCCTCACGCTGCATGCTTGGCGGTTTCCTGGTACAGGACGCACTTGCCATGAGCAAGGCGGAAATTGCCGACTTTATCGCCCGTTGGGGCGAATTCCTGAAAGCAGAGCTTGACCGTAGTGGGGCCAAGGCGAGACCGGCATGAACGCGAAACGTTATCGTTCCGTGTTCATGCCGGGTCTCTTCGCTGCTCGCACGATCATTGTCACCGGTGGGGGTTCGGGCATCGGGCGCTGCACGGCGCACGAACTGGCGAGCCTTGGCGCGCATGTCGTCGTCACCGGACGCAAGGAAGAAAAGCTCGAAACCGTGGTGGCGGAAATTGCCGAAGATGGCGGTTCTGCCTCCTTCCACGTCTTCGATATCCGTCACGAGGATGCGGTGAAGGAGCATATCGGGCAGATCGTCACCGAACACGGCAGGATCGATGGGCTGGTCAACAATGCCGGCGGGCAGTATCCGGCGCCTGCGGCATCCATATCCAAGCGTGGCTTCGAGGCGGTGGTCGCCAACAATCTGACCGGCACCTTCCTGATGATGCGCGAAGTCCACGAACAGTCGATGCGGAGCCATGGCGGCGCGATCGTCAACATGTCGGCCGATATCGAGCGCGGCATGCCGGGCATGGCTCATTCCGGTGCGGCGCGGGCGGGCGTTGAAAACCTCACCAGGACGGCGGCCTATGAATGGGCGGGTTCCGCCGTGCGGGTCAATTGCGTGGCGCCGGGCTGGATCGCTTCTTCCGGCATGGATACCTATGAAGGCGCGATGAGGGCGCTGATCCCGAAACTGAAGCGCCATGTGCCGCTCGGCCGGCTCGGTACCGAAGCGGAAGTTTCGGCGGTGACCTGCTTCCTGCTGTCGCCGGGAGCTGCCTTCGTCACCGGCGTCACGATCCCGATCAATGGCGGAGCGCCGCTCGGTTCGCCGATGGTTGATATATCGCAGGAGCGCGTTGCCCCGGCCTTCGAAGGCTTTCACCGCGCGGTGAAGCCGGACGTGCTGGGAGACGAATAGCGCCGATGCCGCTGCCCGTGCTCCAATCCGCCCTGTCCGACAAATCCGACACCTTCCGCGCCAATGCGGCGAGGATGGAAGAGCGGCTCGCCGAAATTCGCGGATTGGAGGCCAAGGTTCGCGCCAATTCGGCCAGGGCGCGTGACAAGTTCGAAAGCCGGGGACAATTGCTGCCGCGCGAGCGCGTCGAGCGACTGGTGGACCGTGGCGCGCCGTTCCTCGAACTTTCCACGCTCGCCGGCTACAAGATGCATGACGACGATGGCGAGAAGAACATCATGGGCGGCGGCACCATTGTCGGCATCGGTGTGGTGGCGGGCAAACGCTGCCTCATCTCGGCCAGCGATTCGGCGATCAAGGGCGGCACGATCTCGCCGATGGGTTTCAGGAAGAGCCTGCGCCTGCACGAGATCGCCTTCGAAAACGCCTTACCGGTGATCTATCTGGTCGAAAGCGGCGGGGCGAACCTCAACTACCAGGCGGAGATGTTCGTCGAGGGCGGGCGATCCTTCGCCAACCAGGCGCGGCTGTCAGCTGCCGGCATCCCGCAGATCGCCGTGGTGCACGGTTCGTCGACGGCGGGCGGGGCCTATCTGCCGGGCCTGTCGGACTATGTCGTGCTGGTCGAGGGCAAGTCGAAGATCTTCCTGGCCGGCCCGCCGCTGGTCAAGGCGGCGATCGGCGAGGACGCCGACGACGAAAGTCTCGGCGGCGCCGATCTGCACGGCCGCGTCACGGGCCTCGGCGAATATCTCGTGCACGACGACGCGCAGGCGGTAGCGCAGGCGCGCGCGATCATGGAAGCGCTCGAATGGGACGAGGTGACAGGCGAGGAAGAGAGCGAGCCGCCGCTTTACGATGCGCAAGAACTGATGGGCGTTGTCAGCGCCGATGACAGGACGCCCTATGACGCGAAGGAAATCATCGCGCGGGTTACCGATGGCAGCCAGTTCCTCGAGTTCAAGGCGGCCTATTCGCCCGACACGGTGTGCGGCCACGGTAGAATAGGCGGCAAGCGCGTCGGCATCCTCGCCAATAACGGGCCGATCATGCCGACCGGCTCGGTCAAGGCGGCGCAGTTCATCCAGCTTTGCGACCAGGCGAAGACGCCGCTTGTCTTCCTGCAGAACACAACCGGCTACATGGTCGGCACCCGCGCCGAGCGCGACGGAGCGATCAAGCATGGTTCGAAGATGATCCAGGCCGTCGCCAATGCGCGCGTGCCCAAGTTCACAATCGTCGTAGGCGGGTCCTATGGCGCAGGCAATTACGGCATGTGCGGGCGGGGCTTCTCGCCACGCTTCATCTTCGCCTGGCCCTCGGCGAAGACGGCGGTGATGGGCGGCGAGCAGGCCGCCGGCGTGATGGAGACGATCACGCGGGCGAAATTCGCACGGTCCGGACAACAGCTCGATGAGGCCGCGCTGAAGCAGATGTCGGATTCGATCCGCGCGCGCATCGAAATCGAGTCGACCGCACTCTACGGTACCGCAAGGTTGTGGGACGATGGCATCATCGATCCGCGCGATACGCGCGCCGTACTGGCGCTGTGCCTTCAGATTGCAGCGGAAGGCGAGACGAGACAATTGCAGCCGAACGCTTTCGGCGTGGCGAGGATGTGAACCTCAGGGAGGAATGAACCATGCAGTTTACGCCCGAACATGAGGAACTGCGCCGGACGGTGGCGAAATTCGTCGAGACCGAAATCAATCCCCATGTCGAAGCATGGGAGGAGGCGGAGGAGTTTCCCTCGCACGATCTGTTCAAGAAGCTCGGTGATCTGGGCCTGCTCGGCATCAAATACGATCCAGATTTTGGCGGTCTGGGGCTCGACTTCTCCTATTCCATGATCATGGCCGAGGAACTGGGTGCGGCGCATTGCGGCGGCGTGCCGATGGCAATCGGCGTGCAGACCGACATGTGTACGCCAGCGATGAACCGCTTCGGTTCGGACCATGTGAAGCGCAATTTCCTGGCGCCTGCGATCGCCGGCGACGCGGTGGGGTGCCTCGGCGTATCGGAGCCGGGCGGCGGCTCGGATGTGGCGGCGGTCAAGACCTGGGCGAAGAAGGACGGCGACGATTATGTCATTTCAGGCACCAAGATGTGGATCACCAACGGCATGAAGGCCGACTGGTGCTGCCTGCTCGCCAATACTTCGGAAGAAGGCGCGCCGCACCGCAACAAGTCGCTGATCGCCGTGCCGATGGATGCCAGGGGCATCACGCGCCAGAAAATCCACAAGATCGGCATGAACTCGTCGGACACGGCGCAATTGTTCTTCGACGAGGTGCGGGTGCCGCAGAAGAACCTGATCGGTCAGGAAGGTCACGGCTTCACCATGCAGATGCTGCAGTTCCAGGAGGAACGCATGTGGGGTGCGATGAACACGATCCGCATGCTCGACCAGGTGATCGACAAGACCATCGACTACACGCGGGAACGCCAGGTGTTCGGCAAGCCGATCCTCGACAATCAGGTGGTGCATTTCCGCATGGGAGAATTGCGCACCGAAGTCGAGGCCCTGCGCGCGCTGACCTGGAGCGCGGTCGAACACTATGTGTCGGGCAAGGATGTGACCCGGCTCGCCTCCATGGCGAAGCTGAAATGCGGCCGGCTCATTCGCGAGGTCGCCGATTCCTGCCTGCAATATTGGGGTGGCATGGGCTACACGGCCGACAATCCGGTGGCGCGCGCCTTCCGCGACGGACGGCTGGTTTCCATCGGCGCCGGCGCCGACGAGGTCATGCTCACGATCATCGCCAAGCTGGAGGGTACATTGCCGGGTACGTCGAACAAGGCGAAGCGGTGAGGGGGTGAAAGTGCCTGGAATGCAGCGTACCTGTCTCCCCCTTGTGGGGAGGCGGCTGAAGCCAAGCGAAGCGCCAGCTGAAGCGGTGGGGGAGATTTCCCACCTATGCGCAAGCGTTAGTTTGCACGTTTTGCATCCCCACCGGCTTTTCTTCGTCTCGCTTCCGCTCGACTCGAACTCGCCCGCCTCCCCACAAGGGGGAGGCGAAAGGTCCTCATGATCGCCAAGCTCCTCATCGCCAACAGGGGCGAGATCGCCTGCCGGATCGCGCGCACGGCGCGGCGCATGGGCATCGCCACGGTGGCGGTGTTCACCGAGGCCGATAGTGATGCGCTGCATGTCAGGGCCTGTGACGAGGCGGTGAGGATAACCGACTATCTCGACATCGAAGCGGTTGTCGGGGCGGCGAAACGCGCAGGTGTCGATGCGATCCATCCGGGCTACGGCTTCCTGTCGGAGAATGCCGGATTCGCCGAGGCTGTCGAGGCGGCGGGCGTTTTTTTCGTTGGGCCATCGGCCGAAGCGATCCGGATCATGGGCGACAAGGCGGCGGCAAAGGCGAAGATGGTTCAAGCCGGCGTACCGGTGGTGCCCGGCGCTTGCGGTGAGGACCAGTCCGATGCCGTGCTGGTGGCGGAAGCGGAGAAGATCGGTTTTCCGGTGCTGATCAAGGCTGTGGCCGGTGGCGGCGGGCGAGGCATGCGCCGTGTGGACGATGCGGCGGACTTTGATGAGGCGCTCACCTCGGCGCGGCGCGAAGCGAAAAGCGCCTTCGCAAATGATGCCGTGCTGCTCGAAAGGCTGATCGAGGATAGCCGCCATGTCGAGATGCAGGTTTTCGGCGATGCTCACGGACAAATCGTGCATCTTTTCGAGCGCGACTGTTCGGCGCAGCGCCGGCACCAGAAAATCATCGAGGAATGCCCGTCGCCTGCAGTCGATTCGGTCCTTCGCGAGAAGCTCGGTGCCTGGGCGGTCGCGGCGGCAAAGGCGGTCAATTACGAGGGTGCCGGCACGGTTGAGTTCATCCTCGACGGTCAGGGCAACGCCTTCTTTGTGGAAATGAACACGCGGCTGCAGGTCGAGCATCCGGTGACCGAAATGACGACCAGTATCGACCTGGTCGAATGGCAATTGCGGGTGGCTTCGGGCGAGGCGCTGCCGCTCGCGCAAGATCAGATCACCATCGACGGCCACGCCATCGAGGCGCGGCTTTATGCGGAGGACCCCTATCAGGGCTTCCTGCCGCAGACGGGAAAGATCGTTCACTTTCAGCCGCTTGAATCGACGGGCGAAAGAATTGATTCAGGGGTCGAAGAAGGCGGCAGCATCGGCGCGGATTACGATCCGATGGTGGCGAAGTTCATCGCCCATGGCGCCGAGAGGGCCGAGGCGATTGCGAAACTCTCCGGCCTGATCGAAAAGACGCCGCTGGTCGGTGTCACCAACAATGCCGGCTTTCTTGTGCGTCTGCTGCGCTCGACGGCATTCGGCGAAGGCCGGATGATGACGGCGACGATTGACGGCTGGATCGGAAGCAATGACCCGGTCCTTTTGCCGCCAGCACCAGCGAGCGTGGAATGGCTTGCTGCGGCGTGCGTTGCGGTGCTCGCACCGGGCGGAACGTGGTTCCGCTCGACTGGCATCGCCGAATGTGCGGTGTCGCTGGAATGCGCTGGCTCAAGCGAAACCGTGCGGCTCGTCTTCGAGCGCGGCAGGCTGGTCAAGGCGATCTGGCGTGGCGGAGAAACGGCTATCGGCAAGTCGGAATGGGACGGAGAGACGCTCGGTCTGTCGACTGGCGGTCTCGAAAAGCGATACCGCTTCATCGTCGAGGGTCGGCGTTACCACCTGATGCGCGATGGCGAAGTACTCGCTTTTGCCGAGCTGGATTTGCTGGCGGGCAAATCGGCGGAGACCGATCCGTGCAAAGTCGTCACGCCCGTCTCGGGCCGCGTGGCGCGGGTCGCGGTTTTGTCAGGCGATGCGATAAAGGAAGGTGCGGCGCTCATCGTCATCGAGGCGATGAAGATGGAAACGGTGCTGGCTGCGAAGGCCGCGGGCCACATCGCCGCCATCCATGTCGCGGAAGGCGATCAGGTGCAGGCCGGCGAGATCGTCGCCGAACTGGAGGTGGAGGGGGCATGAACGAAAAGGCGATCCTGACCTGTGCGCTGAACGGCGTGCTGACCGACCCGAAGCAGCATCATGTGCCGGTCACGCCGGAAGAATGCGCGGCCTCGGCGCGCGAAGCCTATAACGAGGGTGCCGCGATCATCCACATCCATTTCCGCCGGCAGGAACCCCATATAGGTCATCTGCCAAGCTGGGAACCGGAGGTTGCGGCCGATATCTGCGACGCGATCCGTGAAGCCTGCCCGGGTATCATCATCAACCAGACCACGGGTACCGTCGGAGCCGATATCTCGGGGCCGCTATCGTGTATCCGCCGGGTGAAGCCGGAGATTGCCGCGGCCAATGCCGGCAGCCTGAACTATCTCAAGATCAGGAAGGACGGCTCCTGGGCATGGCCGCCCATGCTGTTCGACAATCCGGTCGAAAAGGTCGGCCAGTTCCTGGATGTCATGAACGAGACCGGTGCCAGGCCGGAGTTCGAATGCTTCGATACCGGCATCGTGCGCTCGGTAGCGATGTATGTCGCGAACGGCATGGCGGAAACAGCGCAGTACAATTTCGTCATGGGCGTGGCGTCGGGCATGCCGGCCGACATGCGGCTGCTGGAAATCCTGCCCGACTATCTGGTTCCCGGCTCGCGCTGGCAGACGACGCTGATCGGGCGTGCCGAAATCTGGCCGGTGCACCGGCGTGCCGCCGAACTGGGCGGCATGCTCAGGACCGGGCTGGAAGACACGTTTTATCTGCCCGATGGCGAGCGGGCTGCCGACAATGGCGAACTGATCGCGGCGCTGGCAGCGATCGCGCGCGATGTCGGCCGCGAGGTGGCTTCACCCGACGAGGCGCGGGTAATGCTGGGATTAGGGATTAGGGATTAGGGATTAGGGTACTCTTTCAACCGATTCCGATTCCCGGCTACGCCAATCCGCCAGCACCGCATCGGCGTCAATTGCCTTGCGGTATTGCTCGCGAATGTCGAGCCAGGCGAAGCGCAGCGAGTTGATCACGATTTCAGTGTCGTAGCGCTTCAATTCGTCGGAGATCGGCGCCCATTTGACCAGAGCCTTGGGGCTTAGCCTGAATGCGGCCTCGCCATCGCCAAGAGCAGCCCAGCCGGCGAGCGCGGCGCGGTCGACGAAGGAACGAATCAGTTCGTCGACATCGCCGGTGAACTCGCCGCGGTCGAAGCGATTCATGACGGAATCATGAAAGGCATGTGTGGACAATCCGGCGGCTTCGCGCGGCGAGGCACCTGCGTGGAAGATCTGTGCGCCCATCCATATGGCGAGATCCGACAGGCAGGCGGCGTAGACATGCCATTTGGCGATGTTGAGCGAGGCGATGAAGTCGGCGTCCCTGAAGTGGCTGGGATAGCTTAACCCCATGCGCTGCTTGACATATTCGTAGAGTTTCTTTTGCGAGACATAGGCAGCACGGCCCGCCAGAAAATCGCCGAATGCTTGCACGCTGTCGACGGGCTCAACCTTCCTGAAGGCGCTTAGCCGGCCAAAGAATTCCTTGAAATATTCGCCCATCATGACCGTCACTAATTCCTTCACATTAGACGAAGGTGGCAGGGAGAAAATGGCTAAAAAAGTTCCAATTGACCAGTTTTTGTGCAAACTTTTTTCCTCGACTGCGCGTCAAGCGTTGGGCATGCGCAAGTCGATGCTCCGGGAGTGAGGGAGCGCATATCAACCGCAAGGCCGTCGCACAAGTTGGTCGGCGGTGTTGCTATCGGTGGGAGGTTGCTGTGGCCGATAAATCCGACGCCATGATGCAGCACTGGCAAAAGACACGGAACCTGACGTTCCTGATTCTCATACTCTGGTTCATCTTCGCCATCGTGCTGCCAGCAATGGCAAATTCGCTCAACTCGATGTCCTTCCTGGGATTTCCGTTGGGCTACTATTTCTGTGTTCAGGGCTCATTGATTGCCTTCGTCGCGATGATCTGGTTCCAGAACTGGCGCCAGGAAGCCATCGACGACGAATTCGGCGTCAACGAGTAGCGGGGAGGCACGATCATGTCTGTCAACGAAGGAGCCGGCAAAAGCGGCTTCGTCAACAATCTCGGCAAGGTGTACGCGCTTTACACGCTCGGCTTCCTTGTCTTCTTCGGGTTGATGGCAATCGGTGAGAAGATGGGTATGTCGGCCAAGGCCATCGGCATTGGCTTTCTGCTGTTCACCATCGCCATTTACGCCATCATTGGCTGGCTTTCGCGCACGATGGAGGTTTCGGCCTATTATGTCGCGGGACGCGAGGTGCCAGCCGTCTACAACGGCATGGCAACGGCGGCCGACTGGATGTCGGGTGCGTCGTTCGTGGCGCTTGCCGGCGGTGTCTATTTCGGCGGCTATCCCTATCTCGGCTTCATTGTCGGCTGGACCGGCGGCTATGTGCTGGTCAACTCGCTGCTGGCACCGTATCTGAGAAAGTTCGGATGCTACACCGTGCCGGACTTCATCGGTACGCGCTATGGCGGCAATTTGGCCCGCTTCGTCGCGGTCGTCGTTCTCGTCGTCGCTTCGTTCACCTATGTGACGGCGCAGATCAACGCAACGGGCACCATCGCCTCGCGCGCGCTTGGCATCCCGTTCAATGTCGGCGTCTGGCTCGGCCTGCTCGGCATCTTCATCTGCTCGATGCTCGGCGGCATGCGCGGTGTGACCTGGACGCAGGTGGCGCAGTACATCGTGCTGATCATCGCCTATCTGGTGCCGATCATCTGGATGTCCAACCGCCATGGTCTGGGCATTATCCCGCAATTCTCCTACGGTCCCGCGGTGCAGCGCATCGCCGAACTGGAGGCGCAATACGGGCTGAATCCGCCGCTTGAGGCCATCAAGGGCGTTTCCGTCCTGACGACGCCGCAGGACGCGCCGGCAGGGCATGCCTGGGGCATGGTGTCACTTGCCATCTGCATGATGGCCGGTACGGCATCGCTGCCGCACATCCTGATGCGCTACTTCACGACCCCGTCGGTCAAGTCGGCACGCCGCTCGGTCGGCTGGTCGCTGCTCTTCATCTTCCTGCTGTACTTCTCGGCGCCGGCGCTGGCCACGCTGACCAAGCTTCAGCTGCTCGACCCGACCTATGCCCATTCGGTCATCGGCAAGGCGTTCGAGGAGGTTTCCAACCTCGAATGGGTGAAGAACTGGAGTGCGGTTGGCATGCTCGCCGTGGTGGACCAGAACGGTGACGGCATCGTCCAGCTCAACGAGTTCTTCATGCGACCCGACATCGTCGTGCTCGCCACACCGGAAATCGCGGGCCTGCCTTACGTGATCTCCGGTCTGGTCGCAGCCGGTGGCCTCGCCGCCGCCATGTCGACCGCTGACGGACTGCTGCTGGCCATCGCCAACGCACTGAGCCACGATCTCTACTACAAGATCATCGACCCGCAGGCCGATACGCGACGGCGTCTCATTGTCGCGCGTGTCCTGCTGATCATCATCGGTGCAGCAGCCGCGTTCATTGCCATGCAGCAGTTGACCGGCATTCTGGGCGCGGTGGCCTGGGCGTTCGACTTCGCCTGTTCCGGCCTGTTCTTCCCGTTGGTGCTCGGCGTATGGTGGAAGCGGGCCAACGGGGCCGGCGCAGTTGCCGGCATGGCAGGCGGCTTCCTCGTCGGTTCTTGGTACCTCTACATGGTCTATACCGGTGCGATGGCGCCGTGGTGGGGGATCGATCATATCCGCTTCGGCATCATCGGCATGCCGGTCAGCCTGGTGCTGACGGTGGTGGTCTCGCTGCTCACCCCGGCCCCGTCGAAGGAGATCCAGGACATGGTCGACGAGACCCGTATCCCCTCGGGTGGTACGATCCTGGAACAGACCCACTAATCGGGCCTTGTGCAACGAGAGGGGGCGGAACCGGGTTCCGCCCCTTTTTTTGACGCTGCCAGTTGCGAAAGGCCGATAGACCGTGGCACCAAACCCGTTTTCCATCTTCCCCATATGGGTGATCGTCATCGACTATGTGCTCGGCCTCGTCATGTGGACGCTGATCGGGCGCGCGGCGATGCGCCTGTTCCTGCCCGAGGATAGCCCGTTCTTCTTCATGCGGTTTTTCGTGCGCGCGACCGATCCGGTGATCGCCGTCTTCCGACCGATCATTCCGGGTTTTCTGGTAGAGCCGCTGGTACCGCTGTTCGTCGCCTGGTTCTTCTTCATGGTCCGCTTCTATCTGATGCCCTGGCTGCTCGGCTATTCGGTGATGGGCATGCTGTCCTTCCCGCTGGAAGGCGATATCGCGGCGGGGCTCTACGAATTGTTCGGACCGAATCGGTAGCTATCCAGGAATGCGAATCGAGGCGAGCTGCGCGTAGTCGCGATAGAGCGCGCGAAACGCCAATTCGCCGCCATGGGCCGACGCCAGATTGGCCATGACCGCTTCGAGATCGCGGCGCGGCGCCACATGGAACTTCGCCAGCCAGACACGCAGCAAATCGCCGAACCAGTCCGGCAATTTTTCCTGAGCACCGAAATCGACGACGTGCAGGCTGCCGCCGGGCGTGACGATATCGAGGCTTGTCTCCAGCGCCTTGCGCCATGGCGGGATCATTGAAAGCGCGTAGGAGAAAAACACGCGGCCGAAGCCGGTCTCGCCGAACAGCGAAGCGGCGTTGAACAGGGATGCGTCACCTTGGGCAAGGCGGATGCGGTCCGACATGCCGGAACGTTCGATATTGGTACGCGCCGTCTTTAGCATCTCTTCGGAAAGATCGATGCCGAACAGGCGGGCATGGGGATAGCGTCTCGCGGCGAGGATCAGGTTTCGTCCGGTGCCGCAGCCCAGTTCCAGCACGGTGGCGCTTCCCGGTTCATTGTCCGGCACCTGCAGTTCCTCGATCAGCCGGTCGCGGCCGAGCAGGTAATATTTGCGGGTCAGATCGTAGATGAAGCGCTGATGGCGATAGATCTCGTCCATCAGGTTGGATGGCGTGCCGGCACCTGGCAGGCTGGTTTCGCTCATTGTTTCAACCGGTAGAGATGGAACCCGCCATAGATCGAGGAACGGTCGGCGAGCGTCGCTTTTCGGCTTTCTTCCTCGCAATAGGTCCAGCGGTCGAGAGTTTCGTCGGCAACACGGCCGGGCAGCAAATCGGGTTTGGCGGCGGTGCGGAAGATGACGCGCGCGCCGGGTGCCGCGGTGCGGGTGATGGCGAACCACAATTCGTTCAATTGGCGGTCGTTCATCCAGTCCTGCGCGTCGAGCAGAACATAACAATCCTTGCTCGCTTCGGCTTCGCCGTCGAGATATTCGGTGACGGAGCGGTTGAGCACCTCGACGCGGCCGGCGCGTTCGGCGATGTCGTCGAAATGGCGGGCCTGGAGATAGGGCGGCAAGGGACCGGATTCGTCGCCTTCCTCATCCCTGCGGTAGGAGCGGCCGAAGGCCTGCCAGGCGAAGTAATTGTCGGTCAGCGGAAAGCCGCAAGCCAGTCTCTCCAGCCGCTCGCGCAGCACCGCCGACATGTCGCCGCCGCCGGCCAGCGCCTCGTATTGCGCCGGCGGAATGCCGAGGCCGAACAGCGAGGCCTTTTTCGAGGTTGCCCAGCGGACCATGCGCTTTTCGAACAGTGGCGCCAGGGCGGTATCGAAGAAACTGCGCTGCTCCTCCAGCGTGCGGGCCTTCAGCATGTCGCGCGGGTCGATGCCGTAGAGACGGGCGACGCGATGGCCGACGCCGATGAACCAGCCAAGCAGGCCGTGATGGTAGAGATCGCGAGAGAACAGCGCGATGCGGCGTTTGCCCGTCAAGCCGCGATGCTCCCAATAGGCACGGCTTTCGGCGTCGAGATGCGGCTGGATGAAGCGCTCATAGGCGGCGAGATTGGCCTTTTCGTCGGCTCGGCCGAAGAAACGGTAGAAGGTATCGTAACTTGGCAGGTTGACGGCGGCGGCAAGCTTCAGCCGGTTCAGCGCGACATGGGCGCGGTTGAGATCGACGGCGGTGATCGCGCCGGGATCGGCGGTCAGATAGGACATGACATTGCATCCGCCCGAGGCGATAGCGACGATGTGGTTGCCGGGACGGATGTTGAGCGCCTCCATGTCGACGACCGGATCTTCCCAGATCTGCGGGTAGACCAGGCCCTTGAATGCCCAGGTAAACAGCCGCTCCAGCGCGCCGTCGCCACTCATGCTCTTGTTGCGGTGAACGGCTTTCGCAAGTCTGTTGGCGGTGCGGACGGGGTTCATGGCGGAATTGTCGTCGTTCGGCATGGCGATCTCCGTCTGCGCGGTAAGAAATGATTCGCGCACGGGTTCTTGCCCTGTTAGGCGCGGCAGGTATCAGTTTGATGACTGTCATGTGCCTGCTCACATGACCGGGCATGTGACCGGATTGCGCCGGTTCGCGGCGCGCCCTGCGTTGCCGGCTCGCATGGCGGGCGATAAGAGGGTTCCAATGACACGCGCGCTCATGTTTCAGGGAACCGGCTCGGATGTCGGCAAGACGGTGCTCGTCGCCGGGCTATGCCGGGCGGCGCGGCGACGCGGCATCCGCGTCCTGCCGTTCAAGCCGCAGAACATGTCGAACAATGCCGCGGTCGCCGATCCGGACAGCGAAGGCCGTGGCGGCGAGATCGGCCGTGCGCAATGGCTGCAGGCGCTGGCCGCCGGCGCCGTGCCGTCGGTCGACATGAATCCGGTACTGCTGAAACCGCAGGCCGAGAACGGCAGCCAGGTGGTTGTCCAAGGCAAGGCGATGACGACGGCCAAGGCGCGCGATTATCAGGCGCTGAAACCGCAATTGCTCGAATCGGTTATGGCGAGTTTCTCAAGGCTTGCGGCAAGGGCCGATCTGGTGCTGGTCGAGGGAGCGGGATCGCCGGCCGAGATCAATCTGCGCAGCGGTGACATCGCCAATATGGGTTTCGCCACCAAGGCTGGTGTGCCGGTCGTGCTTGTCGGCGATATCGACCGTGGCGGGGTGATCGCCTCGCTGGTCGGTACACACGCGATTCTGCCGGGAGAAGACCGCGCCATGGTCGCCGGCTATCTGATCAACAAGTTCCGCGGCGACGCCAGCCTGTTCGATGACGGGCTGGAAGCGATCACAAGGATTACCGGCTGGCGTTCCTTCGGCGTGCTGCCCTGGCTCGATGCCGTGCGCCGGCTGCCGGCGGAGGATTCGGTGGCGCTGGAAAGACTGGGGCGACCGGGCGCAGGCGCGGTGAAAATCGCCGTGCCGGTGATGGGCAGGATCGCCAATTTCGACGATCTCGATCCGCTGGAGGGCGAACCGAACGTGGAACTGGTTTATGTCCGTTCCGGCGAAAGGTTGCCGGACGATGCCGCGCTTGTCGTACTGCCCGGTTCGAAATCGACCATCGCCGACCTCGCCGAGTTCCGCGCGAATCAATGGGAAGACGATCTTCGCCGCCATGTCGCGCGCGGCGGCATGGTAATCGGGCTATGCGGCGGCTACCAGATGCTGGGGCGTGAAATTGCCGATCCGGGCGGCGTCGAAGGACCGGCTGGAGAGGTCGAGGGCGTTGGCCTGCTAGACATCGAAACCGTACTCGAAGGGGCGAAGACCGTGCGCAATTCTTCTGCGG
Source organism: Salaquimonas sp. (assembly GCA_022340185.1). GTDB lineage: Bacteria > Pseudomonadota > Alphaproteobacteria > Rhizobiales > Rhizobiaceae > BOKV01. Next base: position 6,278 of record JAJDOK010000045.1, on the reverse strand, counting down.
TGCTCGCCGAAGACGGCATACCGCTCGAGGGCTACGAAATCCATATGGGCCAAACCTCGGGGCCGGATTGCGCGCGGCCCTTCGTGCTGATTGACGGGCGTCCGGACGGGGCGGTCTCCACCGACGGCAAGGTGCGCGGCTGCTACCTGCACGGGCTGTTTTCGACTGATGCCTGGCGTGCGCAGCTGATCGAAAGACTTGGCGGCGAGGCCGGGACGGACAGCCATCGCGCCCGTGTCGAGGCCGCGCTCGACGAGCTTGCAGCCCATATCGAAACCCATCTCGATGTCGACGGGTTGCTTGCGGCGGCGGTGGATATCGGCTGAACGGGATATTACGACATACAACAGCGCATCCCGATTGACCGGAAACGATCTTAACCGATATGATCGCGTTGCATTTGGTTCCCGCACGGTCGAAAGACCCTGGGATCAAAAGGGAACAGGACGGGCCGACCCAAGCCGGGGGTCCCGAACCTGGCCGACCCCGCGACTGTATTGCGGCGAGGCGGCGTTCCATTGCCACTGGCGGTCGAGAGGTCCGCCGGGAAGGGGAACGCCACCGAAGACCTTGTTGCCGAGCCTGGCTTGGCGACGAAACGCTCGAGAGCCGTGAGCCAGGAGACCTGCCGGATGCGGGCCGTATGAGCGGCCACCATGCACTCATGAGCATCACGGAGGTTGCCTTGCTCGCAGAACAGAAAATCGCCGTCATCCAGCTGGATGGCACGAAGCGGATCACCACGGCTGTCTTTGCCGCCGTGCTCGGCGTCTTTTTCATCTACACAGCTGCGTTTTCCCAATCGATGACGCTGCACAACGCGGCGCATGACACACGTCACGCGATCGCCACGCCCTGTCACTGAGACAGCGTCATGCTCATCCGGGTATTGCTCGCTGCCGTTCTGGCAGGCGTGGCCGCTGGCGTATTCGCTACAGCCGCGCAATCGGTCAGGGTGACGCCGCTCATCCTGCAAGCTGAAACCTATGAGAACGGTGGCGGCCATGATCACCATGCCGGTGGACATGATCATGGCACGACGGCAGGCACGGAAGTTGCCGAAACGGACGAAGGCGGCGCGTGGGCGCCGGCAGACGGCTGGGAGCGCACCTTCTTCACGCTGATGGCCAATATCGTCGTCGGCGCCGGCTTCGCGCTGGTCATCACCGCCGTGATCCTTGTCACCGGCCGGACGGTGACTCTGACGAGCGGCCTTGCCTGGGGACTTGCCGGCTTCATCGTTTTCGTTCTGGCGCCGGGTCTCGGCCTGCCGCCCGAATTGCCCGGCACGGCTGCGGCCGATTTGACCGCGCGGCAGACCTGGTGGCTGGCGACCGTGCTGGCGACCGGCGCAGGGCTTGGCATTCTGGCCTTCCGCCGGCAGGCCTTGTGGATCGTTGCAGCGCTGGCGCTGATTGCCGCGCCGCATCTCTACGGTGCGCCGCAGCCCGCCGAACACGAAGCGCTGGTGCCGGCCAATCTGGCGGTGGAATTCGCCATCGCCTCGATCGCGACCGGCTTCGTCTACTGGCTGTTCCTCGGCGGTCTGCTCGGTTTCGTACTCGACCGCGTCATGCGCAGCGAGGCCGCTCACCTGGAAGCTGCAGCTTGACCCACCAACTCTCAGCGGGCGTGATCCTGGTTCTGGGCGGTGCGCGCTCCGGCAAGAGCCACTTCGCCGAAACGCTTGCCGAGGGTAGCGGGCTTGCCCCGGTCTATATCGCGACCGGCCAGTCGCTCGACGATGAAATGGCTGCGCGCATCGTCTCGCATCAGGCAAGGCGGAATTCGCGCTGGGCGAATGTCGAGGCGCCATTCGACCTTGCCGGTGCGATCCAACAAGAGGATGGCGAAGGCCGGGTGCTGCTCGTCGACTGCCTGACGCTGTGGGTATCGAATTTGATGATGCGTGATGCGGACATCGAGGCGGAGACGGCAAGGCTTGTCGCGGTCCTGTTATCGGCGAAAGCGCCCGTCGTGCTGGTCTCCAACGAAGTGGGGCTGGGCATCGTGCCGGACAACGCGATGGCGCGCGCCTATCGCGACCATGCCGGGCATCTGAACCAGGCAGTCGCGGCGGCTGCCACAACCGTCTATTTCATCGCGGCAGGTCTGCCGCTGGTGCTGAAATCGGGCGGGTGAAGACATCTGTGATGAAAGAAGTTTGAGCGATGACCACAGAAACCACGAAAATCCCGGCAACCGTCATCACCGGCTTTCTCGGGGCCGGCAAGACGACGCTGATCCGCAATCTGCTGGCGACCGCCAACGGGCGGCGTATTGCGCTCATCATCAACGAGTTCGGCGACATGGGTGTCGACGGCGAAGTGCTGAAGGGCTGTGGCGAGGAGACGTGCTCAGAAGACGATATCGTGGAGCTGACCAATGGCTGCATCTGCTGCACGGTGGCCGACGATTTCGTACCGACCATGCAGAAGCTGCTCGAGCGCGACCGCAGGATAGACCATATCGTGATCGAGACTTCCGGCCTGGCGCTGCCGCAGCCGCTGGTCGCCGCCTTCAACTGGCCGCAGATCCGCGAGCGGGTGACCGTCGACGGTGTGGTGACGGTGGTCGACGCCCATGCGGTTGCCGCCGGGCGCTTTGCCGACGACGAGGACAAGGTCGCCGCGCAACGGGCCGAGGACACTTCTCTCGACCATGACAATCCGCTGGAGGAACTGTTCGAGGATCAGTTGATCTCGGCCGACATGATCGTGCTGAACAAGTCCGATCTGGTGGACGAAGCGGCGCTCGAAGCGATGGAACGCGATGTTGCCGGCCATGTCGCGCGGGCGGTCAAGCTGGTGCGGGCGGCGAACGGCTCGCTGCCCGCCGACGTGCTGCTCGGCCTCGACAGCGCGACGGAAACCGAGATCGCCAACCGCAAGTCGCACCACGAGATGGAGCACGAGAACGGAGAAGGGCACGCCCACGACGAATTCGACAGCTTCGTCGTCGGCGCCGGCGCGGTGGCCGATGCAAAGGCGGTTGCCGCGAAACTGAAACCGATCATCGAGAAGCATGACGTGCTGCGGCTCAAAGGCTTCGTCGAGGTGACGAACAAGCCGATGCGCCTGCTGGTGCAGGCGGTGGGCAACCGTATCGACACCTATTTCGACCGCGAGTGGCGCGAGGGCGAAGCGCGCGGCAGCCAGCTTGTCGTCATCGGCCTCGCCGGCCTCGACAAGGCGGCGATCGAAAATGAACTGGCGGCGGTACTCACCTAACCGACATGCACCTGCTCGCGGCACAGAAGGGAACGATCAACGAGGGCAACGAGGCGATCGATCTCGCTCAGCGGCCGGGCGATGTCGTTGTGCTGTCGGCGGCCGATACCGAGCTTGCCAGCCTCGCCGCTGCAAGGCGCGATCTGGGTGCCGACGCGCCGGATCTGCGGCTCGCCAGTCTGATGCAACTTGTCCATCCGATGTCGGTCGATCTCTATGCCGAGAAGACGGTCGCCGGTTCGAAGCTGGTGGTGGTGCGGGTGCTGGGCGGCGAGAGCTACTGGCCCTACGGCCTTGAGATGATTTACGCGCTGGCGCGCGAGAAGGAGATCAGCCTTGCCGTGCTGCCGGGCGACGACAAGCCCGATCCGGGGCTCGACCGGTTTTGCACCATCGAGGCTGAGGATTGCCGGCGTCTGCACGCCTATCTCGCCGAGGGCGGGCCGGGCAATGCGCGCAATTTCCTGCTCTACTGCCGACACCTGCTGGGTGAGGGCGAAGCATCGGCAGAAGCCGCGCCCCTGCTCAAGTCCGGCCTGTGGTATCCGGGGTTGGGCATCTGCTCTCTTGAAGCGGTGGAGCGGGTATGGCTGGCCGATGCGCCCATCATTGCCGTCTGCTTCTATCGTGCACTGGTGCAGTCGGGCGGGCTGGAGCCGGTCGAGGCGCTGGTCAAGGCGTTGCGGCAGCGCGGGCTGAACGCGCTGCCGGTCTTCGTCTCCAGCCTGAAGGATGCTGTTTCGGTGGAGACGGTCCGCGGCTTTTTCTCCGAGCATCCGCCTGCAGTGGCGATCAACCTGACCGGCTTCGCGGTTTCGTCGCCGGCGGGCGGGTACAAAGGCACGGTGCTGGACGAGACCGGCGCGGTGGTGCTGCAGGCGGTGCTGGCCGGCGGGTCGCTCGAGGTGTGGGAGAATTCAAGCCAGGGCCTGTCGTCGCGTGATCTCGCCATGAACGTCGCCCTGCCGGAAGTCGATGGCCGGGTGCTCTCGCGCACCATCGCCTTCAAGCATGCAGGCACCTATGACGAGGCGGTGCAGGCCAATATCGTCACGCACAAGGCAGCGCCGGACCGGGTCGCTTTCGTCGCCGACCTGGTAGCGAACTGGGCGAGATTGCGCGCCACGCAAGTTGGCGAAAGGCGCATCGGACTGGTGCTCGCCAATTACCCGAACCGTGACGGGCGGCTCGGCAATGGCGTCGGACTCGACACGCCGGCCGGCACGGTCCGCGTGCTCGAAGCGATGCGGGAAGCCGGTTACCAGACAGGTGAATTTCCGCCGAACAGCGACGCCCTGATGCGGCACCTGATGGCCGGGCCTACCAATGCGGCCAGAGATGGGCGCGAGATCCGCGAAACGCTTTCGCTCAATCATTACAGGGCGTTCCTGGAATCGCTTCCCAATGTGATTCAATCGGCAATCGCTGAACGCTGGGGTGCGCCGGAGGCCGATCCGTTCTTCGATGCCGGAACGGACAGTTTCGCGCTGCCGGTCGCGCGCTTCGGCCACGTGGCTGTCGGCATCCAGCCGGCGCGCGGCTACAACATCGATCCGAAGGAGAGCTATCATTCGCCGGACCTCGTGCCGCCGCATGGCTATCTCGCCTTCCATGCCTGGCTGCGCTTTTCCTTTGGCGCGCATGCGGTGGTCCACATGGGCAAGCACGGCAATCTGGAATGGCTGCCGGGCAAGGCGCTGGCGCTGTCGGCTGCGTGTTATCCGGAAGCCGCGCTCGGGCCGGTGCCGAACCTCTACCCCTTCATTGTCAACGATCCCGGCGAGGGCAGCCAGGCGAAGCGGCGCACTTCCGCCGTCATCGTCGACCATCTCACCCCGCCGCTGACGCGGGCCGAAAGCTATGGGCCGCTACGTGACTTGGAGGCGCTGGTCGATGAATATTACGAAGCGTCGGGCCACGATCCGCGCCGGCTGAAACTGCTGTCGAAACGCATTCTCGATCTCGTTACCGATATCGGTCTCGACCATGACGCCGGCATCGCGCCCGATGATGGCGAGGACGAGAAGCTCAACAAGCTCGACGCCTATCTGTGCGAATTGAAGGAGATGCAGATCCGCGACGGGCTGCATGTCTTCGGGCGTTCGCCGGAAGGGCGCTTGCGCACCGATCTGGCGGTGGCGCTGGTGCGTGTGCCGGGCAACGACGGCATGAGCCTGCACCGGGCGATTGCGCGGGATATGGCGCTGGCATTCGATCCTCTCGATTGCGACATGGCCGCGGCGTGGACCGGGCCTGGGCCGGATGCGCTGGCGGAAGTCTCCGGCGATCCCTGGCGTATGGCGGGCGACACAGTTGAGCGGATCGAGTTGCTGGCGGCGAAACTGGTGACGGGTGAAGCGGAATGCCGCCGCGAATGGGAAGAAACGCGAAATGTACTCGACAATGTGAACAACCATGTCCTGCCTGCGCTCGATGCCTGCGGCCAGGCCGAGATCGGGGCGCTGCTTGCCGGGCTCGACGGGCGTTTCGTCAGGCCGGGCCCATCCGGCGCGCCGACGCGGGGGCGCTGCGACGTGCTGCCGACGGGGCGCAATTTCTATTCGGTCGATTCCCGCGCCGTGCCGACGCCGACAGCCTGGGAACTGGGGAAGAAGTCGGCCGAATTGCTGATCACGCGCTACCGCCAGGACCATGGCGAATGGCCTTCTTCGTTCGGCCTGTCTGTGTGGGGCACTTCGAACATGCGCACCGGCGGCGACGACATCGCCCAGGCGCTGGCGCTGATCGGGGTGAAGCCGGTCTGGGAACATGCCTCGCGGCGCGTCACCGGCTACGAGATCGTGACGCTGGCGGAACTCGGCCGGCCGCGTGTCGATGTCACCTTGCGCATTTCCGGCTTCTTCCGCGATGCCTTCCCGGCGCAGATCGAGCTGTTCGACACGGCGGTCAGGGCCGTTGGCGCGCTGGAGGAAGGGGCGCGCGAGACCCCCGTCGCGGCGCGGATGCGGGAAGAGAAGTCGGTATTCGTCGCAAAAGGCGTCGACGAAGACGAGGCTGCGCGGCGGGCGGGCTACCGCATCTTCGGGT